>JBJOMQ010000113.1:0-7946 GCA_046052275.1 Actinomycetota bacterium | reverse complement strand
GAGCGTGCGCGAGAACGACGAGATCGCCAGGCGGGTCCACTCGTCGCCGTCGTACCGGTCGCCAGCCACCTCCAGCACGAGGCGGCCGAAGATCAGGCTGCGCACCCACACCGCCAACGTCAACGGCGACACATCACCACGCACCCACCCGGCCCGCTGCGCCCGCTCGAGGATCGCCGCCAGCCCCACATGCCCCTCGTGGGCGGCGTCGTTCACCTCGCGCAGCAGCTCGTCATTCGTCAACGCCTTGGCCAGCAGCCCCAACCGCACCAATCGCGCCTCGCGCCGCTCGTCGGACAACGCGAACTGCAGCGCCCGCACCGACCCCGCCCGGAACTCCTCGGCGGACTTCGCCTCGGCGAACTCGGCCTCGAACCGTCCGATCACCTCGGCCACCGCACGCCGGTACCGCTCACGGTGCGCCGCCACCACCAGGTCCTCACGACTCGGGAAGAAGTAGTAGATCGACGGCTGCTTGATCCCCGCGGCCTCGGCGATCTCGACCATCCGCACCGCCGCCTCACCGCGCGTCGCGATCACCGAAATCGTCGCCTCGACCAGGCGCGCCCTCGTCTCTGCCCCATCAGACACTGTTACCCAACCTAACAGAGAGCCCCGAGCACAGCCCGGGACGCACGACTTCCTGCACGAGCGCACACCAGTGGAGACGAGGGGAATCGAACCCCTGACATCCACCTTGCAAAGGTGGCGCTCTGCCAACTGAGCTACGTCCCCGAAGGGAAGGCTCAGACTAGCGGCTGACCGCAACTGCCCACAGGGGGCGGTGGGTTTCGTACGCTGCCGCCATGGCCCGCACCCAGTTCGGCACGTTCCTCGCCCCGCACCACCCCATCGGCGAGAGCCCGACACTGCAGTTCCAGCGCGACCTCGACCTGGCCGCCCACCTCGACCGGCTCGGCTACGACGAGTTCTGGTGCGGCGAGCACCACTCGACCGGCTGGGAGATGATCGCCAGCCCCGAGATGTTCCTCGCCGCCGCCGCCATGCGCACCCACCGCATCCGGCTCGGCACCGGCGTCGTGTCGCTGCCGTACCACCACCCCTTCAACGTCGCCCAGCGCATGGTGCAGCTCGACCACATGTCGATGGGCCGGGCCATGTTCGGCAGCGGCCCGGGCGCACTTCCCAGCGACGCACGCACGCTGGCGATCGACCCGATGACACAGCGCGACCGGCAGGACGAGGCGCTCGGCGTCATCATCCGCCTGCTGCGCGGCGACGAGCGCTTCGACCACGACAGCGAATGGTTCACCCTGCGCGACGCGGCGCTGCAGATCCTGCCCCTGCAGGAGTCGATGCCGATGGCAACGGCCAGCAGCATCTCACCGAGCGGCATGCAGCTCGCCGGCAAGCACGGCATCGGCGCCCTCAGCATCGCATCCACCTCGAGCGAAGGCATCCAGGCGCTCCCGACGCAATGGGGCTTCGCCGAGGAGGCCGCGCTGGCACACGGCACGACGGTGTCGCGCGACAACTGGCGCGTGCTGATGAGCTGGCACATCGCCGAGACGCGCGAGCAGGCAAGAGCCGAAGCCGTGCACGGACTGCACCGGTGGCACAACGACTACAACGTGAGAGTGCTCGGCCGGCCGGGCGCCGTGTGGGTCGACGATCCGTGGGTGCTGCTCGACCAGATCACCGGACAGGGCGCAGCGGGGGCAGGCGCCGCCGTGGTCGGCACCCCCGACGACCTCATCGAGGCGATCCTCAACCTGCAGCACCTCACCGGCGGCTTCGGTGTCGTGCTCGGCTTCGCCCACGACTGGGCGAACCGCGAAGCCACCTTCCGCAGCTGGGAACTCGTCGCCCGCTACGTCATCCCCGCCGTCACCGGCATCACCCGACCGCAGATCGCCTCCGCCGACTACGTGGCCGAGCACAAGGACGAACTGATGAAGGGCGCCACCGCTGCGGTGCTCAGCAAGATCATGTCGCACGACGGCGCTGCCAAGGCGATGGCCACCACGATGCAGCAGGCCGCCGAGCGGGCAGCCCGGGCATCGGCACGAGGCGACTCGAACGATCCCGACTTCCGACCCGGCGGCGGCCTGCCCACCGAACGCTGAGCGCCGTCCGACGCTGCGCGGCCGCCGACTCGCCAGTGTCGTCACACCAGCGTCGGCACCCCGGCGTCGGCACGTCGACGACGGGCTCAGTCGTCCTTCAGCGCCACCGCATTCGGCGTGACGTTCATCTTCGGCTCGTACTCGGCCACCTCGACCGTACGGCCGTCGCCGAGGAACTTCGCCCGCAACTGGGCGCGGCAGTCGGTGCACGGGCCGTAGAAGCGCTCGGTCGCAGCATCGAGCAGCGAACCGCACCGCGGACAGGCCGACCCCGACGACGACGCCGACGACTCCGAATCTGCCTCGGCCTCCATCGGGGCGAACAGCGCGAACTGGTCAGCAGGGCTCATCGGACGATGATCGCAGATTCAGGCGGCGTCGTGCGGCTGCCACCCGACACTGATACACCGACCTGCGCTACATCCCCGCCGAGTTCCGGAGGGTCACACCCGAGAAGACACCCGAATGCTCGCCGTGCTGAAGCGCCACGCTCCCGTTCACCATGGTCAGGTCGTAGCCGGCCGCCGACTGCGCATAGCGGCCCGCCCCGTTCGGGAAGTCGAACACGAACTCGGGCGGCGGCAGGTGCAGCGCATCCCAGTCGATCACGTTCACGTCGGCGAAGCGGCCGGGCTCGAGCCGGCCGCGGTCGAGGATGCCGAACAGGTCGGCCGTGTCGCTGGTGAGACGGCGGATCCCCTCCTCGATCGACCAGCGCTGACGCTCGCGGATCCAGTACGAGAGGAAGAACGTCGGCTGGCTGGCATCGAAGATCTGGCCGACATGGGCACCTGCATCGGCAAGGCCGAGTGTCACCAGCGGATCGTCGAGCATTGCCTCGACCGCGTCGAGCCGCTGGTTGAGGAACGGGTAGGTGACCACGACAGTGCCGTTGGTCTCGAGCAGCAGTTCGAGATAGGCGGCCGCTGCACTGACACCTCGACGATCGGCCTCGGCACCGAGCGAGCACTGCGGGTCGAGGTCGTAGCGGGCGCCCTGCGGCTGGTTGACGACGAACAGCTGCCACGGGTCGACCCTCGGCGGCGCCTCGTCGGCCGCCTCGATCAGGCGAGCGCGCAGCGATGGGTCGCGGATCGCCGCCAGCATCGCCACGCGCGCCGAAGGACCTGCCTCGCGGCCGCCCGCAGCAGCACGCCACTCGCGCCACGCCGGGGCGCGGTCGAACGGCGTGAACGTGTCGATGCAGTGCATCACGCCGACGCTGCGGGCCGTGGTCTGCGGCCGCACCTGGGCGCCGCTCGCGTTCTCGGCCCGGGCGAGCGAGACGACCCGGGCGAACAGGTCGGGCCGGCTGTCGTGCTGGGTCAGCCCGAAGCTCACCGGCAGCCCACTGCGCCGGCTCACCTCGCCCATCCACGCCACCTCGGCCCTGGTGAGCGGGATGTCGTCGTCGCGGTCGCCCTCGCCGATGCGGCTCGCGCTCTCGAACACACCCGCACCATGGCGGCCCATCACCTCGGCGAACGCATACAGCTCGTCGGGCAACGCATACGTGCCGGGCACGGGCCGGCCATCGGGCACCTTGTGCAGGAAGGTGCGGCTGGTGCTGAAGCCCAGCGCGCCCGACGACATCGCCTCGTCGAGCAGTGCGCACATCACGTCGAGATCGGCCTCGGTGGGCGGTTCCTCGCCAAGCCCGCGCTCACCCATCGCATACTGGCGAAGGGCGCAGTGGCCCACCATGCCGCCGACGTTCACGCCCTTGGGCATCCGGTCGAGCGAGGCGAGATACTCGCCGTAGGTGACCCAGTCCCACGGCAGTCCCTCGAGGATCGCCCGACGCGGGATGTCCTCGACGCTCTCCATCATCTCGGCCAGCGTCTCGCGGTCGTCGGGCTTGCACGGCGCGAACGTCACCCCGCAGTTGCCCATCACGACGCTCGTGACACCGTGGAAGCAGCTGCTCGTCGCCTTGGGGTCCCACGCGATCTGCGCATCGAGATGGGTGTGGATGTCGACGAAGCCGGGGGTGACCAAGCGGTCGGTGGCGTCGATCACCTGCGTCGCCGACGACGTGGCGAGTTCGCCCACCGCCGCAATGCGCGAGTTGACGATGCCCACGTCGGCGCGCCGCATCGGCGCGCCGGTGCCGTCGACGACGACTCCCCCCTTGATCAGCACGTCGAAGTGCGCCACTGCGGAACCCCCCGCCGCCTCAGGCCGTCGATCGGCCCTTAACTCGCGTCGACCGTATCCGCTGGGTCGCTGCCGGTCGACTCGATCGCCCGATTGGCCCGCCCTGCCCGTCGGGCCTGCGCCATACGGGGTCTAACGTCAGCGGTATGACGAACCCGAACCTCCGCATCGGCCTGCAGATCCCGAGCTTCACCATCGACGGGGCCGCTCCAGCCGATCTCTTCGAGCATGTCGCCGATGTGGCAACACGCGCCGAATCGAGCGGCTTCGACAGCCTGTGGGTGATGGACCACTTCTACCAGCTGCCCGGCATCGGCCGGCCCGAGGAGAACATGTTCGAGGCGTACTCGGTGCTGTGCGCGCTCGCCGCCCGCACGAACACCATCCGCCTCGGCTGCATGGTGGGCGGTGTCACCTATCGCAACCCGGCGTTCCTCGCCAAGCAGATCACCGCCCTCGACGTCATCTCGCGCGGTCGCGCCATCTGGGGCATCGGCGCCGGATGGTTCGAGCGCGAACACCACGACTACGGCTACGAGTTCGGCACCTTCACGGATCGCTTCGAGAAACTCGAGGAGGGCCTGCAGATCGTGAAGCGGATGTTCGTCGACGACACCACCACATTCGACGGCAAGTGGTTCACCGTGCGCGACGCGTTCAACGTGCCCAAGCCGGTGCAGCCAGGCGGTCCGCCCGTGCTGATCGGCGGCAGCGGCGAGCGCAAGACCCTGCGAATGGTCGCCCAGTACGGCGATGCGTGCAACGTGTTCGGCACGCCCGACCAGGTCCGCCACCTCATGGGCGTGCTCGATGCCCACTGCGAGCGACTCGGACGCGATCCACGCGATATCTGCCGCACGCGCCTCGGCACGCTCGTCATCGGCGAGACGATGGCCGACGCGCAGCGTTCGCTCTCGAAGCGGCTCGGCGGCAGGTCGTTCGACGAACTGCGGCCCGAGATGCAGGCCCGCGTGCGCGACCAGTTCATCGTCGGAGACCACGACACCGTCGTCGCCGCCGTGCACGAACTGCTCGCTGCAGGGCTCGACGGCCTCATCTTCAACATGGCCGACCCCTACGAGCCAGGCAGCGTCGAGATGGCCGGCGCCGCGCTGCGGGCTGCGTTCGGCTGACACCGCTCGGCGCGACCCGCCGCACGCATCGCGCCTCGGCCCCGTCGACAACCCTCAGGGGTAGCCTTGCCGCATGGCAGGGGACCTCATCTACGCATTCCGCATCATGCGGCTGCCCCTGCTCGACGCCGGCGGGGCGCCCATCGGACGCCTCGAGGACATCGTGCTCGTCGGCGGCCGGTCGCCGCGTGTCGTCGGCTTCGTGGCCACGAGCCAGCGTCGGCGCATCTTCGTCAACGCCGGACGGGTGGCCACACTCGACAACGACGGGGCGCGCCTGCGCAGCTGGGACCTCGACCTCAACCCGTTCAAGCCGCGGTCGGGCGAGATCATGCTCGGACGACAGGTGATCGACCGCCGCCTTCCCGGCGGTGCCCCCGACGAGCGGGTCAGCGACGTGGCCCTGCGCGCTGCCACCGACGGCCGCCACCACTGGTGGGAGCCCGCCAAGGTGCGCCTCGCACGGCAGTCGGTCATCGGCGGTGTGATGCGCCGCCGGCCGAGCTACCGGCTCGTCGACGTCACCGAAGTACCCCAGCTGTTCGATCTCGAGGCCGGCACCGAGCTTGCCGCCGAGGCCGTTCGCCTCCGCGACATGCACCCATCTGATGTCGCCGGTGTCGTGCGTGCCCTTCCACACGGCCAGCGCAAGCTGCTCGCCGAGGCGATGGACGACGAGCGTCTCGCCGACCTGCTCGAAGAACTGCCCGAGAACGAGCAGTTGCGCATCATCGAAGGCCTCGACATCGACCGCCTCGTCGGCGTGCTCGAGGAGATGGAGTACGACGACCTCGCCGACCTCCTCGCCGAGATGCCCGGCGAACAGCGCACCCAGGTGCTCGAGGCGATGGACGAAGAGGACGCCGACGTGATGCGCCGCCTCCTCAGCTACGACGACGGCACCGCCGGCTCGCTGATGACACCCGACATCGTCATCCTCGGCCCCACGGCAACGGTCGCCGAGGCCCTGGCCGAGATCCGCGACCCCGAATGGCTGTCGTCGATCGCCGCGCAGGTCTTCGTCACCCAGCCGCCGTTCAAGCCGCCCACCGGGGCCTACATCGGCGTGGTCCACTTCCAGCGACTCCTGCGCGAGCCACCCGCGATGGAGATCGGCCGGTGCATCGAGGCGACACCGACGATCACGCCCGACGCCTCCGAGCGCGAGGTCGCCGAGCGGCTTGCCAGCTACAACCTGCTGTCGATCGGCGTGTGCGACGACGCCGGCCGACTGCTCGGTGCCATCACGGTCGACGACGTGCTCGACCGCACGCTGCCCACCGGATGGCGGCAGCGCAGGCGGGTGACGACAGGGTCGGTGCCGCGATGAGCCGCACGCCGATCACCGGTGGCGGCCGGCTCCGCAGTTCGCAGGGCGTGTCAGCGCAGCGCTCCTCCGACGACGCCGTCCGCCCGACGCGCACCACGCCACGCACCTCGCGCGGGGTCAGCCTCACCATGCCGCGCGAGCGCCGTCGTCTCGGCGTCCACTACGACCCCGACGCATTCGGCGCCTTCAGCGAGAGCATCGCCCGCTACTTCGGCACGGCGCGCTTCCTCGTCTACCAGTCGGTGTTCTGCGTGGCGTGGGTGCTGTGGAACAGCTTCGGTCCCACGGGACTGCGGTTCGACGAGTGGCAGTTCGTCGGCCTCACACTGCTGCTGTCGCTGCAGGCCGCCTACGCGGCACCACTCATCCTGCTCGCCCAGAACCGGCAGGAGGAACGCGACCGCCGACAGGCCGAGACCGACCGCAAGCTCGCCGAGCGCAACCAGGCAGACACCGAGTTCCTCGCCCGCGAGATCGCCAGCGTGCGCCTGTCGCTCGCCGACATGCCGAATGCCGGCGACCTCGACGACCGGCTCGACGACATCGGCACCCGGCTCAGCACCGCACTCGACGACCTGTCGGCGCGGCTCGACGAACTCTCGGCGCGGCTCGACCGGCGCGACTGACCGTCGATCACCAGCTCGTCGAACGAGCCACGCCGGTGAACTCCTGCAGGCGCACTCCCAGCGCAACGGTGCGCGCCAGCAGGTCGAGCGGCCGCATCGAGTCATCGGACGGTGAGTGCACGCCCGGTGCCAGCGAGTCGCCGGCATCGAGCACCGCCATCGTCACAGCAGCACACACTGCCGCCGCCAAATCGGCGGTCGCACCGGCCGCGCCGGCGATCACATCGTGGCGAGCTCCGTCGGCGCGAGCGCCGCGAGCCTCGGCTCGAACCGCGCCAAGGTCGCCCGACGCATGCGGCGGCGTGAGCATCGGCAGCCGCGCCGTGAGCCGGTCGCGACGAGTGGCCGACACCCGAGCCGACAGGCGCTCGACCGACGGGAACGACCGACGCAGCAGCACCGGGTCGGCGATCGCTGCCCGGTAGCAGTCGTGTGCAGCGATCGGCTCGGGAAACCACACCAGCTCGCGCCCACTGCCGCCGGGCAGCTCGACCCACTGTCCGTCATGCCACCCGATCGAGCGGCTGCCGAGCGCATCGTGGTGCTGGCGAGCGCATGCAGGGCCGGCGGTTCCGTGCACGGCGATGTGCAACTCGTCGACCTTGTCGAGCTG
>JBJOMQ010000112.1:0-7965 GCA_046052275.1 Actinomycetota bacterium | reverse complement strand
GGCAGCGGCTGGCGCGTCGACGCGTAGCCCGCCGATCGTGGCTCCGTCAGCGGTGACCGTGGCCGGGAACTCGTTCATCGAGCCGACGAACCGCGCCACGAATGCGGTGGCCGGGTTCCGGTAGACCTCGGTGGGCGTTCCGATCTGCTCGACACGGCCATTCGACATCACGCAGATGCGATCGCTGATGGCGAGCGCTTCTTCCTGATCGTGTGTCACGAACAACGTGGTGATACGCAGTTCAGTCTGCAGGCGGCGAATCTCGTCGCGCAGGCTGGCGCGCACCTTCGCGTCGAGAGCGCTGAGCGGCTCGTCAAGCAGCAGCACCTGCGGCTTGATGGCGAGAGCGCGGGCGAGGGCGACGCGCTGCTGCTGGCCACCCGACAACTGGTGCGCGTAGCGGTTCGCCATCGAGGTGAGCTGCACCATCTCCATCATCTCGTGCACCCGCCGGCGCCGGTCGTCCTTGGGCATCTTGCGCGTGCGCAGGCCGAACTCGATGTTCTGGGCGACCGTCAGGTTGGGAAACAGGCTGTAACTCTGGAACACCATGCCCATGTTGCGCTCGTGCGCCGGCATGCGCGTCACCTCGGTACCGCCGACGTGCACGGTGCCGCTGTCCGGCACTTCGAAGCCGGCGGCGATGCGCAGCGCCGTGGTCTTCCCGCACCCCGACGGGCCGAGGAGCGTGATGAGTTCACCCTCGTGCACTACGAGATCGAGACCCTCGAGCGCCACGGTGGCACCGAATGTCTTGCGGATGGCGCGGTAATCGAGATTCGTCATCAGGCATCCTGCGGAGAGATCGGGGCGGAGGCCTCCGCCGGCGGGACATACGGGCGACTACTGCGGTCGCGTCTGCGGGTGAGCCGGCTGAGCACCACGAACAGCAGGGTGGTGAGGAGCAGCGCGAGGAGGTTGAGTGCATAGCCTCCCTGCGGCTCTCGCCCTACGAAGGTGGCCTGGTAGCGGGGCAGGGTCTCCTTCAGAAGCGTGTCGGCGATGGTGAACTCGCCGATGGTGACCGCCGCCGTGAGGAATGCCGCCGAGATGATCGCCGTGCGCAGGTTCGGGATGAGCACCCGCCACAGTGTGGTGCCCCATCCGGCACCGAGGCTGCGCGAGGCATCGACAAGCGTGCGCAGGTCGATCGCGCGCAGCCCGGCGTCGATCGACCGGTAGGTGAACGGCAGCGCCAGCACCACGTAGAACGGGATGAGCGAGTAGTCGGAGTTCAGGAACCACCGCGCGTACGGCTTCACGACGATGATGCCAGCCACCATGGCGATGGGCGGGATCATGTACGGCAGCACAGTGAGGAACTCGATGGCTGCCCGCGCCCGCGGCACCCTCAGGTGCGTCCACACAGCAGTCGGCACCAGCAGCAGCAACGTGAGCGACACCGTGCCTGCAGCGAGCGTCAGGCTCAGGCGCAGGGCGGGCCAGAACGCAGCATCCTTGAACGCCAGCGTCATGCCGGTGAGCGACCAGTTCTTGAAGAGCGTCTCGCGCCCGAGGAGGAACGCGGGCACGTTCTGCAGTGCGTAGCGCGCCAGGGTGAGCAGTGGCAGGGCGAAGTACACGGCGCAGATGATGACGACGATCGACGGCACGACCGCCCCGAGTCGCCGTCGCGTGCCGACGATGCCCGACGCCGGCGGCGCCGGCGCTGACTGCGCCTCGACCACGTCGATGGGCGCGGTCACGACTGCCACCGTTCAGCACGCTTGCGAGCCACCCAGTAGCAGCCCATCGCGAAGGCCATGATGATGATCATCCAGGCGGCAAGGGAGAATCCGACGGCGTCCTCGCCGACGTTCACGTCGCCGCCGAGGAAGAACGCGAGGCGCAGCGACACGATCCGCGAGCTCTCGGTGAGCACGCGTGCTGTCGCATAGGCGGCAAACGAATTGGCGAACAGCAGAAGGAACCCGCCGAGCAGCGAGGGAGCCAGTACCGGCAGGCCGATTCGGCGCCAGTAGGTCCAGGTGGTGCCGCCCAGGTTGGCGCATGCCTCGCGCCACGACTGACGCAGGCCGTCGATCGCAGGAAGCGTGATGAGCACCATCAGCGGGATGTTGAAGTACGAGTACACGACGACGAGACCCAGCCGACTGCCGAGGTCGAAGTCGCCTGCGTAGATGTCGATGCCGAAGAACTTCAGCGCGTTGGTGAGCACTCCGGCGCGGGCGCCCAGCAGGGTGATGAATGCGAAGGCGAGCGGCAGTCCGCCCATGTTGGCCGCCACGCCGCTGAACGAGGTGATGAGGCCTCGCAGCCACCGTGGACGGGTGAGACGAGTCGCCGCATATGCGAGCAGCGTGCCGAGCACCACGCCGACGGCAGCGGAGCCAGCCGAGAAGCCGACGGAGAAGTAGAAGGCATCGAGGTTCTGGCCGGTGAAGGCCTCGCGCATCGCGTCAAGCGACCATCCGCCGTCCTCGGTGCGCAGCGCATCGCGGAAGACGCTGAGTGCGGGAACGATGAGGAACAGTCCGAGGAATGCGACGAACGGGAGCAGGCCGATCCACGCCCACGAACGGCGGCGAGCCGCTGTCCCCGAGCGCGCCGAGGGGGGCGCACCGGTGGTGCGCCCCCCTGCGGGCACTGCAATGTCGGTCATTCGACCGGGCTCCGGGAGCGGATCAGGCGTCCGCCACCATCGGGCCCCACTGCTCGGCGAGGACTTCCTTCGCCGCCGCAATCTGGGCCGGGGTCAGGAAGCTCACCTGGGCGAGCAGCTCGTCCGGGGGCAGGTTGACCTTCTTGTCGTCGGTGACGAGGCCGCGCTCGGTGAGCGACACGATGCGGGCCGGGACGGCACCGCCCTCGAGGTACCCGAGTGCGCCCTCATCGCTGAAGATGTGCTCCATCCACAGCTTCGAGCAGGCCTGGTGGGGCGAGTTCTTCACCACGCCCTGGCCGTAGAAGCCGCCGTAGATGCCGTCGCTCGGGAAGTTCACCTCGACGGTGAGGCCGGCGGCCTCGAGATCGGCCTTCAGGCCGGGCACGTTGTAGCTCCAGTCGATGGCGATCGGCGTCTCGCCCGACAGCACGGTCTCCTTGGTGACGTCGTTGGCGGCGAGGTTGCCCGATGCCTTCAGGTCGGCGAAGAACTGGATGCCGGGCATGATGTCGTCGGCGCTGCCGCCGTTGGCGATGCTGGCTGCCATGACGGCGGCGAAGGCCGAGCCGGCCTCACGCGGGTCGCCGTTGAGGGCGACGAGGCCCTCGTACTCGGGCTTGGCCAGGTCGGCGAACGTCTTCGGCGCCGTCGGCACGATGGTCGTGTTGGTGACGATGGCCATGATGCCGTAGTACGCCGCCGTCCAGTTGCTGTTGGCGTCCTTCAGGCCGGCCGGCACTTCGGCATCGACCGTCAGCACGTAGGGCTCGAAGAGGCCCTTGTCGGTCATCTCCTGGGCGATGGCAGGGCTGACGTCGACGTTGTCGGGCATGTCAGCCTGGCCGGCGAGGGTCTCGACGGCCTCCATCTCCTCCTTCGACGAGGCATCCGGGCTGGCCACCGGGTTCTCGACGCCCGGGTACTTGTCGCGGAAGCTCTGGAGGATGCCCTTGTAGTTGGCCCACTCGTCGGGCAGCGCGATGAGGTTCACCTTGGCGCCGTTGTCGAGGCACTCCTGGTAGAGCGCCGCCAGCGGATCATCGCCGCCGCCGCCGGCCGTGGTGTCGCTCGAGGTGTCCTGCGGTGCTGCCGTCGGTTCGGACGTCGTCTCATCGCCGCCGCCGCATGCTGCCAGCACGAGACTGCCGGCCATGAGGGCGGTGACGAGCCGACGGCCCGTCGTGGAACGCTGCTTCATGTTCTCTCCCCTTGGGTGATTGTGGTTGTCCGGATGACGGGCCGCACGCTACGGCCGAGAGGTCGACACCCGGTTGCGCGCGACCGTACTGCAGATGAACCCTCGGCGCTGTCCTCTCGGTGCCGCCCCCGCCGATCCCTCCGGTCGTGTGCCCCTCGCCCGTCAGGGCAGGTCGCCGACCCGATCTGCCCAGGCATCGCGGACGGCCTCCGATGCAACCGATGCGCCGTCGGCGTCGAGCACCTGCAGTCCTTCAAGCGCCGACGGTGCCGGCAGCAGACGGCGATCGGCGGCAGGAACCGCGCCGAGTGCTGCCGGTGTCGCCCAGACCGACGGCAGCAGCGCATCGGCAGCTGCCGCACGGGCGGCGTCGGACGAGATCAGGTAGCGCAGCCATTCGTCGGCGCATGGGCGCCGGCCATCGGCGAGGAGTCCCACCAGCACCGGCCAGCCCACCACCGCATCGGATGGCACAGTCGATCGCACGCGCGTGCCGTCGCCGAGGCCGATCAGCACATCGGGAGATGAGCGCACGAGGCGTCCCTCGTCGGACAGTTCGGCGAACCAGTCGATGCCCGGAACGGCATCGTCGAGAGATCCGCCGTTCGCCACTGATGCGGCGACGACCGCCGCAAGAGCCGAGACCGAGCGGCGCGGGTCGTCGGCCAGTCCGACGGTCAGCGTTCGGTCGGCAGCGAGTTCTGCGAACGACGCGGGCACTCGTTCGACAGCGTCGCCGGCAGTGAACACCACGAGCGACACCGACGGGGCAATCCAGCCTGCTGCGGCATCAACCAGTCCAGCTGGCACCGACGCTCCCTCGATGGCTGCAGCGATGCCCGCTGGCACCAGCAGCCCCGATCTCTGCCAATCGTCGAGCGCCAGTGGTCCGAATGCGACAGCGTCGGCGCGACCGCCGGACCGGCGTCCGACAGCGTCGCGAGAGACCACGTCCACTGCGATGCCGGTCGACATCGTGAACGCCGACGCCGTGGCGTCGACGAACGCTGTCGCCGAGTCAGCTCGCAGCACGCCGACCCGAGCGTCGCCCCGGCGACACGACCCGCGTTGCACTGCCCCGTGATCACCATCACCGACGGGCAGCACCGACTCGGCTGCCGCCACCGGACGCGAGATGTCGCCCGGCTGCTCGGGTGCACCGCCGCTGCACGCACCGGCGGCAGCGACAGCGGTGGCGGCGGCTACGACGGTGGCCGCGGCCCGCGTGGCGAATCCCGCCGGCCAGCGACTGGCGCCGGGCAGCGGGCGTATCGATGGGCTGGCGTCAGCACCACCGCCTGTCACGAGATCAACCCGTGGCGAGCGTCTCAGTGTGCCCGTCCACGCCGAGTGCCTGTCCGCTGACGAATCGCGCTGCAGGCGATGCCAGCCACGCGACTGTCTCGCCGATATCGCTGGCCTCGATGAACGAGCGCATCGACACCTGGCGGGTGTACCCGTCGCGGACTGCCTGCGGCGCCACACCGCGGGCCGCCGCCTCGCGCTCGATCACGCCGTCCATCCGCGGTCCCGACACCGAGCCGGGACAGATCGCATTGACACGGATGCCGTCGGGGCCGAGTTCCATCGCCCACGTCTTAGTGAGCCCGATCACACCCCACTTGGCTGCTGCGTACGGCGAACGAAGCGGAAACCCGAACAGTCCGGCCGTCGACGAGATGTTGACGATCGACCCCGGCCGTTCGCGCAGCATGGGGACGGCGAGCCGCGTGCAGCGGAACATACTGCCGAGGTTGACTCGCACGCAGTCGTCGAACGCATCGGGGTCCATGTCGGCGACAGCTGCCGTAGGGCCCGCCACGCCGACGTTGTTCACGAGCAGGTCGAGGCCTCCGAGTCGCTCGCGAACGGCGGCGAAGAGTCGCTCGACGTCTGCAGTCTGCGAGACGTCGGCAACGACATCGGGGCCGGTGTCGGGGTTGGCATCGGTGACGAGCACGTCGGCGCCGTCGCGTCGGAGACAGGCGGCGGTCGCTGCGCCGATTCCCTGTCCTCCGCCGGTGACGAGTGCCCGGAGTCCCGCCAGGGGTCGCTCGGCCATGTTGCTCCTTTCGGTGACGCCGGGATCGTACTAGGTTGTTCCTGACTGGCCGTTCAGGTAATCGCATTGACGTCGCGCTCTCTTCGCCGAGCATGATTGCCGTCGTGCCGAAGCACCTCCTCGGCCAGTCCGAAGCGAACCGACAACACCACACGGGAGCACCTCAATGAACTGGGACGTGTTCATCACCTGCGCAGTCACCGGCGCCGGCGCCACCACGCACAAGAGCCCGCATGTTCCGGTCACGCCGCAGCAGATCGCCGAGTCGGCGATCGACGCCGCGAAGGCTGGCGCTGCGGTCGTGCACATCCACGTCCGCGAGCCCGAGACCGGCGTCGGCAGTCGCAAGACCGAGTACTACGCCGAGGTGGTCGAGCGCGTGCGCGCCGCCGACGTCGACGTTGTCCTCAACCTCACTGCAGGAATGGGCGGCGACCTCGTCCTCGGCGGCGACGAGGCCGTGCTGCCGCCGAACCCCGACGGCACCGACATGGCGGGTGCCACCGAGCGGCTCGACCACGTGCGCACCCTGCTGCCAGAGATCTGCACACTCGACTGCGGCACCATGAACTTCGCCTCAGGCGGCGACTACATCATGGTGAACACGCCCGCAGTGCTCCGCAGCATGGCACGGCAGGTGCAGGAACTGGGCGTGCGGCCAGAGCTCGAGGTGTTCGACACCGGCCATCTCGTGCAGGTGAAGGAGATGGTCCGCGACGGGCTGCTCGATGACCCGGTGATGATCCAGCTCTGCATGGGCATCGCCTACGGAGCGCCCGACGATCCCACCACCTTCATGGCCCTCGTCAACAACCTCCCCAATGACTGCGTGTTCTCGGCCTTCTCGATCTCGAAGATGCAGCTTCCGTTCGTGGCAATGGCGGCGCTCGCCGGCGGCAACGTGCGCGTCGGACTCGAGGACAACCTCTACGCCGGCCCCGGCCAGCTCGCCACCAACGCCATGCTCGTCGAGCGGGCCAAGAACATCCTCGACAACATGAATGTCCGCGTGATGAGCGCCCAGGCCGTGCGCGACAAGCTCAAGCTGGTGAAGCGCTGAGATGAGCCCGATCCCCGGCCTGAAGACCGTCGGCCTCCTCGGCGGCGGCGTCATCGGCGGCGGGTGGGCCGCCCGGTTCCTCCTCAATGGCGTCGACGTCAAGCTGTTCGACCCCGACCCCGAGGCGCCGCGCAAGATCGGCGAGGTCCTGGCGAACGCACGACGGGCCACCGCCAAGCTGGTGATGCCGGGCCTGCCGCCGGAGGGCACGCTCACGTTCGTCGCCACTCCGGAGGAAGCCGCCGACGGCGTCGACTTCGTGCAGGAGAGCGCTCCGGAGCGCATCGACCTGAAGCAGTCACTACTGCAGCGCGCGTCGGCAGTCGCCCCGGCGTCGGTCGTGTTCGGCTCGAGCACGTCGGGACTGCTGCCCACCGACATGCAGCGCGACATGACGCACCCCGAGCGACTCGTGGTCGGCCATCCGTTCAATCCCGTGTACCTGATGCCACTCGTCGAGGTGGTCGGAGGGGCCAAGTCGTCGCAGGCGGCCAAGGACCGCGCCGCCGAGGTGTACGAGGCCATCGGCATGCATCCGCTGAAGCTGCGCAAGGAGATCGACGGCTTCGTCGCCGACCGCATGATGGAAGCCCTGTGGCGCGAGGCGCTGTGGATGCTCCACGAGGACGTCGCCACCGCCGAGGAGATCGACGATGCCATCCGTTTCGGGCCCGGCATCCGCTGGAGCTTCATGGGGACCTTCCTCATCTACCGCATCGCCGGCGGCGAGGCAGGCATGCGCCACTTCATGGCACAGTTCGGACCGTCGCTGAAGTGGCCGTGGACGAAGCTGATGGATGTCCCGGAACTCGACGATGCCCTGCTCGAGAAGATCGTGTCGCAGAGCGACAGCCAGGCGGGGACAGCATCTATCCGCGAGCTCGAGGCCCTGCGCGACGACTGTCTCGTATCGGTGATCCAGGGCCTCCGCGCGCGCGACTATGCGTCCGGTCGCGTCCTCGATCGCTACGAGCGGATGCTCGTCGACCGAATGGGCGCCAGCGCCGCCCCGCTCGATG
>JBJOMQ010000111.1:0-8067 GCA_046052275.1 Actinomycetota bacterium | reverse complement strand
CGTGCAGCAGTTCGCTGTCGGGCTCTGCATCCTTCCGCTCACCGTCGACATGCGATGGCTGTGGCTCTCGGTGCTGTGGGCATCGGTCGTGCTGACGCTGGTGAGCGGTGCTCAGTACCTGTGGAAGGCGCGATCGGCCGACGCCCCAGTCGTCCCGTCGGCCACATCGGTCACCTGACAATGCGCTGCGATGTCCTCGCCATCGGCACCGAGCTGTTGCTCGGGCAGATCACCGACACCAACAGCCAGTGGATCGGCGAGCAGCTTGCGTCGGTAGGCGTCGACTCGTTCATGCAGGTGAAAGTAGGCGACAACCTCGGCCGAATGACGGCCACGCTCCGCTCGTTGCTCTCAGAGGCTGACGCAGTGATCGTATGCGGCGGACTGGGGCCGACTCATGACGACCTCACCCGTGAGGCGATTGCTGCGGTGATGGGAGCCGGCTTGAGGATGCGCGACGACATCGCCGACGTGATCCGGAAGCTGTTCGCGTCGCGCGGTCGGACGATGCCCGAGAACAACCTGCGCCAGGCAATGGTGCCCGAGGGGGCGACGGTCATCGCCCAGACCCGTGGCACCGCTCCCGGCCTGATCTGCCCGGTGCGAGTCGACGGACGCGACTGCGTTGTCTATGCCGTGCCGGGCGTGCCGCACGAGATGAAGGACATGGTGACGCGGGCGGTGCTGCCCGACCTGCTCGCACGTGGAGGCGAGGAGGCAGTCATTGCCAGCCGCACGCTGCGAACGTGGGGAGAGAGCGAGAGCGGACTCAACCAGCGACTCGACGAGGTGATCGATCGCCTCGATGCCGAGCGCAATCCGACGCTCGCCTTCAACGCCAGCGGATGGGAGGGCATCAAGGTGCGTCTCACGGCGAAGTCATCCTCGGCGGCCGCTGCAGCACTGCTGCTCGACCGATGGGAGCACGAGATTCGCGCAGTCCTCGGAGATCTCGTGTTCGGCGTCGACACCGCCAATATGGAGACCGTCGTGCTGGGCATGCTCCGCGACCGCGGGCTCACCCTCGGCCTTGCCGAGTCGGTGACCGGTGGCCTGGTGGCCGGTCGCCTCACCGAGATCCCCGGTGCGAGCGAGGTGGTGCGCGGCTCGATCGTGAGCTACGCGAGCGACGTGAAGTTCGGAGTGCTCGGGGTGCCCGAAGGGCCGGTCGTCAGCGAGGACGCTGCGGCAGCGATGGCGCTCGGTGCCCGTCGCGTGCTGGGCAGCGACGTGGGCCTGGCACTCACCGGCGTTGCCGGGCCTTCCGAGCAGGACGGAATGCCGGTGGGAACACTGTGCGTCGGCCTCGCCCTGCCCGGCGTCGGCGGTGCCGCAGCAGTGCGGACACGCACGTTCCGACTGCCCGGCCTGCGCGACCAGATGCGCCAGATGAGCGTCATCACCTCCCTCGACATGCTCCGCCGGGCACTCCTCGAGCAGTCGTAGGCTGAGGTCGTTCGGCCTCGGTAGCTCAATGGAGAGAGCAGCGGGTTTCTACCCCGTTGGTTGTGGGTTCGAGTCCTACCCGAGGCGCAGCGGCGGATGGCAGCAAAACGGCCCTGCGGCGGTGGAAAACGGCATCCCTGCCTTACCCTGTCAGGGACCCTGGACGACCGTCCCCCATCCCGCGAGGTCGCTGTGAAGTTCAAGAAGGGCGAGACCGTCATCTACCCCCAGCACGGTGCATGCATCGTGCAGGGCACCCGGAAGATGGAGATGTTCGGGACGACGCAGGACTACCTGATCCTCAAGACCGTCATCAATGACATGACGCTCAGCGTGCCGGTGGCAAAGGCCAACGAGGTCGGCGTGCGCCCGCCGGTGAGCCCCGACGAACTCGAGGACCTCGTGGCGGTGCTCAGCAAGCCCGACCCGCGTGTGCCCAGCAACTGGAGCCGGCGGTTCAAGAACCACCAGGAGAAGCTGAAGAGCGGCGACGTGTACCAGGTGGCCGAGGTGGTTCGGAACCTGGCGGCGCGCAACCGCGATGCATCGCTGTCGGCTGCTGAGCGCACCATGTACGACCGGGCGCGCATCAACCTCATCAGCGAGATCGCCCCTGCTCTGAAGGTGAGCACCGAGGAGGCCGAGCGCTATCTCGACGATGCACTCGCCCGCGGCGTGCTGAAGCCGCCGAAGGCTGCCAAGTCGTCGGCAAAGGCCGAGACGCCAGCACCGTCGCCCAAGCCGTCCGCAGCGCGCCCTGATGCCAAGGCGGCGGGCTCGAAGGTCGCAGACGGCAAGAAGGCGGCGGCTGCGAAGACCGATGCCAAGCCAGATTCGAAGAAGGCGTCGGCGACCAAGGCCGGCGCATCGAAGGCTGGCGCAGGCAAGCCCGATGCCAAGACGCCGGCGGCGAAGAAGGCTGACGCCAAGAAGTCGGCCGCGGCAAAGTCAGTCACCGCGAAGACGCCGGCGAAGGCCGTCGCCAAGACTGCTGCCAAGACCCCCGCCAAGACTGCTGCCAAGACTGCCGCCAAGAAGCGCGGCTGAGTCGCCGCTGGCACGGCGGCCGCCTGCGTGCCACGGGCATATAGTCGGCGCATGCACGCCCGCGCCGAGGTCACCCGTCAGCAACTCGAGGAGAAGATCCGCAGCGGCGAGATCGACACGGTGGTGATGGCGTTCCCCGACCTGCAGGGGCGCCTGGTGGGCAAGCGCACGTCGGGCCGCTTCTTCCTCGAGCATGTCGCCGACGACGGCACCGAGAACTGCGACTACCTCATCGCCTGCGACATGGACAACAACCCCGTGCCGGGCTACCGCTTCACGAGTTACGAGCAGGGATACGGCGACATGCTGGCCACAGCCGACTGGAAGACGGTGCGCATCACGCCGTGGGTCGACCGCACGGCGATCGTGCTGTGCGACCTCGTCGACGTCGAGACGCGCGAACTGATCGAGGTGGCGCCTCGCACCATCCTCCGCCGCCAGGAGCAGGCAGCCGCGGCACTCGGCTTCCTGCCGATGGTGGCGAGTGAGATCGAGTTCTACCTGTTCAAGGACACCTACGACGAGGCCTTCGAGAAGGGCTATCGCGACCTCCGCCCACACTCACCGTGGCTCGAGGACTATCACGTGCTGCAGACCACCAAGGACGAGTACATCCTCGGGCAGATCCGACGCGGTCTCGAGGCTGCCGGCGTGCCCGTCGAGTTCTCCAAGGGCGAGGCTGGCCGCGGCCAGCACGAGATCAACCTCGACTACACGACGGCCGTCGAGATGGCCGACCGCAACAGCATCTACAAGACCGCTGCCAAGGAGATCGCCCACCTCAGCGGGCGCTCGGTCACCTTCATGGCAAAGCCCGACTTCGGCGACACCGGGTCGTCGTGCCACATCCACTCCAGTCTCTGGAGCACTGATGGAACGACGCCCGTGTTCGACGACCACCACGGCCCGCACGGGATGAGCGAGGTCTTCCAGCACTACCTCGCCGGGCTCATCGCCACGGCACGCGAGTTCAGCCTGCTGTGGGCGCCGACGGTGAACAGTTACAAGCGGTTCCAGCCGGGATCATGGGCGCCCACCGGCGTCGGCTGGGGCATCGACAACCGGACGCTCGGCTTCCGCAAGGTGGGTCACGGCGGCGGCACCCGCGTCGAGTGCCGCATCCCCGGGGCCGATGCCAACAGTTACTTTGCGTTCGCCGGACAGATCGCCGGCGGCCTGTACGGCATCCGGCACCGTCTGCCGCTCGGCGAGCCGTTCGTTGGCAACGGCTATGAGGCGGAGCACATCGACCGGATTCCGTGGAACCTGCCCGACGCGATCGCGTTGTGGGAGCGCTCCGATATCGCCCGAGAGTGCTTCGGCGACGAGGTGCACCACCACATCCTCACGATGGCCCGGGGCGAGTGGGAGGCCTTCAACCGCCACGTCACCGACTGGGAGCTGCGCCGCTACTGGGAGCGCATTTAGCACCAGATTGCGCGACGTGCCGGCGAGGGTGGCCGGACAGAACGTCAACGGAAAATCCGTCGCAGGGCCAACTTGCAGTCGGCTATGGTTCGGCCGTTCAGCGTCGGCAACGCCGACTCGACCACTTGGGGGATGCACATCCAATGACTGAGAAGAAGATCATCATGGTGCCGAACAACTCGGTCACCCGACGTCAGCTCATCGTGGGCGGCACCGCTGCGGCAGCAGCGGCTGCAACGCTCGCTGCGTGCGGCGGCGGCGAGGAGTCGAGCTCGGCTACCACCGAGGCGCAGTCGCTGCCGTCGATCACGGCGGCGCCCGACACGACGGCGCCCAGCGGCGGCATCAAGAAGGGCGGCATCCTGCGCATGGGCACGCTCGGCGGGGCCAACGACCTGCTCGACGGCCAGCAGATCGTGTCGAAGGCCGACATCGCCCGCATCGTCACCGGCTGGGAGGGCCTGCTCAACTTCGACCCGGCCTACAACATCGTCAACGACGACTCGCTGGCCGAGGAGGTCGAGGCACTGTCGGCCGACAAGTACGTCATCCGCCTGAAGCAGGGGATCCTCTTCGCCGACGGCAAGCCGCTCACCGCCGACGACGTGCTCTACTCGTTCGAGCGCCTGCTCGACCCCGACCTGGCGGTCTTCGGTGGTGCTGCGCTGCGGCCGATCCTCGATCCGAGCGGCGTGGTCAAGGTGGACGAGCTCACCCTCGAGGTCACGCTCAAGCAGCCGGTGGCCACCTTCCCCGAGGGTCTGTGCGGCTACACCTCGAACATCGTGCCGGTCGGCTACGAGCGGTTCGCCGGCGACCCGACCAACCAGATCGGCACCGGCCCGTTCATGCTGAAGGAGTTCGAGATCGGCGTGCAGTCGATCCACGTTCGCAACCCCAACTACTGGCAGCCCGACAAGCCGTACTTCGACGAGGTGCACATCATCGACTTCGCCGACGGCGATGCGATGGTCAACGCCCTGCTCGCCGACCAGATCGACGTCTGCGCCGACATCCCGGCGGCCGCAGTCGAGACGATCAAGGGCGGCGGCATGAACGTGCTCAACTCGGCCGGCGGCGGCTGGACGCCCATCTTCATGGCCGTCGACATCCCGCCGTTCACCGACAACAAGGTGCGTCTCGCAATGCGACTCGTGCCCGACCGCCAGGCGACCATCGACCAGGTGGCCGGCGGGTACGGCACCATCGCCAACGACCTGTTCGCACCGCTCGACGCCTGCTACATCGGCGACGAGCTGCCCCAGCGCGACCAGGACCTCGACCAGGCCAACGCCCTGCTCGCCGAGGCAGGCAACCCGGAGCTCCCGGCGCTGCTCGCCCCGAACGACACGGCCGGTCTGCCCGAGCTCATCCAGTCGTTCGCTGCGATGGCGGCCGAGGGCGGCATCACCATCGACGCCCAGGTGGTCGACGGCGGCATCTACTGGGGTGACGAGTACCTCAAGCGGCCGTTCGGCACCGACTTCTGGGGCACCCGCAACTTCCTCGCCCAGTGCGCCGCCGGCGAGCTGCCGACGGCTCCGTACCCGGACACGCACTGGCCGCCGGAAGGCTCGACCTTCGTCGAGGACTACAACGCTGCCGTGGCCGAGACCGACCTCGACAAGCGCAAGGTCATCACCGACAAGATGCAGACCGAGCTGTACGAGACGGGCGGTCTCATCATCGCCTTCTTCGGCAACCAGCTCGATGGCTTCAACCCGCGACTCCAGGGCCTCGTCGAGCGCCCGAACACGCTCAACCTCGACCACTACGGCCGGGGCTACAAGAACCTCTACTTCTCGGAGTGATGTTCTGACGTCGGTGCCGGGTTCGCTCTGAGCGAACCCGGCACTGCCGTTTCTCTGCCCGCCGTCATCGTGGGGCCCGGCGCAACGACGCGTCCAGGGGATCGACGGTGACTCCCGCTCGTCGTTCAGGGGAATCATGTCGAACTGGAAGGGACTGGCCCGCTTCGTCGTACGCCGCATCGCGCTCGGCCTGCTGACGCTGCTGGTCGTCTCCATCATCGTCTTCGGCGCCACGCAGGCGCTGCCGAGCGATCCGGCCACCGCCATGCTCGGCAAGGAGGCCACGCCCGCATCGGTGGCCGCCCTCACCGAGCAGCTCGGCCTCGACCGGCCGATCGTCGAGCAGTACACGTCGTGGCTCGGCGGCATCGTGCAGGGCGATCCGGGCACGTCGTTCATGGCGCAGGTGCCGATCCTCGACTACATCGGCAGGCGTGTCGGCAACTCGCTGTTCCTGCTGGTGCTCGCCACAGTGGTGTCGGTGCCGGTGTCGCTGCTGCTGGGTGCCGTGCAGGCCCGGCGCCGCGACGGACGGTTCGACAAGGTGTCGTCGTTCGCCGTCCTCGGCCTTGCCTCGGTACCCGAGTTCGTGATCGGTGTCGGCTTGGTCATCGCATTCGCCACCCGCGGGGTGAAGCTGCTGCCGGCGGTGACGCAGATCGGCGACGGTCGCCCGTGGCAGTTCATGGACCAGATGATCCTGCCCACCATCACGCTCGTGCTGGGCGCCGTGCCGTATATCTCGCGTGTCACGCGGGCGGCGCTGGTCGAGGTGCTCGAGAGCGACTACATCGAGATGGCCCGCCTGAAGGGGGCACCGGAGCGCACGGTGCTGTGGCGCCATGCGATGCCCAACTCGCTCGGACCGGTGTTCCAGGTGATCGCCCTCAACGTCGCCTACTTCGCCGGTGGCGTGATCGTCGTCGAGGCGCTGTTCAACTATCCCGGCATCGGCGGCGCACTGCAGGCAGCAGTGCGGGTGCGCGACATCCCGGTGATCCAGTTCCTGGTGATGGTGCTCGCCACGGTGTACGTCGTGACCAACCTCATCGCCGACACGGCCACCATCCTGGTGACGCCCCGACTCCGCACGAGGATCTCATGAGCAGCGACCTCACGCAGTCCCACCTCGACACGCCCGCCGCCTCGCGCCGCCCGCCGAGTGTCGTGCGGGTGGCGGCGAGAATGCGGCGCACGCAGATCGGGATCGGCATCACCATCGCTGTCGCCCTGGTCGCCTTCCTCGGCCGCTACATCGCCCCCTACGGCGAGAACGAGGGCATCGGCGTCGCCATGAAGCCGGCCAGCAAGCTGCGCGTTCCGTCGCTGTTCGGCAGCGGAGAGCTCGGCCGCGATGTCTGGACGCGGTTCCTCTACGGCGGCCGGCCCATCCTGATCACCGCCTTCTTCGCCACGCTGCTGGCGCTCGTCGTCGGCTCGATCATCGGGCTGGCGGCGGCCTACAACCGCGGCAAGCTCGACGACCTGATGATGCGGGCGATGGACATCATCCTCGCGTTTCCGCAGATCATTCTCGCCCTGCTGGTGATCGCCATGTTCGGTGCCAGCAACCTGTTGATCATCCTCACGGTCGGGATCTCCACCACGCCGAGAATCGCGCGAGTGGTGCGCGGGGCTGCAGTGCCGGTCGTCGAACGCGACTTCATCGGTGCGGCCGAGGCCCTCGGCGAATCGCGGTGGCGCATCCTCAGCCGCGAGCTGCTGCCCAATGTGTCGGCACCCCTGCTGGTCGAGGCAAACCTTCGCCTCACGTTCTCGATCGGCGTCGTGGCCGGGATCGCCTTCCTCGGCTTCACCGCCGATCCGCTCGCCGCCAACTGGGGTCTGATGATCAACGAGCACCGCACTGGGCTCGCTGGCGAGCAGCCGTGGGGGACGGCGCTGCCGGTGATCGCCATCGCCCTGCTCACCATCGGCACCGGCCTGATCGGCGACGGCCTGTCGCGGGCTGCTGCCGGCATCGACCGCGGAAGGGACGAGGCATGAGCGCCAACGGGTCGGCATCGCTCGACATCAGGGGTTTGCGCATCGAGGTCGCCGACAACGGCAACGACATCGTCGACGGTGTCGATCTCGTCATCCGGCGCGGCGAGGTGCTCGGCCTCGTCGGCGAGTCGGGCTCGGGCAAGACCACCGTCGGCCTGTCGGTGCTCGGTCACGGCCGGCGCGGCGTGCGCCTCAGCGGCGGCGCCGTCGCCGTGGGCCCCACGTCGATGCTCGAGCTCGGCGAGGCCGACCTGCGCGAAGCACGCGGCACGCTGGTGAGCTACGTGCCGCAGGATCCGTCGACGGCCCTCAATCCGGCGCTGCGCAT
>JBJOMQ010000110.1:0-8073 GCA_046052275.1 Actinomycetota bacterium | reverse complement strand
AGGTGGCGCATCGGGACGAAGGCCTCGCCCGCGCCGTACCCCTGGCCGACCACGAGCTGGTACCAGTTGCTCGAGTACAGCAGGCCGGCGAGGAAGTCGCCGCGCGACTGCTCGCGTGCCGCCGGATAGAAGGCCGTCAGGTACACGGCGATGATCGCCATCATCAGCACCAAGGCAGGCAGTAGGCGCCGAGCCCTCCTGATCCAGAACCCCTGGATGTCGATGCGCCTCGTGCGCTCGTGCTCGCCGAGCAGCAGCAAGGTGATGAGGTATCCCGAGATGACGAAGAAGACCTCGACGCCGAGGTACCCGCCGGGCAGCCAGTCGTGGTTGGCGTGGTAGACCACGACCGCCAGCACGGCGAGGGCGCGGACGCCGTCGATGCCGGGCAGGTACGGCACGCGCGACAGGCCACCGGTGGCGCCTCGGGCGAGGGACATGGCAGCAAGTATGCGCCACCGTGGCCCAGGTTGCGCCCCGAAGCGCCTACTGCACCTTCAGTTCCGGCCGCTCGATAGCGTCGAAAATCAGGTTGGCGTAGTACTGCATCGCTGTCCTCGTGGCGAGGTGGATTCCCCCGTCACTTCGGCTCAGCTCGCCCTCGATGGCCTCCGACTCGACCTCCCAGTCGAGCACGCGGACATTGGGATAGCGGTCGGGAAGCGCCCTGATGATGGCGTTGTTGTCGTCGATCCACCACCGGGGGGCGCGGACGGTGAGGAACACGACGAGCGGGGTCGTCGATGCTGGCAGCACCTTCATGATGCGGTCGAAGGTCTCCTTGCTGACCGGCCCATTCGTTCCCGTCTGGATGACGATGACGTTCTCGATGATCCCCTGTGCGCGCATGCCCTCGACGAGCTCTGCGATCGCCGTCCCCTGTCGGCTCTTGGCAGCGTCGACGACGATGCCCCCGTCCTCGAGGGCGTACTTCGCTCCCAGCATCACCGACTCGCCCACCGCATAGACGGTGCCCGCAAGGAGCGGCACCGTCGTGGTGGTCGAGGTCGTCGTCGACGAGTCGACGTTGCGCACCGTGGTGTCGGGTGCTGGCGCAATGGTGGTTGCCGTGACCGGCACGGTGACGACAGCGAGCGCGTCAACGTCTGTCTCGTCGCCTGCAGCACCGTCGAGCGAGCACGCCACCTCGCCGACGCAGAGCATCTCCGCCGTGGCAACGTTCAGCCCGGCGAATCCGACGGCGAACGTGACCGCCAGCGTGACCAGCACGTTGCGCACCGGCGGCGGTGCCGGACGAACCCGCGATGCCGTCCAGCCCGTCGACCGTCGGCGGCGATTCGCGTCGTTGATGGCGCCCTGCTTGCGGATCGGCATCTCGACGAACTGGTAGCTCAGCTCGGTGAGCGGAATCGTGATCGCAGCTGCGAGCACGGCCTGGGCCACCGACAGTTGCTGGCCCGGCTCGCGGATGACCTGGTACACCGGCCAGTGGAACAGGTAGAGCCCGTAGCTTCGGGTGCCGATCCAGCGAAGCGGACGGATGCCGAGGATCCGCCCGACCTGCGAGTCGCGGTGCGTGGCCGCAGCAATCGTGCACAGCGTGAGGATTCCGACGAGGAAGAACCCTCCGCGGAACACGAACGCGTCGTACTGGATACCGAACAGCGAGTCCTTCGCCGGCTCAGTGAGCGACGACACCGCCATCACCAGCAGCAGCACGCCGAGAGCCGCCGCAGCGACCTTGTCGAGCAGCGCGCCGCGGTAGCGCAACTTGCTGCGCTGGAGTGTCTGCGGACGCCACACCATCGCGAACGCTGCACCGAGCATCAGCCCTGACGAACGGGCGATCGTGCTGAGGTAGAGCGTCTCATTGATGCTGACGCAGCGACCGAGGATCTGCCAGTAGCCGCGCATCGACGACTCGCATTCCGACTCGATGTCGCCGCTGACGAAGAGCAGTCCCACTGCGGCCGACACGAGCACGGACATGCCGAAGAGCCAGAGGCCGACCCGCGGAAGGTGCTTCCTGCCTCTTGAGAGGAGGGCCACCATCACAAGCGGCCACACCAGGTAGAACTGCTCCTCGACCGCAAGGCTCCAGAGATGGCGCAGCGGCGCGAACGACTCGAAGTTCGTATAGCCCTGGCCAGCCCACAGCTGATACCAGTTGCTGCCATAGGCGAGCCCGGCGACGATGTCGCCCCTCGTGTTGCCGAGGGGCCGGCGCTCGAAGAGCGACATGTAGAGGGTCAGCGCCAGCAGCAGCACGAACAGTGCTGGGAGCAGGCGTCGTGCCCGCCGCACCCAGAATGCACGGAGGTCGATCTTTCGGGTGCGCTCGTGCTCGGTGATGATGAGCAGGGTGATGAGATAGCCCGAGATGACGAAGAACACCTCGACGCCGAGGAACCCCCCGCCCAGCCACGCGTGATTGGCGTGGTACACGAGCACGGCAACGACCGCGATGGCTCGCAGGCCATCGAGGCCTGGAAGGTAGGGCACGCCACGGTTGCCCTGACGGCGATAGACCGGACGGCCGAGCGTGGCCGCCGTGGCGGTTGCAAGCGCGGTCATTCAGCCGCCAAGTATCGCCGACAGCGCACCGTTTTTGCGACTGCACGGCCACACTCCCGCCCCGCCTGCTGCCTGTGGACAACTCGGCGGGGCGGGTGACGTCAGACACCGAGTCGGTTGCAGCGCCCGAGGGAGGTCTCGGACCCGAGTGCGACTCCCTCGCTGTCGACGAACTGGGCCGACACGATCGGGTTCCCCCCAGCGCCGTCGAAGCGACCGCCCTTGCGCACCGTGTGCCCGCCCGAGAGCGTCACCGTCGCCTCGGCATCCGCCTTCTGGCGATGCACCACCTTGTTGATGTTGTTGTCGAAGAGCAGCACCGCGTCGAGTCCGGCGTTCGCGCTCGAGGTGTCAAGCGACAGCGACGAGCCCTTGTTCGAGCAGTCCAGCGACGTCAGGAGCATGGCCATGTCGGTCGGCAGCGTCAGATCGCGCCTGACGTGCATCGATGCCCCCTGCACGCACCGTCCGACGATGATCGGTGCCGTCAGGGCCGTTCCACCTGACTCGAACTGCACAGAGATCCACGGGTTTCCACCGACGCCACCGCGAACGGGCTGCTTCGGGAACTCGATGCTGTCCTCCATCGGTGCCACCTCGACCTTGAGCTCGTCGACAATCGTGGCGGTGTGCGTGCCCTTGGCGTTATTGCGCAGGACAATGCGGACCGACTGGCCGAGTACGGACATCGAACCGCTCACCTCGACGGTCGACCCTGAGTTGTCGCAGTTGCTGTCGAGCACGTCGAGCTCAACCCTGGCCGGAATTCCGACCTCAGCACCCATCTCCGCCGGCAGCGCCCGCGCCGCCGGTGAATCCACTGCGACTGCTGCCACTGCAGCGGCGACGACCGCCACCAGCGAGAGCACCAGCAGACCAAGCCGCATCGGCCGTGCATCGTCCATCGTCTCGTCCATTCCATTCCTCCTCGGTACTGCGGCCCGGCCTGTCGACGACGGTAAGGACGCCGGCGGGGCGGCAACAGTGCCGCTGGGGGCGCGTTCGGCCGTCACATGTCGTGGGACTGCGACCCACACGGCAGCGCCGAGCGCCCGACTAGTGCATCTCGCCCCACGGCGACTACAAGAGGGACATGATCGATCCCGCCGTGAAGAGAGCCCTCGGCCAGTCGGCGAAGGGAGTCGAGGTCGTGGCAGCAACTCACGACGGCACGACCCGCGCCTACACCTCGCACTGGGTGTGCCAGGTGTCGTTCGAGGAGCCGGTGATCATGGCAAGCGTCTCACCCAAGCACGACACCTATCCGCTGATGATTGCCAGCGGCGAGTTCACGGTCTCGTTCCTCGCTGGCGACCAGGTGCACATCGGCCAGTACTTCTCGTACCCCGGACACCGGTTCCACTACATCGCACCGGAATACCTCACTGAGGTCAACGGACACCCTGTCGTTCCCGACTCCCTCGCGTGGGTGCACGCGCGGATCTTCGACACGAAGCCGATGCGCGATCACCAGCTGCTCTTCGCCGATGTGGTTGACGTCGGCTACGGCCGAGTGCGCGAGGCCCCCCTGGTGTACTCGTCCCGCCACGGCTGGCGAGTGGCTGCCGACAAGGCCCGAGCAGTAGGCCAGAGCCCCCGCGACGAGCTGCTGGCGCGCCTCGCCGCAGCTGGGTACGACACCGTCGCCGGCGACGAGGGCGAGAGCGACTGACCTACGATTGCTCCGTGGCATCCAACCGCGAGGCGTGGGAGGCGGCATTCGGCGCATCCACCCTTCGCCACGGCGACTTCTCGACCCTGTCTGGCGTGCCGCTCGACCCGGTCTACGGACCCGACGACGGCGAGTTCCCCGGACAGTTCCCGTACACCCGTGGCGTGCACGCCTCGATGTACCGATCGAAGCTGTGGACGATGCGCATGTTCGCCGGCTTCGGCACCGCCGACGACACCAACCACCGCTTCAAGGAGATCATCCGGGCGGGCGGCGATGGCCTCTCGACCGCGTTCGACATGCCCACCCTGTTGGGCATCGACAGCGACCATCCGATGTCGCTCGGCGAGGTCGGCCGATGCGGTGTCGCCATCGACTCGCTTGCCGACATGGAAGACCTCTTCTCGGGCATCGACCTCGGCGGTATCACCACCTCGATGACCATCAACTCTCCGGCTGCTCCCGTGCTGGCGATGTTCGTGGCGCAGGCAGAGAAGTCGGGCGTTCACCGCGCACGACTCGGAGGGACGCTGCAGAACGACATCCTGAAGGAGTACCAGGCCCAGAAGGAGTTCGTCTTCCCTCCCCGGCCGTCGATGCGGCTCGTGCGCGACACCATCGCATTCGCAGCGGCCGAGATGCCCCGGTGGCACAGCGTCAGCATCAGCGGATACCACATCCGCGAGGCTGGGAGCACTGCAGCCGAAGAGGTGGCGTTCACCCTGGCGAACGGATTCGCCTATGTCGAGCTCGCCATGCAGGCGGGACTTCCCGTCGATGCATTCGCGCCGCGGCTGAGCTTCTTCTTCAATGCCCATATCGACTTCTTCGAAGAGATCGCCAAGTACCGGGCGGCGCGTCGTATCTGGGCACAATGGATGCGCGACCGCTATGGCGCGGCGCTCGATCGGTCGATGCAGCTGCGATTCCACACGCAGACGGCAGGCGTCTCGCTTACGGCCCAGCAACCCGAGGTGAACATCGTGCGCACCGCCATCGAGGCACTCGCAGGCGTCCTCGGCGGCACTCAGAGCCTGCACACGAATTCGATGGACGAGGCACTGGCGCTGCCCACCGAGCGAGCCGCGCGCATTGCGCTGCGCACGCAGCAGGTGATCGCCTACGAGACGAACGTGTCGCATGTCGCCGATCCACTCGGGGGCTCGCATCTCGTCGAGTCGCTCACCGACAGCATCGAGCAGCAGGCGTTGTCGCTGTTCGCCCACATCGACGAACTGGGTGGCGGCTCGATGCTCGAGGGTGTCATCCGAGGCATCGAGGAGAATTGGTTCCAGGGGCGGATCGCCGACAGCGCGTTCGAGATGGAGCGATCACTGAACGACGGGCGTCGGATCGTGGTCGGCGTCAATCGATTCACGGAGGGGAACAACGACGATCAGCCACCACTGCTGCGCATCACCGGTGATGACGAGCGCCGGCAGCTGCAGCGACTCGCAGCCGTTCGCTCCTCGCGCAACGACAGCGCCGTGGAAGCCGTCCTCGACACGCTGCGGCGCGACGCCGCCGACCCCGCCGTCAACCTGATGCCGGCACTCATCGATGCTGCCCACGCCTACGCGACGCTCGGAGAGACGATGACGGCGCTCGGCGATGTCTTCGGCCGACATGTAGAGGTTCCGACGATATGAGTTCCAGGATCCTCGTGGCGAAGGTTGGCCTCGACGGCCACGACCGCGGGATCAAGGTGGTCGCTCGCCTGCTCCGCGACGCCGGCCACGAGGTCATCTACACCGGCCTGTTCCAGACCCCTGAGACAGTCGCAGCGGCGGCCGTCGACGAGGACGTCGACCTCGTCGGCCTGTCGATGCTCTCCGGGGCGCACCTGACCCTCGCCCCGCTCGTCGTCGAACAACTCCGCGCAAGGGGCGCCGACATACCCGTCGTCGTGGGTGGCATCGTGCCCGACGCCGACATGCCGATGCTCGAGGCGGCGGGCATCGCAGCCGTCCTCACACCCGGAGCGCCAGCAGAGCAGATTCTCGCCACCGTCGCAGCGGTGCTGGCCGCGCGGGACGGGACAGCATGAGCTACGAACCGGTCTTCGACTCGATCCGCACACATCCGCTGCCGCGCTGGTACGACGATGCGAAGTTCGGGCTCTTCGTGCACTGGACCGTCGGGTCCGTGCCCTCCTTCGCCCCTCGAGTGCCCGATCCATTCACCCTTGCCCGAGAGGAGGGCGAGGAGGCCGCATTCGCCAAGTCGCCGTATGCGGAGTGGTACCAGAACTCGGCTGCCATCGAAGGCTCCCCGGCCGCCGAGTACCACGCCGGCGTGCTCGGCTCACCGGACTACTCGACCTTCGTCGATTCGTTTCTCGCGCAGTCGAATGACTGGCAGTCCGAACAGTGGCGCTCGCTCTTCGCCGCTTCCGGCGCCCGCTACTGCGTGTTCGTCACCAAGCACCACGACGGCGTCCTCCTCTGGCCGTCGTCAGTTCCGAATCCCACCCACGGCGAGCGCTGGCAATCGACCCGCGACCTCGTCGGCGAGTGCGCTGCGGCAGCACGCGGTGCTGGCATGCGCTTCGGCGTGTACTACTCGGGCGGCATCGACTGGACCTTCCAGGGCCTTGGCATCCGCAACTGGGCCACGCTCTTCGCAGCCATCCCGCAGGATGACACCTACCGCACCTACGCCGACAGCCACTGGCGCGAACTCATCGCCCGCTATCAGCCCGACGTGCTGTGGAACGACATCGGATATCCCGGTTTCGGCGCCGGTGCCGCCACCGTGATCTCCGAGTTCTACAACGGCAATCCCGAGGGTGTCGTCAACGACCGGTGGGACGTGCTCGGCGTGATCGGCGGCACGGCGCATGCCGACTTCGTCACACCCGAGTACACCACGACGCCCGTGGTCAAGAACCGGAAGTTCGAGGTCTGCCGCGGCATCGGCACCAGCTTCGGCTATATGCAATTCGAGGACGAGCGCACCTACATCGCCATTCCCGACCTCGTCCGCTTGCTCGTCGACGTCGTCGCCGACGGCGGCAACCTGCTGCTCAACATCGGGCCGATGCCGGGCGGCTATGTGCCGTGGGCACAGCAGGTCCGCGTGCTCGCACTCGGCCAGTGGCTCGCCGTCAACGGTGCGGCCATCTACTCGACGCGTCCGCACGCGCAGTCACGTCTTGCGACCGATGGCGGCGACGACGTCCGCCTCACGCAGGACCGCCGCGGCACTGTCTATGCGATGGTGTGCGGCCGGCCCGACACTGCCACGGTCGCCATCGACGGGCTGCCCGGAGGCGAGGTGCGCCTTCTCTCCACCGGCGCCCGGGTGCAGCGCCACGGCGACCGGCTGATCCTCCCGGTGCGGCCCGACGACACGCCGGCGTGGGTGCTGCGGATCGGCTGATCGCTCAGTCGGCAAGGTCGTCGAGCACCGCCATCGACGCCATCGCCTCACAGGCGGCGCGGAGTACCGGCACGCACAGCAGGGCGCCGGTCGACTCGCCGACGTGGAGTCCGAGATCGAGGATTGGATCAAGACCAAGGTGCGCCAACAGCGCTGCGCTCGCCGGCTCGGCCGACGCGTGCGACGCCACGAGGAAGTGCACTGTCGAGGGCTCCATCGCCCGAGCGATCGCGGCAGCAGCCAGTGCAGTGACACCGTCGACGACTGCGGGCACGCGCAGCGACGCGCAGGCAACCATCGCACCCGCCATTGCCGCCACCTCAAGACCGCCGGCGCGACGCAACACTGCGAGCGGGTCGCGCTCGCCGGCCAACGCAGCTGCCACGTCGCGCACGACGCCTCGCTTGCGCTCGAGCGCATCCGGAGGAACTCCGGCGCCGGGACCTGTGGCCGCTGCAGCATCGATGCCGGTCGCCCAGCAGGCG
>JBJOMQ010000109.1:0-8082 GCA_046052275.1 Actinomycetota bacterium | reverse complement strand
CCGCGGACGGCCGATCTGACGGTGTGGCCAGCGCAGACTGTCGCAGGCCAGCGGCCGGCGCCCTCCATCATCAATTGCTGTAGCGCGCATCTCAGCTCATCGGGTGGAGGAAGAGATGCGTGAGCAGTTCCGACAGCCGCCCGGTCGCCAGCGCGACGCAGCTGTCGGCTGCGCCGTAGTAGAGCCGGATTGTCTCGCCGTCGTCGTCGAGGATCCAGCCGCAGGGGAACACGACATCGGGCACGTCACCGGCCGTCTCGTACGGCGCGCTCGGCCCGAAGATCCACTCATTGCCCCGGGCGATGACGCGCTCGGGATGGTTCCGGTCGAGCAGCGCGAGGCCCAGTCGGTACAGCGACCCGGATGCCGTCGTGCGCACGCCGTGGTACATCACCAGCCATCCGGCCTCTGTCTCGAGCGGAGGCGGGCCGAGGCCGACCTTGGCGGCATCCCACCATCCGCCGCGCCGCGCCTCGATGACCGGCGCCGGGTTGCCCCAGTGCAGGAGGTCGGGGCTCCACGACAGCCAGATGTGCGCCTCAACTCGACCGGTCGACGAGATCGGCCGATGCAGCATCGCCCAGTGCCCGTTGATCCTTCGGGGGAACAGCGCTGCATCCTTGTCGTCGGGCACCTGCGTGACGCCGAGCCGCTCGAAGTTGACGAAGTCATCGGTGACTGCGAGGCACACGAGCGGGCCCGCCATCGAATACCCGGTGTAGGCGATGTAGTAGCGGCCGTCGATCTCGGTGATGCGCGGATCCTCGATGCCCCAGTGCTCGGCCCAGGTCGACAGGTTCGGTGCCATCGTGCGGTGCGCATCCACCGTCCAGTCGGTGTAGCCGTTCGCGCTGCGGGCCACAGTCAGCCGCGAGAGGCCGCTGCGGTCTTCCACCCTGACGAGCAGCAGTGTCTCGCCGCCGAACATCACCGCAGCAGGGTTGAAGACGGCATTCACCATGTCCGGCCAATCGGCAGCAGTGAGGATGGGATTGTCGTCGAACCGCTTGAAGAGCTCGCGGCCATCCCGCCGGCGGGGATTCACCCGGTCGAGTGCCGAGTCCGCGGCTGCACTCCGCATCGGATCGTCCGCAACCGGACTCGAATCGGCTGGCGTGGTGCTGCTCTGCTGTGGAGTTGTCATGAGTGCCATTGCACTCGCAACGACCGTGACCCGCAGGTGCCTTTCGTCGGCGAGCGCGCCCCGATCGGCACTCGCATGAGTGCGGCCACAGAGCGCACCATGCAAGTGGCACCTGCCGACTCCGACTCCCGGGGGTCGACAGCGCCCGGTGTGAGGGCGGGGCCCGACGCCCTCACACCGGGCGGTGCCACCTCCACGGCAGGACACGCATGGAGCGTGCCATGCCGCACTCCCAGCGGAGGTGGCACCGAAGGAGCCGGTGCGTGCGGTGGCGGCAGCACACGCACCGGCAGATCCTCACTCGAGACGGCGGTACGCCGTCAGTCGTCGAACTCGCCCGATCGGAGTGCGAACACCGCAGCCTCAGTGCGCCTCGACAGGCCCAGCTTGTGGAGGATCGACGACACGTAGTTCTTCACGGTCTTCTCCGACACATTCACGAGCGGGGCGATCTCGCGGTTCGTCAGGCCATCGACGACATGGCGGAGGATGGCGCGCTCGAGTGTCGTCAGCGAGGCCAGGCGCGGATCGGTGGACGCCTGCGGATTGCGGATGCGATCGAGAAGGCGAGCGGTCACCGACGCATCGATGAGCGATTCGCCGGCAGCAACACGCTCGACCGCCTCTACCAGGCCATCGCCGCGCACCTGCTTCAGCACGAAGCCCGCGGCACCGGCAGAGATCGACTCGAAGAGCGCCTCGTCGTCGGCAAATGAGGTGAGCATCAAGCAGGCCGTATCGGGATGCGCAGAGCGGATCTCGGCGCACAATTCGGTTCCCGGCCGATCAGGCAGCTGAACGTCGATGACGGCGACGCGTGGACGCGTGGCGCCGATGCGCTGCACCGCCTCCTTCGCCGTAGCGGCTTCACCGACTACCTCAATCGCACCGCTCTGCTCCAACACGACGCGCACCCCTTCGCGCACCACGAGATGGTCATCGACGAGGAACACGCTGATCTTCTGATTGTCATCACTCATGGCGAGCACAATGGATCAGCGTGACGCAACGCGAAAGGGCCATTCGGCCATTCTGATGCAATGCCAATGCGCCGCACATCAAGTTCTGCTCAGCGCACACTGTCGTGATCGTTGTCAGACATCTCTTCTTCACCGATCGTCGCGACGCAGGACGCCGGCTCTCGTCGACTGTATACACGCTGCTCCGCGACACCCCGCCGAGCGACATCGTCGTGCTCGGTCTGCCGCGCGGCGGGGTGCCAGTCGCCGACGAGGTTGCACGACGGCTGGACGCGCCGCTCGCTGTGCTCGTCGCCCGCAAGCTCGGTGTGCCTGCCGAGCCCGAGCTCGCTGTCGGCGCGATCGCCGAGGCCGGAGCGCGTTACATCGACGACGACCTGGCAGCGCGGTGCGGCGTCACGCAGGAGATGCTCGACGACGTCGAGTCGCGAGAGCGGTTGCGGATGGCCGATCAGTGCACACGCTTTGGTGTCGGGAGGAGGCCATCGCTGCACGGCCGGACTGCGGTCATCGTCGACGATGGGCTGGCGACCGGCGCAACAGCGCGTGCGGCGTGCAGAGCCGCACGCTCGCTCGGCGCCGCCCGAGTCGTGCTGGCGGTGCCGGGAGCGCCCACCGACTGGCGCTCGCGAATGGCTGGCGAGGCAGACGAGTTCGTCTGCGTGGGCGAGGAGAACGTCCCCGCTGTCGGCAGCTGGTATGCCGACTTCGGTCAGGTCAGCGACGCCGAGGTGGCATCGCTGCTCGCCTCGCCGGAGTGCTGACCGTCTGCAGCGGAACCATTGGGTGCCGACTGCAGCCGAAGCGGCACGGTCCAGTCGACCACGGTGCCGCGCGGCACGCCATTGCGCACCGCGCAGCGACCACCGAGCAGGCGCGCTCGCTGCTCGAGATTCCCGAGACCGTCGCCTCCGCTGCGAACGGCCGGACGGCTCGCCGACAGTGCCCTCACGCTGCCCGGCGCTACCACAGCATTCGCTGCGATGCCGCGCCCATCGTCCTCCACGATGAGCTTCACCTGGTCCGGAGTGACGCGGATCTCGGCGTCGACACGGCTTGCCCGTGCGTGACGGGCCACGTTTGCGAGCGACTCGCGCAGCGCCATCACGAGATGATCCCTGATCTCATCGCCATCGAGCACGGAGAGATCGCCCACGATCCGCAGACCCGGCTCGAATCCCAGCGCACGCTGGGCCTCGGCGCAGACCTGCTCGACTGCGTGCTGCATCGACTGCGCAGCCCCAGCCCGGCCCTTGAGGGCGAAGACGGTTGAACGCAACCGCCGGACGATCTCGTCCTGGCGGTCGATCAACTCCTCGAGGCGCGGTCGCAGAGCGACCGGAAGGGTCGGCACGAGCGAGGCGAGCACCATGGCGGTTGCGAACACCTCCTGCACCACATCGTCGTGCAGATCGCGCGCCAGCCGCTCGCGCTCGGCCAGCACGGCGCCGAGCAGACCGTCAGCAACTGCACCGCCCTGCGCGCGAACAGCGCCGCTGCCATTCGTGGTCAGGTCGGCGGCCACCAGCAGGCGCAGTCGCTGCATCGGGTCGATGCCGATGCTGATCTCGGCGATCTCGTGGCCTTCGTCCTGCCGGAGGGTCGCGACATCGAGCGCGCCGAGCCCGGCGAGCGACTCGACCACCTGGTCGAGCAGCCCGCCGGGCACCGGCATGCCCGCTGACGTCAGTGCGTCAGTCGATGCCACCGAGCCCCTTCGGGCCGGCCGAGCCCGGCACGGTGAGCGTCCGGCGGGCAAGCCGCCGGGTGAGCATCCCGGCACCGACGAGCAGCATCGCCGCGAACGCGGCTGCTGCCGTCGACGAGCCGGCGGTCGGCAGCGGCGGCGACGACTCAGCTGCCGTCGTCGTCGGCGCCAGCGTGGTCGGTGATGCGGCGGCACCCTGCTTGATGATCACGGTGTGCAGGCAGCCTCGGGCGAGCTTGTCGTTCTTGGCCGCAGCCAGGCCTGAGAAGCTCGACACCTCCTTGGCAGCCTTCGGGCATGCCGTGCGCATGCTGAACTCGCCCACCGTGTCGGGATCGGCTGTCCACCCGGTCGGCAGGCCGCTGACCGACACTGCGTACACGGCCTTCGGGCTGCGCGGCACGTTCATGCCGTGCTCGACCTCGTGGCCGCCGGCGTTGCTGTAGACGCACATCGCAGTCTCCTCGGTGGGTTCGTAATGGCAGGTTGCCGTCGTCTCCCCGCCAGATCCCGGCCGGCCCGCCGCCTCGAGCGAGAATGATGTCCGCCATCCAGCGGGCAGCACCGTGTCGAGGTCGGCGGGCGAGCTGCCCGTGCTCAGTCGCCATTCCACGGCGAACATCACGACATGGGGATTGCCGTGCACGATCGACGGCGAATCCCCCGGCTTCGGATCGGGAGAGGGCTTCACCGGCACCGACACGAGGACGGGTGCCTCGGCGGCGGACGGCGCAAGGGCCGCGTCGGGGGCGTCGCCGGCTGCGAACGCCCCCGACATGACTACTGGGATCGCCACGGCGGCACCGAGTGTGCCGACGATGGCGAGAACTGATCGCTTCATGGAGTGACCTCCTGGGTCGTGGTGGGAGTGATGCCGATCGACCCGGATCAGCGATGTTCAGCGAGCGAGACGTCTGGTCACGTCGCCCGAGTGCTCAGGTAGACCGCGCCCACCTCCCCTCCCGGAGTCCGGTCGTCGGCGAGGTCGCCGTTCGAGACATAGACCACGACGCCATCGCTCGTTCCGACTGCCGGATCTGCGCCGTTGACGCAGTCGACCGTAAGACCGGTCTCCGGGTCGACTCGAGTGCCAGACGCCTCAGCGCCACCCGATACCGGAACGCTGACCCGCTCGGTGTCGAGCGTCGAGAGCGTGGTGAGGAAGGCATCGGTCAGCTCGTTGTCGTCATCGTCGGTCAGCCTGGCCGACAGCGACTGGAATGCGACGAAGTCGCCATCGCCGGTGATCACCGGATTGGAGCCGCCCTCGCTGAGTTGCACACCCGAGAACCAGCCGACGATGTCGACGACGACGTGCACTGAGCCATACCGGGTCGTGATCGAGACACGCCCGAGATCGCCGACTGCGACGACCACCTGCGCTGCCCGAACCGTGCCAGCCTTGTAGTTGACGCTCGAGGTGCTCGGGGTCGTCGGACCCGACGGATACACCGAGACAGAGCCATTGGTGGTGGGACGAACCACGGTGAGGTTGAGCACTACGGCAGTCGCCTCGGAGGCGGGCACCCCTGCATGGCCGACGACGTCGAGGTCGACCGTCTCAGCGACGAGCGGACCGAAGGTGGAGCGCGAGTCGAAGAGTCGGTGCGGCGTGATACCGGTGTAGCCGCCGTGCGTCGAGGCCGGATCGAAGTAGCCGTAGATGTCGACAACGAGGTGAACGCTGCCAGCGCTCGCCCACACGTCGAAGGTGCCGTCAGCACCGAGTTCGACGATCATCGAGTTCGAGGTGTTCTCACCGCTGACATAGTTGAGATTCGAGGTGCCAGGGGCCGCGGCGTTTCCGGCGAAGACCTTGAGATGTCCTGTCGTGGTGGGTGCCACAGCGACGACTGTCACTGCGACGGCAGTCGCCGTCGGTGAGATCCCAGCGGCGCCGCCGGCAGTCACCGTGCGGATGACCCGAGGTGCGAGCTTCCCGCCTGCAAGACGAGTGTCGACGAGGCGCGTCGGCTGTGTCGGGACGAAGCCGTCGCCACCTCCGAGCGAGTCATTGCTGAAGAAGCCGAGCAGGTCGACGATCACGTGCACTGGACCGCGGTGGTTGTAGATGGTGATGGCACCGTCGTCGCCGAGCTGCGCAGTCACGCCGTTGGCGATGGCCCTGCCGGGCGTCGTGTTGATGCTGGATGCCGTCGGGCGGGTTGCGCCCTTCGGATACACCGTCAGGTAACTGGAGATCGTCGGCGTCACCACGGTGACGTTCAGCGCTACGCCGAGGGCGTCGAGCTCAACCCCATTCGCTCCTGCGATCGTGAGCGACAGCGTGCTTGCCGTTCCCATCGCCGTCCCGCTGACGCGGGTGTCAAGGAGGCGGTGGGGTGTCACGGGCACGTACGGCCCGAACTCGTTGAAGGCAGCTCGTTCGCTCACACGCATCGTCGACTCGGCATCGAGATCGCGGACGAACACGTCCATCCGGCCATTCGAGTCGAACTCGACGAGGTTCGATGCGAGCGACTCGAAGGTGACCAGCAGACCGTCATCGGAGATCGACGGCGGATTCGCGCGTGCCGAGTCGTCGTTGCCCGGGTCGCCGTCTGCGTTGGCGCTCACCAGGGCGACGTCGCCGGTGTCCCTGTCGTGGACGTACACCTGCAGGAATCCGACCCCCACTCCGAGGTCCACCAGGTCCTGATGCGACGAGAACGCCACCCACTGCCCGGTCGAGCTGATACTCGGGTTCATCGCCTCCCCGACGAGCACGTCGCCGGCATCGTCGACGCTCACGATCTCGGTGCTGTCAGACGTGAGGTCTCGAACGTAGACCTTCCACGGACTGCCGGTTGCGGGCAGGTCAGCGGTCGGCACCAGGTTGGTGGCCGCAGAGTCGAAGGCCACCTGCGTGCCGTCGTCGGAGATCGACGGGCCACCGCTGTCGCTGTTCGCGCCGACCGTCGTCGATCCATCGACGAGGTCGACCCGCTCGGGAGCGCCGGGGCTGCTGGGATCGGAGACGTCGACCACCCAGATCGACGGATGCGTGCCCGCCTTCACGTAGGCGACCGTCGTGCCGTCGCCGCTGATCACCGGCTCGCTGTGCATGCCGTCGGTGATGCGGTACGTGGTCCCGTCCGACATGTCGCGCAGCCAGATGCCATGCGACGCGGCATTCTGTGCGGCGAAGACCACCCGATCGCCGTCGTTGCTCACCGACGGCGTGTCGCGGTCTCCCGCGGTGCCGCTGTCGACACTGACCCGCTCGGTGTCGGTGACGACGGCGTGCGCAATGCCGCCAGGCACCACGGTCGCCGCGCACCAGGTCGCGATCGGTAGCACGATGGCCAACACCCCCTTTACTGACCTAGCGTGACGAACTCCTGCGCGTCGTGACATCAACAGCCTCCTGATTCAGCCGCACGCACTCCTCGGCGGGCGGGTGCCACCACGGTGCGCCCTTCGGTGACCTGCCCGCGAGTGCCGATACGGCCAGAAGCGGCGGCCGTCGGACCACCACATCCCGGCACTTCGGCTAGTCGAACCCATCGGCAGCGCCGACCGAGCAGTGCGCACGCTTCAGCGCCTCGCACCACGCAGCACCGAGCGCAGCGGCACCCGCTGACACCGCAATATCGAGTGCTCCGAGCCTCCCGAGGTTGAGGGCATCACGAAGCACGGGCACCGACAGGATGACCACGAGGGCAGTGAGGGTGGCACCGAGGATCCACTTCACCGCCGGGTTCGACCGCTGTCGGAGCACCTGCAACGCCGACAGGCGCCACGAGCGGTTGACGGCGATCAGCAGGAGATTCGAGATCACCAGGCACGTGAAGGCGCCCGCTCGGACGACACTCTCGTCACGGCCCGCAGCCACGCCGTACGCGTAGACCGCCAGCACTGCTGCCAGCGCGCCGGTTCCCTGCAGCGCAGCGACGATGAGACGCTGTCGCCCCAGCACTGGAGCACCGCGCGTGCGGGGCGGGGCACGCATCACAGCGGGATCAATCGCCTCAGCCTCGAACACCACCGAACAGGCCGGGTCGATCACCAGCTCGAGAAGCGCGAGCTGCACAGGCAGCATCACGAGCGGCCAGGACGGCACCAGCAAGGGCACCAGCACTACCCCCACGATCGCCACATGGACTGCGACGATGTAGGCCATCGCCCTGCGGATGTTCTCGAAGATGCCGCGTCCGCGCCTGATGCCTTCGACTATCGATGTGAAGTCGTCGTCGGTGATCACCAGCGCTGCGGCTTCGCGTGCCACGTCGCTGCCCCGCCCGCCCATG
>JBJOMQ010000108.1:0-8091 GCA_046052275.1 Actinomycetota bacterium | reverse complement strand
AAGCCCGGCGACGACCTGCTGTCGGCCCTCATCGCCGCCGAGGAGTCGGGCGACCGGCTCAGCGAGGCCGAACTCCGGACCTTCGTCATCCTGCTGTACGTCGCCGGCCACGAGACGACGGTGAACCTCATCGGCAACGGCATGCTGGCGCTGCTGCGGCACCCCGACCAGTTGCGTGCGTGGGCGGCCGACCCGACGCTCGACACGCAGGCGATCGACGAGTTGCTTCGCTACGACGGCCCGGTGCAGCACACGGTGCGGGTGCCGACTGTCGACGTGCAGTACGGCGATGTGCACGTGGCCAAGGGGTCCGTGGTGCTCACCGTGCTCGGCGCAGCCAACCACGACCCGGCGATGTTCGACGACCCGCATCAGCTCAGGCTCGACCGGCCGACGGCCAGCCGGCATCTCGCGTTCGCCGCCGGCGTGCACTACTGCCTCGGCGCCTCGCTCGCCCGCCTCGAGGCGTCGGTGGCGCTCACCACGATGATCCGCCGCTTCCCCGAGGTCGCCCTCGACGGCGACGTGCGCTGGCGCGACCGGCTGACCATCCGCGGCGTCGACCGCCTGCCGCTCGCACTTCGCTGACCCGCTGGGTCAGTCGTGAGCCAGCAGGTTGATGAGGCTGCTCGTGTCCCAGCGGCGACCGCCGCGCGCGATCACCTGCGAGTAGAACTGGTCGACGAGTGCGGTCATCGGCAGTCTGGCGCCGTTGCGGTTCGCCTCGGCGAGCACGATCGCTAGGTCCTTGCGCATCCACTCGACGGCGAACCCGAAGTCGAACTCGTCGCGCACCATCGTGCGGCCGCGGTTCTCCAGCTGCCAGCTCTGGGCTGCGCCATGGCGAACCGTCTCGATCACCTGGTCTGCGTCGAGCCCGGCGCGCACTGCGAAGTTGAGACCCTCGGCGAGCCCCTGGACGATCCCGGCGATGAGGATCTGGTTGACCATCTTCGTCAACTGCCCCGAACCGGTGCGGCCCATCAGCGAGATTGCCTTCGCGTACGACGCCATCACCGGCTCGGCGAGTCGGTAGAAGCCCTCATCGTCGGCGCCGCACATGATGGTGAGCTGTCCGCCCTCTGCGCCCGCCTGGCCACCCGACACGGGCGCATCGACGAAGCCGGCGCCGAACTCGGCACACGCCTCGCCGAGCTCGCGGGCTACCTCTGCCGACGCAGTGGTGTGGTCGACGAGCACCGTGCCGGCGCCGATGCCGGCAAGTGCCCCGTCGGGTCCGAACACGACGTCGCGTACATCGTTGTCGTTGCCCACGCACATCATCACGAACTCGGCACCCTCGGCAGCCTCCCGCGGCGTCGGTGCCGCACGGTGCCCGTACAGCGCCACCCATGCGAGCGCCTTCTCGGGAGTGCGGTTGTACACCGTGACCTGATGGCCGGCGGCAGCGAGATGGCGGGCCATCGGTGCGCCCATGACGCCGAGGCCGAGGAATGCGACGTTGCTCATGGGCGGACAGTCTTGCCGATGGCGGGGCTTCAACGGAGCGACGCAGCGATGTCGTCGATGATCGACGGCGGCGTTCGCGGGTGCATGAACACCAGGCGGCCGACGGGACGGCCCTTCCAGGTCGTCGGTGCGACGAATGCCACACCGTCGGAGAGGAGTCCCGAGGCCCAGGTCTGCCATTCGGCCGCACCCCACCCCTCGCGTTCGAACAGCACCACGCCGAGGCTCGGCTGCATCAGCACCCGCACGCCGGGTGTGTCGGCAAGGCGCGACGCTGCCGCTGCGGCGAGTTCGATGCCAACTCGAATTGCATCGGCGAGAGCATCGGTGCCGTGCACTGCGAGGATGAACCACAGTGGGAGCCCCGTGGCCCGCCGGGTGAGCTGGAAGCCGTAGTCGCTCGGATTCCACGCCGCACTGTCGGCGTGGAGCACGTCGACGTACGGCCCGTGCTGGGTGTGCACGGCAGCCGCCAACTCGGGACGCCGGTAGAGCACGGCACCCGAGCCCTCCGGGGCGAACAGCCACTTGTGCGGATCGATGATCACACTGTCGGCACGCTCGATGCCGGCGAAGTGCTCCCGCATCTCCGGCAGCGCCATCGCTGCGGCGCCATACGCACCGTCGACGTGCATCCACGCGCCGCGATCACCGGCAACATCGGCGATCCCGGCAAGATCGTCGATGACTCCTGCGTTGGTGCTGCCTGCGGCTGCCACGATGATGCCGACGTCGTCGCGTTCGCCGATCGCAGCGCGCAGCGCCGGTGCCGTGAGGCATCCCGATGAGTCGGTGCCGACCACGATCACGTCGCGCAGGTCGAGCAGCCGCAGCGCGACATCGATCGACGCGTGCGCAGTGTCGCCGACGGCAACGGCTCGCCGGGGGCCGGCTGCCTCGCGGGCAACTGCGAGCGCAGACAGGTTGCAGATCGAGCCACCGGTCATGAAGCAGCCGCCCGCAGTCGCCGGCAGGCCGATCAGGTCGGCGAGCCAGCGCAGTGCCACCTGCTCGGCAGCAACGGCGCCGGCGGCCTCAAGCCAGCTCTCGGCACCGAACGTCGATGCACCCACCATCGCGTCCATCCACACACCGGCAGCAGCGGCGGACACGGGGATGAAGGCGAGGAAGCGCTCGCTGTCGAGGCCGAGGCAGTGCGGCTCGACATGCTGCAGGTAGGCATTCCACGCAGCGTCGATGCCGAGGCCGTCGCGGGTGATCGTCCTCGTCAGGGCATGCACCAGGCCGTCGGGCCCGCCCGAGGTGCCGAGCGGTGCCGACTCGATGCGCGCCGCAATGCGAGCCGCAACGAGGTGGCCGAAGTCGTCGGGAACAGCGCCCGCGCCGTGCAGCGACGAGCTCATCGTCGCGGCTCCGTCACTCGGGCGTGACGTAGGCGGCGGTGATGCCGCCGTCGATGATGAGCGACTGGCCAGTCATCCAGCTCGACTCGTCGCTGGCGAGGAACAGCGCTCCGTTGGCGATCTCGAGCGGCTCGCCGAAGCGGCCCATCGGGATGTGCACCAGTCGCCGGTTTCGCTTCGCGTCGTCACTGAGGAACTTGGCGAGGAGCGGGGTCATGATCGGACCGGGGCACAGCGCGTTGCACCTGACTCCCTGGCGGGCGTAAATCACGGCGATCTCGCGGGTCATGGCCAGCACGGCACCCTTCGACGCCGTGTACGCCACCTGCGGCGTGGCGGCACCCATGTGGGCCACGAACGACGCAACGTTCACGATGCTGCCACCCCCCGACTGCTGCATGGCGGGGATCGCGTACTTGCAGCCCAGCATCGTGCCGAGCACGTTGATGTCCATCGTCTTCTGGTAGGTCTCGATGCTGGTGGTGACCGGATTGTCGTCGTCGCTCAGCATCACGCCGGCGTTGTTGTAGAGGACGTGGAGTCCCCCGTAGGTCTCGACTGCGAACGCAACCGCGCTCTCGACAGAGGCCGGATCGGTGACATCGCATCGCACGAACGACGCCTCACCACCCGCAGCATCAATGGACTCGACCACCTCGTCGCCATCCACGACGTCAGCGACCACCACCATCGCTCCCTCGGCAGCGAAGCGCTCGGCACCGACCCGGCCGAGGCCCGATGATGCACCCGTGATGATGGCTACCTTGCCGGAGAGTCGTCCCATGGACGACGACGGTAGCCCACATGGCACACTGCGAACTCATGTCCGGCACTGAGGCAGCGAACGACCGCACGTGGACCGTCACTTCGTGGAACCTGCTCGGCTCGGCAGATCCCGACATCGATGCGATCGCCCAGCACCTCGCATCGTTCGCTCCCGATGTTGCCGCCCTGCAGGAGATCCGGCGGCCGCAGGCCCGGCGCCTCGCTGCGACACTCGGATGGCACAGCGCCTGGCGGCGCAAGCACTACCCCTACTCGCCCGCCATCTGGTGGCGAGCCGAGGGGCTGGCGATCCTGTCGCCGCATCACCTGGCGGACGTCCGCCGTCACACGCTGTCGAGCGGCCATCCGGTCTGGAACTACCGGCACCGCATCATGCTGTCGGCAACTGTCACCCGGTACCACCACGACAGCGATCTCGCCGACACCGTAGACCTCCACGACCTGCACCTGTCGAGCGACACCACCGACGAACGCGTCGTGCAGGCCAGCCGGGCCGCAGCAATCGCGCGATCGCGTCGCGCCCCTCACCACGGTGGCCTCGTCGTGTGCGGCGACCTCAACGCCAACGCAGAGCCAGAGGTGGTCGCAGCGTTCGGGAAACTCGGACTCGTCGACCCGGGAGGGCCTGACACGGTGAAGGCCGACCGGCCAGTGAAGCGACTCGACTATGTGCTCGTGCCCTCGAGCGCCCGGGTACTCGGCGTCTCGACGCCGGATGGCGGCACCGACTGGCGCCGACTCAGCGACCACCTGCCGGTGACGACTCGCTTCGAACTCGCCCCGACACCCCGCGCGGGCTGACGGCACAACGCGGCACGCGTCTGATCAGCGGCGAGGGTCGACGAGCACCCTGCCGCGCATGCCGCCGGCGAGGATGCGGTCCATCTCTGCCGGCACGCCCTCGAGCCCGACCACCTCGGCACCCATCACCGACGTGTCATCGAGCCACGACGGCCGCAGGTCGGTGGCAATGCGCTGCCAGACGGCGCGGCGGCGGTCGATGGGCGTCTGCACGCTGTCGATGCCCAACAGGTTCACCCCGCGGAGAATGAACGGCATCACGGTGGTGGCGAGGCCGCTGCCACCGGTGAGTCCGCTGGCCGCCACCGAGCCGCCGTATCGCATCGTGCGCAGCGCGTAGGCCAGCGTGGCACCACCCACGCAGTCGACTGCTCCGGCCCATCGCTCCCGCTCGAGAGGCTTGGGCGACTCGGCCGATGTCTCGCTGCGATCGACTACCTCGGCTGCGCCAAGCCCGTGCAGCCAGTCGGCAGCATCGGCCTTGCCCGAGCTCGCCACCACGCGGTGCCCACGCCTGGCGAGCATGCCGACCGCCATCGAGCCGACACCACCGGTTGCACCGGTGACGAGCACGTCACCGTCACCGGGCTGCAGGCCGGCAGCCTCGAGTGCGGCGACCGACAGCGCTGCGGTGAACCCTGCGGTGCCGACGAGCATCGCCGTCCGCGCATCGAGTCCCGCCGGCATCGGCACCACCCAGTCGGCGCTCACCCGCGCGAGTGCCGAGTAGCCGCCGTGGTGGGCGACGCCGACGTCGTATCCGTGGACGATCACCGCATCGCCAACACGAACCGCCGGCGAGCTCGACTCGACGACGACACCAGCCAGGTCGACACCGGGGATGAGTGGATCGATGCGCGCCACGCGCCCGGTCGCACTACCCGCCAGGCCATCCTTGAAGTTCACGCACGAGTAGTCGACTTCGACGAGCACCTCGCCGTCGCCAAGATCGGACACCGGCACGTCGACAACGGCGCGAGTCCACTCTCCGTTGCGCATTCCCACCGTGAGACTCCTGCACGTGACCACTGTTTTCTCCTCGCCCCTCGCCCCTCGACTGGCAGCCGGCACCGCCGGCAACTGGCACTGCCGGACACTAGGCGGCGCTGCGCAGCCACTGCTGCGTCAGCCGACCGCCTCGGCCACTCGGGCGGCAGTTCGCCGGCCGCTTCGCAGTGCGCCCTCCATGTAGCCGGTGAACTCCTCCTCGTGCTCGCCAGCGACCCACAGCCGGCCGGCCGGTTCGGCCATCGCCTGCCGCGCCCGCACCCACTGCCCCGGCCCTGCGCACGCATAGCAGCCGAGGCTGTGCGGATCGTTCGTCCAGTCGGTGTGCACGCGCTCGCCGGCAAGACCCCGCGCGCCGGGAAAGAGGCGGTCGATCTCGGACAGCAGTTGCTCGGGGGCTTCGGGCAGCGCGGCGAACGATGCACCATCGTGCGATGCGAGCAGGTTGGTGAGCACCCCGGCGTCGCCCTCCTGGTCGTCGGTGGTCTCCCACAGGTGCCCCCACCGGCGATCGCTCAGGACCGTGCCGCTGCGACCGAGGTCGCGCCACAGTCGCCTCGAGAACTGGATGCTGATCTTGCCGCCGATTCCGTACCCCAGCGCCGCGAGATCGGGCGGTATGTCGGGCCACAGCCGTGCCAGCACCGGCACCGGCACGGCCGCCACCACGGCTCGCGCTTCGAGCACCTCGCCGGCCACAAGCTGCACCCTCCCCCGGTCGGGATCCACGGCAGCCACCGGCGCACCCAGCATCACGCGCCCGCCAGCGTCCAAGCACAGGCGCGCCAGGCCTGCGGCAAGCTGGTCGTTGCCGCCGATGACGCGATGCACCTCGCGCCGACCGGCCGCCTGCCGCGACGTCACGTGTGCCGCAAATCGCTGGCTGATCTCCTCGGGAGGCAGCATGAATTCGGTCCTGACATCGCGGCCGACCACGAGCTGCGAGACCGCCGACAGGCCGAGCGAGGCGATCAGCGCTGCCAGGGACAAATCGTCTGAGGCCGTCAGGGGATCCAGGGACTGCAGTGCGTGATCCCATCTCGCCACGTCGTCGGCGAGCGTCGCATGCAGGCGCATCGGCACTGCACGGCCGCCTGCATCGATGATCGTGCCATCAATGTCGACATCGCTGACGCGATCGGAGATCCTGAGGCCGAGATCGGCGGCAAGCCCGAGCACCGCTGCGTGATGGCTGTCGACGAACTCAGCACCGCGCTCGCACACCTGTCCGTTGGCGAATCGATGGCTCCACACGCGTCCGCCGACGCGATGGCGAGCCTCGACGACCACGACATCCAACCCGTGCGACGCAAGGTCGACGGCGCAGCGGAGTCCGGCGAGTCCCGCCCCGATGACGACGATGTCGACACAACTCGTCGGCGCTGGGCTCTCAGAGGAGCTCATCGATCGTGACGGCAGGTCATCGCTGCCGTGCTGGCCGTCTCCTGCCACGACTGCGAGGGTAGGCGGTGGCTGCGGCGCATCAGAAGAGCGAAGCCTGCAGCGGCCGCACGTGTCGGCCGACGCCCGGCCACGGGACAAAGTTGTCCATGAAGGCCCACGAGCGCCGGTGGATCGACGACGGGCCGTATCCCTGCAGTGCGGTCCGATGATGGCTGCAGGGATAGCCCTTGTTCGAGTCGAACGACCACCACGGGAAGTCGACAGCATGGGCCCGCATCTGGCGGTCACGTACGACCTTCGCAAGCACACTCGCTGCGGCGACCGGCAGGCAGTCGCGGTCGGCCTTGACGCGCATCTCGACGTGCGCCACGCAGTCGCCGACGAAATCCCATCTCCCGTCGACGATCGCAGCGTCGGGACGAACTCCGAGCGCATCGAGCGCACGGCGAGTGGCGAGGCGCTGAGCCGCGGCCATGCCGAGTTCGTCGCACTCGGCGTGGGTCGCTGCGCCGACCGCCCACGCCGAGCACCAGCCTGCGACGCGGTCATAGAGCTCCTCGCGCTGTCGCTCTGAGAGTGCCTTCGAGTCGCGGACGCCGTTCACCCTCCGATCGCGCGGCAGCACCGCAGCGCCGACGACGAGGGGCCCGGCCCACGCGCCCTTGCCCACCTCGTCGATGCCGACCACGAGGTCGTGTCCGGCAGCCCACAGCTCGTGCTCGACGTCTCGGGTCGGAACGGTGTCGGCCATCGGCGTCAGGAGAGCACGAGTGCGGGGTCGCCGGCCGCTATCTCGCCGACCACGGCCCACGCCCCGCTCAGCGAGTCGACTGCTGCCGGGTCGACGGCAGCGAGGAGGCCGCCTGATGTCTGGGGATCGAAGCACAGCGCCTCGGACGTCGCCGTCGCACTGCTCACAAGCCTCGCCGCCACGTAGTCGCGATTTCGACGGTCGCCGCCAGTGCGCACGCCGCGCTCGGCCGCTTCGCGCGCACCCGGGTATGCCGGCAGCGCAGCACCGTGCAGGACGACGCGCAGTCCGCTTCGCTCAGCCATCTCCCACGCATGCCCTGCCAGGCCGTATCCGGTGACATCGGTGACGGCATGGACAGCAGCGCCGAGCGCCTGCAGTTCCTCGGAGGACGATCGGTTCAGCGCCCGCATGCCGGCGATCGCCGACGCCTTTTCGCTGTCGTCGCCTCCGGCCAGTACGAGGCCGGTCCCGAGCGGCTTGCCGAGCACCAGCACGTCGCCGCTC
>JBJOMQ010000107.1:0-8101 GCA_046052275.1 Actinomycetota bacterium | reverse complement strand
TGGGCCTCCCGCAGGGCGCCCTGCCACGGCGTCTCGCCGGCGTCGATGTGCCCGCCGGGCTGCAGCCAGATACCGAGGCGCTTGTGGCGGTGCAGCAGCACCCTCCGGCCGTCGTCGCTCACCACGATGGCCGAGGCCGTGACGTGCACCGGGTCGGCGTGCTCGTCGAATGGCGACGCAAGGGCGTCGAAGCGCTGCACGAACTCGTCGATCGACGAGCGCTCGCGTGCATCCACCGGACGCCGTGCCCGCACTGCGTCGCGCACGACGTGGCGCAGGGCATCGCGCTGGGCATCGTCGGCGGCTCCGGTCATCGATGCCACCGTAGGCGGCCACGGCCGCCGCCACCACCCTCCGTGCCGGGCAGCACTGTTTCCACAATTTTCCTTCAGGGCTGCGCCGGCCGCGCCGATACAGAGCGTGACACCGAACCCGGAACGAACAGGTCTGACGACACATGGAACCCGATGTTCAGCTCTCACCCCGAGTGCTCCTCGCAGTGGGCGATGCCCAACTGCGCCGCGAGGCCTCCTCGACGCTGCGCATGCGCGGGTACTCGGTGTGCGCGACCACCGAGGAGGAGGCGGCGCTGACACTGGCCCGCTCGTTCTCGCCTGATGTCGTGATGGTCGACCTGACACTGCGCAGCCCTGAGGGCGGCACCCTGTTCGACACCATGCGGGCACTCACCGAGGCCTACGTCGTGGCCATCGCCGCACCCGAGGCCGACGCCGAGCGGATCCGGGCGCTGCGCTCCGGCGCCGACGATGCGGTGTCGAGCGATCTCGACACCGAGGAGCTCGCAGCGCGCTGCCATGCGCTGCTGCGCCGGCCGCGCCAGCTGCACACGCGCTGGGATCCGATGCAGGCATCGATCATCGACTTCGGCGTGCTGACGGTCGACGTCGGCCGCAAGGAGATCCGGGTGCACGGTGCCGACGTGCCGGTGACGCGTATCGAGTTCGCGCTGTTCGAGCAGCTGTGCCGCCGGCCGGCCGAGGTGTGCACGCGCGCCGAGCTATTGGAAGAGGTATGGGGACCGAACTGGGTGGGCGACACCCACGTGGTCGACGTGCACCTCAGCAACCTGCGGCGCAAGCTGCAGCAGCGGGCGCCCGAGCAGCGCTTCATCCACACCGTGCGCGGCGTGGGCTTCCGCCTCAGCAACGACCTGCTGCGCGCCGGCGACGGCGACCGCATGCTGGCCAGCGCCTGATCACTCCCTGCGCTGCCGGGATCACCGGTACTCGCCCCACATCTGCCACTCGCCGCGCTCGAGGCCCAGCAACAGCAGCACGCCATCGGCGGTGAGCACCTGCAGCCGCGCCATGCGACGCGACCGCCGGGCATCCCACCACCGCTCGTCGAGCGGCCACGGGCCCGCCCACCGTCGCACTGCATGCGTGCCGGCGAGCCGCGCTGCGGTGACCGGCAGGCCATCGGCACCGACATGCAGCGATGCCGGCGGCGCGCCCAGCACGCCCCTGCCGCTCACCCGCACCGGTGATCCGTCGGCGGCCTCGAGTCGAACCGGCACCGGCGGCGACCAGGTGACAGCCGGCGAGGGTGATGGAAGCCGGCCCGGCCACGGCCCGGCCGCACCGGCACCGTGGTCGCCGACACCGTGGTTGCCGGCACCATGGTTGCCAGCACTGTGGTCGGCCAGCGATGCCGGCATCCACGCATATCGATCGTGCGGCTGGCGGCCTCCCGCTGCGACGGGGACCAGCACGCGCTGCTCGCCGGCAACCGACGACAGCCGCGCCACGGCGCGCAGGGCACGGTGATCGGCATCGGTGGTGCCGCCCCACAGGGTGACCTGCGTGCCGTCGTCGACGCGCACCTCTGCGGGATCGAGCCGCAGCAGCACCACCCCGGCGGTGAGCACGTCGTCGCGGGCCCACGCATCGAGCTGCCAGCGGACGCGCTCGACCATCGCCGCCACGCCCAGCCCGCTCGCCCGGTACCACACGCGCTCGCATCGCTCGCCGTGCTCGGTCTCGGCAGTGATCACCAGACGCGTGCAGACGAGTCCCTCGAGCGCGCCGACGAGCTCGGCGGCCATCTGCCGGGCTATGAACACGAGCGCGTCGGAGTGGTGCACCGGCTCGTCGAACACCCGGTGCACCTCGCGTCCCTGCGGCGGCTCGGCGGTGCCCGGAAGGCGGCAGTCGCTGCCCGCCGCCAGCGCATGGGCGAAGTCGCCGAGCGGGCCGAAGCGGCCTGCCACGTCGGCACGGGCAAGGTCGGCGAGCTGCCCGAGACGCTGCAGGCCGAGGCGCTGCAGCAGGCCGACGAAGCCGGTGTCGATGCCTGCCGCCGTGGCCAGCACCTGCACCGGCAGCGGGGCGAGGAAGGCTGCCGTCGACTCGATGCCCGGGGGCACCACCACCGGCATCCGCTGGCGGACCGCGAGGCGGGCTGCCACCGTGGCGGCAAAGCGGCCATCGGCCACCCCGGCGCCCAGCGCTCCCCCGACAGCGGCAAGGCCATCGCCGATCGCCGCCGCCGCATCGCCGGCCACCAGCGACGCCATGGCCTCGTCGCCGCCGAAGTAGCGCGACGGGCCGCGGGCAGCGAACACGATGGTGCCGGGCTCGGCGCATTCGAGCCGTGGCACGCGCTCCGCCACGGCACGCACCACGCGTTCGAAGGCGCGGGCATCGCGGTCGGGGTGATGTGTCTCGAGGTGCAGGCCCGGGCACTGCGACTGCGCCTCGCGGCGGCGCATGCCGACGCCGACGCCCGATGCAGCCGCCGCCTGCGAGTGGGCGACGACGCGCATCGCATGCAGCACCGCCATCGCTGCATCCGGTGCAGCACCCGCTGCGACCACCGGCCAGTGGGGGCACCACAGCACGGCCAGTCGCGGCGGACCGTTGTCGCCGAGTCCGTTGTTGGCGAACCCGTTCATGCTCATCCGGTGTCCCGCCATGCGCCGTCGTCATGCATCGCTACGGGCACCGGCGCTGCGGGTTCGGCGACACCGGGCTCCGCGGCACCGGGCTCGGCACATCCCGCTGCCGACGGCAGCATGAGCGATGCCCGGCGCTCGCGCGGCATGCGCCGCCCCGACACGCACACCGCAGCACGACGGCCTGCGGCCACGCCGTGGCCGGCATCGATGCCCTGCCAAGCCACCTCGCTCGTGCTCAGCATGAGATCGGCGCCGAACGCAGGGGCATCGACGGCGATCACCACGACGCAGCGCGTGGCGGCGCGAGCCAGCACGCGTCGCACCACTGCCGACGGCAATCGGCCGAGCAGTGGCCCGACGATGAGCACCTCGAACCCATCGACGGCAGCGGCGAGCACCTCGGGCCAGGGAACGGACGCAGCATCGGCCGAGTCGACGGGTGCGATGCACACCAGTCGCTCGAGCACCACGCCGGCCTCGGCAGCGGCGGCGAGTCCGATGTCGGGGAATCCGATCACCGCTGTCCACGACCCGGCGATCGAGGCAGCCGACGCCGTTGCCATGGCGAGCGACACCGCCGCCGGCCCCTCGCAGGCCACCACTGCGCCGCCGCGCAGACTGCCGTCACCCAGCAGGGTCGACAGGGCACTGCAGACCGGCAGGCTGCGCAGCGCTACAGCACCCGGCGCGACCGCACCGGTGCGGCCGTGCGAGCCGAGCGCAGCAAGGACGGCGGGTATTCGGTGCGACTCCACACCGCCACTGTATCGAACACCTGTACGACGGTTGTCGGGCCTGCGCCTTGCGCCGCCAGCCGACCGGCACCAGGTCAGTAGCCGGCCGAGCCGGACCCCTCGGCGGCGCCCCCGTCGAGCAGGGCGATCAGCGCCCGCGCCGACGGAGCCCACGCATCGGCACCGAGCTGGCGGGCGTGGTCGCCATCGCGGACCGCTGCGCCACCGACAATCACCTGGGCCTGATGCTCAGCCAATGCCGTCTTCAGCGCAGTGACGAGGTCGCTGGCCGACTCGAGCCACTCGGGGCTGGTCACCGAGACCGCCACCGCGGCGAGATCGTCGCACTCGAGTGCCGCACGAACGAATGAGTCGACCGGCATGTCGGCACCGAGATCCGATACCTCCCACCCGCTGCCGCGCAGCAGGTCGGCGACCAGCGAGATGGGCAGCGAGTGACGCTCGCCTGGCGGCGCCCCGATGACGATGGTGCCGCGGGTGCGGCCGCGTCGTGCGAAGCGGGGACCGAGACGGCCGACGAGACGCAGGGCGATGCCAGTAGCGCGGTGCTCGACCGCAATGTCGAGCTTGCCGTCCGCCCACTTGGCGCCGATCGACTGCATGGCCGGCGAGATGATGTCGATGTACACCTCATCGAGGCTGGCCCCCGACGACAGGGCCATCTCGATCACTCCCCATGCGCCACGTCCGTCGCCGGCGATGAGCCGTGCCTCGAGGCGGTCAGACCACGGCGCACGCCGGCGCTTTGGATCGCCGTCGGTGACCTCCGGCGGTGTGGCCGCCTGGAACCGGTCGAAGTCGTCCCGCGACACGTGCCACGTGCCGCCGATCTTCACTGCGGGCAGCATCCCGTGGCGCACGTACCGGTACGCGGTCATGTAGTGCACGCCGAGCAGGTCGGCGACCGTCTGCAATGACAGGTCGTCGTCCTCGATGGGGGGGTCTACGTCGTCGGACACTGTTCCGTAACGTAGAAGGCACTGGGGAAAATCACCGAACGGAGCAAGAAAATTCTGGAGATTCTCCGACGGGCGGGCTGGGGAAATCTCTGCCCGACCGCACCGTCAGCACCACGGTGAGTGGGCGGCCGCAGCCGGGTGCCTCAGTGGGTGGCGCGCCACTTGGCGAGCGCCGCCCGGCTGCGCTCGACCAAGAGTGCCGGCACGCGCTGCAGATACACCGAGTCGGCACCGCCGCCCTCGCCGCCCGCGGCAGCGGCCACCGGTGCCTCAGCCGCCACCATGTCGTCGAATGCGGGCGGCTCCATGCCCGGCTTCCAGTACTGATAGAGGTCGCGGACCACTACGTCGAGGCCGTCGCCGCTGTGCCCCTTGCGCAGGTCGACGGTGATGACGTTGCCGTAGACGTGCACGGCGTCGACATGGCCGGTGGCGAACAGGCTGCGGGCAAGCGCCGCAGCGGGCTTGGCACCCCGAGCCTCCTCGACCGCACGGAACGTCTCATGGCCCATGCCGGTGAGGTTGCGATTGGCCTCGAACCGCAGCACGCCCGGCGTGCGGCTCGGCGTGGCGACGACGGCGATCTGCTGGCCCATGGTGCGAGATGGTAGCGGGCAGCGCCGTCAGGCGAAGGCGTCGATCATGGCGGTGACATCGCCGAGCGGATACAGGATCGGGCACGTGCAGCCGTGGTCGACGTACTGCTGCACCTTCGCCCGTGCCTCGGCGGGCGTGCCGCTGGCGGTGAGCATCTGGACGATCTCGTCGGGCACGAGCTTGCTGGCCGCGACGACCTGCTCGTGTGTGGCCGGCCACGTGAGCACCTCGCCCACCTTGTCGAGCAGCGACTGCGGCACGCCGGATGCCTTCATGATGTGCGGCTGCTGGCCGAGGTACTGCGTCACCATCAGCCGCGCCATGTCGAGCGCTGTCTGGCGGTCCTCGTGCACGCTGCACACCACCAGCTGCGGGCGATCGATGTCGTCGAGGCGTCGTCCGGCCTTCGCCGCGCCGCGCTCGAGGGCCTCGATCGCCTGGCTGTTGTAGTCGGGTGAGACGAGGTAGTTCAGCACCGCCCCGTCGGCGATCTCGCCGGTGAGTTCCATCATCTGCATGCCGGTGGCACCGATGTAGATGGGCACGTCCTTTGGCCTGCGCTCCTGGTACACGTAGTCGAGCTCGACGCCGTCGAGGTGCACGTAGTGCCCGTCGAAGGTGACTGTCTCGTTGTTCAGCAGGGCACGCACTGCGGTGACGATCTCGCGCATCACCGTGAGCGGCCGGGCGCGGTCGATGCCCACCTTCTTGGCGAGCGGATCCCACCAGGCGCCGATGCCGAGGATCACCCGTCCCGGCGCCAGATCGTCGAGCGTGCTGAACGTGGCGGCGAGCCGCGCCGGGTTGCGGCTCCAGCAGTCGACCACCCCCGAGCCCACCTTGATCCGCTCGGTGACGCTGGCGAATGCGGCCATCGGCACCGTGGCCTCGCGCACCAGCCGGCTCTCGGCCTGCCATACGGCGTGGAAGCCCTTCTGCTCGGCGTAGCGCACGATGTCCATTCCCTCGCGGATCGGGTGGGCATCCTGCAGGTACAGCGCGACCGGTGTGTCCATGGCCCGCACGCTAGTCGTTGACATTTTGCGCAGCCGCCAACGGCACCCCTCAGGCGGCAGTCGGCACCAGCAGCACGAGGGGGATCTCGCGGTCCGTCCTCTCCTGGTAGCCGGCGTAGTTCCCGTACTTGGACGTGATCAGCGGCCACATCCGAGCGCGTTCGTCGGCGGCTGCCACATGCGCCGTCATCGAGACTCGCGGCCTGCCCTTCCACACCACCTGCACCTCGGGATGCGCCACGAGATTCAGGTACCAGGCCGGGTGGTGGTCGTCTCCGCCACGCGAGGCGACGATGACGATGGTGTCGCCCTCCTGCAGCGGCGACGTCAGCATCACCGACCGCGGCACGCCGCTCTTGCGCCCCACCGTGGTGAGTTCGAGCACCGGCATGCCGGCAGCGTCCCATCCGACCCTGCCGAAGCTGACGGCCAGGATTCCTCGATGGACGAGGTTCATTCCCTTGAGCATGAAGTCGCTGGGCATGGCCCGACCCTACGCCGCCGACCGAGGTGCCGGCGCCCTGCCTCTCTCAGAGGAGTGCGAACAGCCGCCGGGCCTGCTCGGCGGCCTTGGCGCGCACCTCGGCCTCGTCGACCAGCACGGGACGGCCGTTGCGCAGCAGTTCGGTGCCGTCGTCGCGCACCACGTGCAGTGCGCGCACTCCCGGCGTGAACGCCACGTGCCACGCACTGTCGGCGTGCGGGTAGTTCCAGGTCACCGAGTCGCTGCGAGCCTCGGGAAACAGCGCGTAGCCGTTGTCGAGCCATTCCCACACCGTGTCGGGCGACGCACGCACGTCGTCCTCGCGCAGGCGCACATATGCCAGTCGGGCCTCCTCGAGCATGTCGGCACCGATGCCGTCGGTGCCGAGCACGATGCGATTGGGGCGAGTCGCCGGTCGGGCATAGCCGACCGAGTTGTTCATGTTGCTGCGCGGGTTGTGGGCGATGGTGCCCGGCAGTTCGCGGTCGAGGAACACGCAGTGCACCAGCCACCAGTCGTCGCGGGCGAGCGACGCCAGTCGCTCCCCTGCTGCGATGTCGTCGGGGCCTTCGGCGACGTGGATGTGCACGCCGACGCCAAGGTCGCCGGCCAGGCCTGCCGCGGCGGCAAGCGTGTCGTCGGTGCAGGTGAACGCAGCATGCACGCCCACCATGCCCCTGCCGCCGGCGCGCAGGAACCGCTCGTTCTCCTCGAGGCCGCGCTGCGCTCCGTCGGCACCGTGGCGGTCGGTGACGCCGTAGGCGAGGTTGGTGCGCACTCCCACCTCGGCGCATGCATCGGCGATCAACGACAGGCTGCCCTCGATCGACGACGGCGACTCGTGGTGGTCGACGATGGCCGTGGTGCCGCACTGCAGTGCCTCCACCGCGCCCAGCATCGCCGACCAGCGGATCATCTCGGCATCGAGCGCGACGTCGAGTCGCCACCACACCTGCTCGAGGATCTCGATGAACGACGTCGGCTGGTGCGGCGGGGCGGGCATCCCGCGTGCGAGCGCCGAATACAGGTGGTGGTGCCCGCAGACGAGGCCGGGCGTCACGGCGCTCATCGACGTGCCGTCACTCGTCGTCGGCCGGGGCGGTGCGCATCGGCAGCACGGTGCGCCATTCGCCGTCGACCTCGTGCAGGGCTGCTGCCACCGCCGGCGCCGTCGGCACGAGACCGATCTCGCCGACGCCCTTGATGCCATAGGGCGATCTCGGCTGCGGAACCTCGACGAGGTGCACCTCGATGGGCGGCACGTCCTTGGCGCGGAGGATGCCGAGCGACCGCAGTGTGGTGTTCACGGGGAAACCCGTGTCGGGATCGTGCGGGAACTGCTCGGTGAGCGCATAGCCGAGGCCCATGTGCAC
>JBJOMQ010000106.1:0-8133 GCA_046052275.1 Actinomycetota bacterium | reverse complement strand
CGTGCCGTCCCTGGTCGGCACGGGATCGGCTGCCGTCAGCGGCGGCGCAGGGTGCGGATTCCCGAGACGAGTCCGCCATCGGCAAGTCCGCACTCCTCGAGGAGTTCCGCCGGCCACCGATCGTTACCGGACACCGGGGGCTCGCTCACCAGCAGCACACCGCCGCTCCTCAGCAGCGCCGATCCCCATCTCCCGGTCATCGACGGCGGTCCGAAGCTGCGCGCCGTGACCACGTCGAACTGCTGGGGCCGTTCCGCCGCCAGCGTGCGGACGTCGCCAGCGTGAACCTCCACCCGCCCACCGAGCGACAGCGCTCCGACGGCCCGCCGCAACTGATCCGCCCTTGAAAGCCTGCGCTCAACCAGCACCACCCTGTCGTCAGGGCGGCGGACGGCAATGACAAGGCCGGGAAGGCCGCCGCCGGACCCGAGATCGGCGATGAACTGGGGAGCGGACGGCAGGAGCGCGACGAATCGCTCTGCGTGAGCAATGGCCTCGTCGATCGAGGTCGTGCCGATCGACCCGCGATGGCGCAGGCCGCTCAGCACCTCATGGAGGGGATCAGGCGGGGGCGCCACTTGCAGGGGCAATCACGACCCGCCGCTGCGGGTCGTCGCCCTCCGAGCGCGTCTCGATGCCCTCGACCCCCGACAGGGTGTCGTGAATGATCTTCCGGTCGGCCGACGACATCGGCTCGAGCACTCGGGCGACACCCGACGCCTTCACCTCATCGGCCATCTGCACGGCGAACCGGCCGAGCGCCTCACGGCGGCGCTCGCGGTAGCCGCCCACATCGACCCGCAGGCGGGTCTCGTGATCGCCAAGCCGGCGCTGCGCTGCGACCCGCACGAGATCCTGGACGGCCTGCAGCGTGGTACCACGGGGTCCGACCAGCAGACCGAGGTTCTCGCCGGCAACACGCACCTCGAGATCGTCGCCGTCGCGCACCACCTCGACGTCGCCCTCCGCACCAAACGCACCCAACAGGCCGACCATGAACCGACGGGCTTCCTCGCCTACCTGCTGTGCATCCACGACATGCTCTCCCTGTGCGGCAACACCCCTTGGTGCTGCAGTTGATCCCGACGAGACGGTACCGCTCGGGGCCGCATCTTCGCGCGCTGGGCGCGGTGACGAGCTACGGCCAGACTTCTTGGACGGCTTCTTCGAGGGCCCCGATGCACCGCGCTCGGCCGACGACGACCCACTCGAGTCGCCATCGCTCCGGCCACCCGACTTGCTGCGCCGGCGCCGATCGAGCTTCTGGCGCGCCAGCGCGGGGCGCACCCGCGCCCGAACCCTGGCCTCGCCCCGTGTCCGGCCGAACAGGCCCGCCTTGGGCTCCTCGAGCACCTCGAACTCGGCGTCGTCGGGAGCCACGCCGAGGCGGTCAAGTGCCGCCTCCTTGGCCTCGTCAACGGTTCGTCCCGTTGTCTCAATCCATTCCATACCGAATCCATTCCATGGTGATCGCAGTCCTCGCTCAGCGCTTACGCCGCCCGGCCTTGCCGGTGGACGCGGGTCGGGACTTGGTGGGGCCGCGACCCGAGGTCGGGGCGTTCTTCGGCGGCGTGACTCGCTTGCTGGTCGTCGGGCGCTGACTCGTAGCGGCGGTCTCTGCCGCATCACGCTTCAACTGGGCGAACATGCCGCCGCCGCCATCCTTGGCGGCCATCTCACGGGCACGCTGGCCCGCCGCCTGCGCCTGACGGCCGAGCGACTCGTCGCCCTTGTAGAACCGATGCGTGATATACCAGTTGAGGCCAATGCGGATCACGGCCTGCGCCATGTAGTACACGACGAGACCGGTGAGGTAGAAGACCAGGAAGACGGCGAACACCACCGGCAGGTACTGGAAGATCTTCTGCTGCGCCGCCGACATCTGCGGCGACACCGTGGCCCGGCTCGCCACCATGCGCTGCTGGATCCAGTACAGGAATCCCAGCGCCGCCACGAGCAGTCCGTACACGAGACCGGTGCCGAACGACCGCGAGAACATCTGCCACGGGGTCACGGCCAGATCGAGCCCCCACGAGCGCATCTCGCCCTGACCGGCAATCAGCGCTGCGTACAGCTCAGACGACTCGGAGATGAACTTCGGCGCCGGGGCTCCAGCGGCGTTCTTCTCGCTGAGGCCGTGCAGCACCTGGAACATGATGATGAAGACCGGCATCTGCAGCAGCAGCGGCAGGCAGGAGGCCAGCGGGTTCACCCGGTGTTCCTGGTACAGCTTCATCATCTCTTCGTTGAGCTTCTGGCGGTCGCCTCGGTGCTGCTGCTGCAGCGCACGCAATTCGGGCTGCAGGCGCTGCATCTCGAGCATGCCCTTGGTGCTCTTCAGCACGAGGGGCGATGTCACGAGCATCACCACGAGCGCGATGAGCGAGATCGCCGCCACGTAGCTATGCGTGATGCTGTAGAACCACGCCAGCAGCGCTGCGGGCGGTTCGAAGAAGCCGATCGACACGATCGACGACAGGACGGGCACGCTCATGAGGGTTCCTTCCGGGACAGACGACGGCGGGTTGGTCGGGGCTCACCGGGCAACGGCACCGGATCCCACCCCGACGGGCCAAAGGGACGGCAGCGAAGAAGTCGACGGAGCGTCAGCACTAGACCACGCAGCGTGCCGTGGTGCTCGAGCGCCTCGACCGCGTAGGCGCTGCAGGTCGGCGTGAATCGGCACGGGCTCGGCCTGCCAGCAGCTGCCCGCTGGTACCAGCGCACACTGCGCACCGCCCATGACGCGCTGCTCGGTGAGTCGGTCACGTGGCCACCCGCTCGATCACCCTCGCCAGGTCGGCACTCAAGTCGGCGAACGACTGGGTTGCGGCCTCCGGCCGGGCGCCGATGAGGTAGTCGCCCGCTGGCATCCGGCCGGCCGCCGAGACCGACTGCACGGCTGCCCGCAGGCGGCGGCGGACACGATTGCGCACCACGGCCGTCCCGAGGGCGCGTCCGACCGAGAAGGCCACGCGAGGGGGCGACGTCGTGCCCGGCGGGTCGAGAAGGGCGGTGCACCACAGTGCTCCGGCCCGAGCGCGGCGGCCGTTGGCGGCCAGGCGCCCGAAGGCGCTCCGCTCTCGGATACGCCAGATCAAGCCGACAGGCGGTGGCGGCCCTTGGCGCGGCGGGCCTTCAGGATGGCCCGGCCGGCCCGGGTGCTCATGCGGGCGCGAAAGCCGTGCTTCTTGGCGCGGCGGCGGTTGTTGGGCTGAAAAGTGCGCTTCACAAGGCCCTCCTCGGGCTCCGGACGGTGGTGCCGCCCGGCTGTGAGAGTGGAATCCGGTGGACCACGCTCCGCAGGCCGGCACGTGGAACGGGTGAAGGCTACGGTACGCCGTCTGCAGCGGCAACCGGACTCGCTGCGGCAGCGGTCGGGCCTCGGCTCGAACCCCCCGTTCGGAGGCAGTGCGGCGACCTGCTAGCCTCCGACGCTCTTAGTCTCTTCCTTGTCCACATCATGTGGAAAAGGGTGTGGACATTCGACGAGCGAACGGACGGAGGTGCAGGTGAGCGACCACGAACAGTTGTGGACAGCGGTCGCCCAGTTGCTCCGTGCGCAGGTCTCTGAGGCGGTCTGGTTCTCCACTTTCCAGGACGTCGTGCCCCTCGACAGCGACGCGTCGGTGCTGCGTGTCAGCGCGCCCAACTCGCATGCCCGCGATCGGATCCTGTCGCGGTACCTCCCGCTGGTCCGCGACGCACTCGACGAGATCGGCGCCAGTTCGCTGCAGTTCACCATCGAGGTGCAGCTCTCCGAGCCCGAGCCCGCCACCGACTGGACGGCCGACCCGCAGCGTGATGCGCACGGTGGCGGCACGGCCGTGGCCACCCATGAGCCCCCGGTCGAGACCGGCGGCCTGAATCCTCGCTACACGTTCGAGACCTTCGTCAAGGGCGCCAGCAACCAGTTCGCCCTGGCGGCAGCCCTTCGGGTGGGGGAGACGCCCGGCCGCAGCTACAACCCGCTGTTCATCTATGGCTCGGCCGGTCTGGGCAAGACCCACCTGCTGCACGCCATCGGGCACTACGTCCAGAGCCACTACCAGCACGACATCGTCCGGTATGTGAGCACCGAGACGTTCCTCAACGAGTACGTCGACGCCATCCGCACCAACACCACCGCCAACTTCAAGCGCCGGTACCGCGACATCGACGTGCTGCTCATCGACGACATCCAGTTCATGGAGGGCAAGGAAGGTCTCCAGGAGGAGTTCTTCCACACGTTCAACTCGCTCCACGGGGCGAACAAGCAGGTCGTCATTTCCTCTGACCGGATGCCAGATGCCATCCCCACCCTCGAGGAGCGACTCAGGGGCCGGTTCAAGTGGGGACTGATCACCGACATCCAGCCGCCTGATCTCGAGACCCGCCTTGCCATTCTCCGCAACAAGGCAGAGCGTGACCGCAGCCCCGTCCCGCCCGACGTGCTCGAGTTCATCGCCTCCCGTATTACCAGTAACATCCGAGAGCTCGAGGGTGCCCTCATCCGGGTGACGGCCTATGCCAGCCTCAACAGCGTCCCGCCGAGCGTGCACCTGGCCGAGCAACTGCTGGGCGACCTCCTCAGCGCATCGATCGTCAAGCCCCGCTCGGCCGACGAGTTGCTCAACGACATCGCGATCATCCTCGGGTTCAGCGTCGAGGCCCTCCGTGGCAAGAGTCGGCAGCGGCCACTGGTGACGGCACGCCAGACCGCGATGTATGTGTTCCGCGAACTCACCGACCTGTCGTACCCCGCCATCGCCAGGCTCTTCGGCGGCCGAGACCACACCACGGTCATCCACGCCGTCGACAAGATCCAGCGACTGATGAGCGAGCGCCGGCAGGTCTACGACCAGGTCACCGACCTTGTCCAGCGACTGCGGAAGGCCTGACCATGCCGACCCGGTGCGCTCTTCCCAGTGCCTCACGCCCGCACGCTCCGAGTCACTCGACTGCCATCATCCAGTCGAACGCCCGCGCGGTGGACGACATGTGGACTCAGTGCTCCGTCCTCTGGACGCGCCGCGCGTTCTCCACCGAATCACAACTGCGTCATTTCACGGCTGTGCGCGCGAGTGGAAACCGGTGTGGACAGCAGATCGGCACCTACGCTGGCGCGAACGATGGTTGTGCACAGTCCACAGCACCTATTACCGCTATCAGTTCGATACATCACCTCTTGGTAAGAAAGGGAGCCCTGTGAAGTTCCGTTGCGAACGAGAAGCGCTTGCCGAAGCTCTCTCGACGGCGAGTCGAGCAGCAACCGGGCGCAGCGCGGCATTGCCCGTGCTCACCGGCCTACGACTGCAGGTTGTCGGCGATCGACTGACCATCACCGGCTCCGACCTCGACCTCACGATCCAGTCATCGATCGAGGTGGGCAGCGACGTCGACGGAGGCACCGTCGTCCCGGCACGACTCGCCGCCGACATCGTGCGTTCGCTCGCGTCGGGCAAAGTCGAGGTGCAGGCCACTGCCGACGAGGTCGTCATCAGCAACGGCCGGTCGAACTTCACGGTGAGGCCGTTGAGCCTCGACGACTACCCGAAGGTTGGTGGCGGTTCCGGCAGTTCGGTCACCCTGCCCTCGGCTGCATTCGGTGAGGCGCTTCGCCAAGTGGTGCGAGCTGCCAGCAAGGACGAGCAGCGTCCCGTGCTGACCGGCGTGATGATGACGGCCGAAGGTGACGGCCTGCGCATGGTGGCCACCGACTCGTATCGGCTCGCAGTCTGCGATCTCGCTGGCCAGAACGTGCTCGGCGCGGGTCAGCGCGTACTCGTACCGGGTCGGGCCCTCACCGAGGTGCAGCGCATCGTCAACAGCGGCGACGACGTCACGATGCAGCTCGGCGAGAACGACGCCTCGTTCGAAGCCGGCAACGTTCGGCTGACGACTCGACTGATCACGGGCGAGTACCCCGACTATCGGCGCCTCGTTCCGCAGAACCAGTCGAACGCGCTCACCGTCGAGCGCGACGCCCTCATCGAAGCGCTCCGACGCGTGAAGCTGCTGGCCAAGGAACCGTCGACGCCCGTGCGACTTGCACTCGGCGGCGACACGGTGCGCCTCACCGCCATCACCCAGGACATCGGCGCGGCAAGCGAGGAGATCGACGCCCGTTACGAGGGCGCTGAGATGATCGTCGCCTTCAACCCCGAGTTCCTCATGGACGGCGTCGATGCATGCGCAGGCCAGCTGGTGGTGCTGAGCACGAAGGACGCGCAGAGTCCGGCAGTGCTGCGCGGCGCGACGCCCGATGGCACGCTGAGCGAGTACCTCTACCTGCTGATGCCCGTGCGGGTGCCCGAGAGCAAGTGATCGTCACCCGCCTCGAGCTGGTCGACTTCCGCAACTACAGCGAGGCGTCGTTCAACTTCGATCCGGGCATCACCGCGGTGGTCGGCCGCAACGGCCAGGGCAAGACAAACCTTGTCGAAGCCTTGGCGCTGCTCTCGACGCTCGACAGCTTTCGAGGCGCGCCGACCGAGGCACTCATCCGAGTCGGCGTCGACACGGCGGTATTGCGGGCCACGGTGCGCGATCACGACGGGCGCGAGTCGCTGGTCGAACTCGAGCTCAGCCGGCACGGTCGGACCCGCGCCCAGGTGAACCGCCAGCGCCTGACGCGCACCCGCGACCTTCTGGGCACGGTGCGCGTCACGGTGTTCTCGCCCGATGACCTCGAGCTGGTCAAGGGCGGACCGGCCGAGCGGCGGAGATTCCTCGACGACACGCTCGTTGCGCTGCACCTGAAGTACGACGCGATGCGCCTCGAGCTCGACCGCGTGCTGAAGCAGCGCAACACCCTGCTGAAGCAGGTCAATGGCCGTCTCGATAGCGACGCAGAGGTCACGCTCGACGTGTGGGATGCGCGATTCGTCGAGGCGGGTGACCAGCTGGGCCGGGCCAGGGCGGCGCTCGTCGAGCGCGCCGCGCCGATGGTGCACGAGGCCTACGAGCAATTGGCCGGCACGCCCACCCCCATCGACCTGCGCTACGAACCCGAATGGCGTGCCAACGGCCTGGCCGAGGCGCTGGTGGCGGCGCGGCGCGATGACGTGCGCAGGGGGGTCAGCACGGTCGGTCCGCACCGCGACGACGTCGACCTGTTCGTCAACGGCCTGCCCGCGCGCACCCATGCGTCGCAGGGCGAGCAGCGCACCTTGGCGCTCGCCATGCGGCTCGGCACCCACCGTCTTGTGGCCGAGCGGGCCGGCAGCGCGCCGGTGCTGGTGCTCGACGACGTGCTCAGCGAACTCGATCCAGGCCGCTGTACTGCGCTGCTCGGCAACCTGCCCGCAGGCCAGGTGGTGCTCACCACGGCCGGACCGCTGCCGGAGGCGGCGCATCCTGATGCGACGGTGCGCATCGAACGTGGCATGGTGGGCACATGATCGGGGGACGAGCCGACGAGCCGATCCATCTCGGCGACAGCCTTCAGCAGGTGATGAGGTCGATGCGCGACGAGGACCTCCGGTCCCCGACCAATGTCGCGTCGATCGGAGGAGTGTTCGGGCGGTGGAACGAGGCCGTCGGCGCCCACGTCGCCGAGCATGTCCAGCCTGTCTCGCTCGATGGCACCACGCTCGTCGTGACGGTTGCCGATCCCACGTGGGCGACCCAGGTTCGGTTCCTCGAGCGCACGGTGTGCGAGCGACTGGCGGCCGTTGCCGGAGTCACTGTCGAGTGCCTCGAGATCCGGGTTGCGGGCCGTCGTGGCGAGGGCCGCGGCGGCGGCACGCGCCGCTGACGAGCACTCGGTCGACGCTCGCCGCGAACCGCTCGCACGGGTGGCGCGAAGGCACCTTTTCGAGGTGCCCCGCGGGTAGGATTTGGGGCATTACGACGACGGTTGCGCCGGCAGGGGCCCAGCTCACGTGTCGACGACACAACCGCAGGTCAGAGCCCATTTTTGGGCTCACTCCATGAGACCAAGACGAGGTACGAGTGGCTTCCAACGCCAAGCAACCCGGTAAGCAGCCGACGGCCGACTACGGGGCCAAGGACATCCAGGTTCTGGAGGGTCTCGATCCGGTCCGCAAGCGACCGGGTATGTACATCGGCTCGACCGGTCTCGCAGGCCTTCACCACCTCATCTGGGAGGTCGTCGACAATGCGGTCGACGAGGCCATGGCGGGCTTTGCC
>JBJOMQ010000105.1:0-13499 GCA_046052275.1 Actinomycetota bacterium | reverse complement strand
CAGCGTGCCGACGACCGAGCCGCTCGCATGGGGTCCCACGCGCAATCCATGGGACACCGCTCGCTCACCTGGGGGTAGCAGCGGCGGGGCGGCAGCTGCCGTCGCCTCGGGCATGGTTCCCATCGCGCACGCAAGCGACGGAGGCGGCAGCATCCGGATCCCGGCATCCTCATGCGGGCTTGTCGGCCTCAAGCCCTCACAGGGACGCATCTCGCTCGGCCCGCTGCGTGACGAGAGCAACCTCGGCGTCGAACTCTGTGTCAGCCGCAGCGTGCGCGACACGGCGCGCTTCCTCGATGCCGTGCGCGGACCAGGCGTCGGCGACACCGTTATCGCACCGTCGCCGATACGGCCCTACGCCGACGAACTCGGTGCAGATCCCGGGCGACTGCGCATCGGGATTCTCGACCGGCGGCCGAGCGGCGACGCGGTGCACCCCGAGTGCGCAGCTGCAGTCCGTGCCACTGCGCGCCGACTCGACGAACTCGGGCACCACGTCGACGAGGCATTCCCGCCCGCCCTTGCCGACGCCGAGGCGGGTCGTCGATTCGGCGCGCTCTGGAGCACCAACATGGCGGCCGCCATTGCCCGGATCGAGGACACGCTCGGCCGCGCAGTCACCGAGGACGATGTCGAGCCGATGAACTGGGCGCAGGCCGACTTCGCCCGACGAGTCAGCGCCGTGGACTACGCACTTGCGCTGTCCGCCAGTGCCGCCCACCGACGCGCCATCCAGCAGTGGTGGGCCGACGGGTGGGACCTGCTGGTCACTCCGACCACCGCCGAGCCGCCCACGATGCTCGGCGAATTCGCCAACGATGCTGCGCAGCCAATGGCACCGCTGGCACGGTCGGCACAGCTCGTTCCATTCACGCCGGCCTTCAACACCAGCGGCCAGCCGGCCATCAGCCTCCCGCTGCACTGGACTCCGGACGGCCTGCCTGTCGGCGTGCAGTTCGTGGCCGCCTACGGGCGCGAGGACGTGCTCATCCGGATCGCCTGCCAGCTCGAGCAGGCGATGCCGTGGGCCGGTCGGCGTCCGTCACTCTGAGCCGGCACAGCGACGGCTCCGGTCACTCGACCTCGAGGAATTGCTCGAGGTCGGGCACGTCGATGCCCCATCGTCGCATGCCATCCTCGATCCGCTCGATCAGCGTCTCGAGGACGGCGATCCGCGCGTATCGCTTCTGCTCCGCAGCGATGACGTTCCATGGTGCCAGCGCATGGTCGGTGCGCTGGAACATCTCCTCGGCGGCGGCCTCGTAGTCGCGGTTCTTGTCGCGGTTGCGCCAGTCCTCATCGGTGAGCTTCCACCGCTTCAGCGGGTCGGCCGCTCTCGCCTGGAAACGCTTGAGCTGCTCGTCGTCGCTGAGGTGCATGTAGAACTTCACGACGATGAGGCTCTCGAGCGACAGCGACTCCTCGAAATCGACGATCGCCTTGTAGGCACGCTTCCAGTCGGCCTTGGTGCAGAAGCCCTCGACACGCTCGACGAGCACGCGGCCATACCAGCTGCGGTCAAACACCGACATCTGTCCGAGCCCCGGAAGTCGCGTGTAGAAACGCCAGAGAAAGTGGTGGTCCTTCTCCTGCCTGCTCGGCGCCCCGTAGTTGACGACGTCGTAGTGCCGCGGGTCGAGGTGTCCGACCATCGCCTTGATGGCCCCGCCCTTGCCCGACGCATCGGGGCCTTCCATGACCACCAGCACGCCGGGTCCGAGCGCCGACCTGCCCATCAGCCCGCCGAGCGTCAGCCGCAACTGGTAAAGGCGGTTCTGCCCGCGGACGAGGCGCTGCTCGTACGTCGCCCGGTCGAGCCGCTGCGTGAGATCGAGCAGGGGCAGCACCTTCATCGGCGTCAACCTAGTCGTGCGCCACGTGTCCACCCACCAGCCGGACCCCGGGCGGTCAGCGACACGTCCAGCCGCCGTCGACGATCACGCTCTGGCCAGTCATGAACGAGCTGCCAGGTCCGGCCAGCAGCAGGAGCGCCGCATCGAGTTCGTGCGCCATCCCCATCCGCGGAATCGGCGACTGTGCGGCGATGAAGCGCTGGCTTGCCTCGTCGCTCTCCATCCCGGCCGTCATCTCACTCGGAAACCATCCCGGGCAGAGCGCATTCACCGTGATGCCCTTGCGGGCCCACTGCGCCGCCAGCTCGCGAGTGAGGCTCACCACGGCACCCTTCGATGCGCAGTAGTGCGCCTGCTTCACAGGCGCTCCGGCGACGTGTCCGAGCATGCTGGCGATGTTGACGATCCTCCCGCCGCCTGCTGCCGCCATCGACGGCGCAGCCAGCTTGCAGAGGTGCCACACGGCGGTGACGTTCACCTCAAGGGTGAAGCGGAAGTCGTCGAGCTGCTCGTCCTCCACCGCCACCTTTCCGCCCACGCCGGCGTTGTTGACGAGCACGTCGATTCGTCCGTACCGACCGACCACCTCCTCGATGAGCCGCTCCCGCCCCGCAGCCGTCGAGAGGTCGCCGACGACCACCTGCGCACCGGGGAGTTCGGCAGCGAGCGCTGCCAATCGGTCAGCGCGTCGCGCCGTGATGACGACGTCGGCGCCCACGCCGTGCAGCACGCGGGCGAACCGCTCGCCGAGTCCAGACGAGGCGCCGGTGACGACGGCAACTCGGCCGTCGAGGCGGAAAAGGTCGAGCGGGTTACCGATGTGTGGAGTCATGGTTGAGATTCTGTGACATTCCTCCAGTCGCGGTGAAACCCCGCCGATGCTGAGGTGTACTTCCGCTGTCAGACCGCACTGGAGCCACATGCACGCCACCTCGTTCCCGCCGAAGCCCCAGCGCTCCGTCGTGATGCGCGTCCATGGCACACACGGCCGGCCGACCGTCGTGCTGCCCACGCTCATTCGCTCGACACACGTCGACGACGCTGCCCCGGTCGACCTGCGGGCGCATGCCAAGCTGGCCGCCGTGCTCAGCGTCGTGGCAGTGATCGTGGCCGTGGGCCTGCAGGGGATCGTCCCCGGCCCGGCGATCGCACTCGGCATGACCGCCGCAGCAGGTTGCGTCTCGGCGCGTCGGATGAGAACTGAGCGCTGCTCAGGGCGCTGACGACCTGTCGGCGGCGACCACCAGCGCCAGGTGACAGAGCGCAAAGACGAGAGCGACGGCCACGAGGTCGCTGGCGCCGTCGGCTGACCTCGGGAACGACATCGACACGGGTGGCAGATCGAGCAGCATGACGACACCGGCGAGCGCGGTGAGCGCTGGTGCCGGCGCACCGGTAGCCGCCAGCGACGCAGGGCGGACGGCCAGCATGATCCCCACTCCGACGGCCGCAGCAATCGCCACGGGGCCGACCAGCAGTGTGCCGGCCGCTGCAGCGACTGCCAGTGCCGTGCCGAGCGCCCGTGGCGGGAGTCCCAGCCGTGGGATGTCCGACCGCTGCGCAGGGATGGCATCGGCCGCACGCCCGGAGCCGCGACGTCGGCGTCGGGAAAGGATCAGGAGCAGCACGCAGACAGCGGCACCCGCCATGCTCGCCGCGAACGCACCACGCATCACACGTCCATCCCGCATGGTCAGTGTGAACTCGTCAGCGTCGGTCGGCGTAACGAACCAGATGTTCGCACCGCCGCCCTCGAGGGGAGCAACCGACCGACCATCGATCTCGAGGGTCCAGCGATCGTCGTACGACTCCCGCAGTACGAGGATCCCGCCAGCCCCGCCCTCGATCGTGCCGACTACCCGATCCGGCCCGACACGCTCCCACGACAGCACGCCACTATCCGCTCCTCTGTCCGAACTCCAGCTCTGCGGCCGCATCCACACGGCATCCACGGCACTACCGGGCAGGGTGCGAAGGAAGTGCGTACCCGGTCCCAACACGAGCTCCATGCATGCCGAGAAGCCGACTGACCTCGGCATCCCTTCGAGCGGGGCCGCGTCATGGGCCGGAATCGACTCATCTCGGCGCACGAGGATCCGCTGCATCTCGGATGGGACCGCGCCGATTCGAAGTCCGACATCGACGCAGCCACTCGAAGCATCGAGAACCGTTCGCGCTCCGGATGCCACGCGCAGCGCCCCCGTCAGGATGAGACGGCTGGCGAACGGCACCCGAAAGCGTCGTGCGAGGACCGACTCCTCGGCACCCGCCGATGCACCGAGTGTCTCATTCAACGACGTCACTGGTCGCTCACTGCGACGGAACGAGTAGGCAATCGGCGTGCTGGACTCGCTTCGGTCCGCCAACCGGTCGACCACACGCGACGGAACATCGATGTACTCGACGAGGTCGATCGCCTCGCCACTTGGTTTCGTGAGTCGCACCTCACGAAAGCCGACCTCGGGTCCCACGTCTGTCGTCCCGCTGATCACGAGCGTGAGCTGTGTTACCGGGACCCGCGGCATCACGGCGCTGCCGACGCCCTGTGCGTCGAGTTCCACCACCACGGGCTCGGCGACACCCGCAAGTTCAACGGTCACCTGCCGCACGGCGCTGGCACCCTGCTCGTCGACGCTCGCCAGCACGTCGACAGCGTCGATCACGGTTGGCTCGCGCAGGGTCACCGTCAGCGCCGCCCTGACCCCCGCGACGCCTGACGACGGCACGGCCCACATCGTCGCCGGGTTCTCGTCGAAGGCGAGACTTGCCCGACGGTCGTAGCGGAATCCGCCGAATGTGATGTAGGCGCCCTCGAGCCGCAAAGCGTCTGCGAACCACGCTGTCGATTCGTTACCCGGTCCCGCCCCTGCGAAGAGCTGGCGGATCGGCCGGTCGAGCTCCTGGCCCTCGGCAAGCGTTGGTGACAACTGGACCTCATGGCGCGCCAGATTGCGCTGCCGGCGGCGTGCCGAGTCGGTGACCAGCACTGGGGCCCCCTGCCGAAGCAACGATGTCAACTCGTCGTCGTCAAGCGCCCCGGCAGCCGACAGGGGATCTGCTGCCTCGACCAATCCGCCCTGTACCGCCGCAGCCCACGACCGTGCATCACCCGCCACCACGATCGGGGGTCCGGGTACCAGGCCCAATCCCTGAACTGGCGAGCGCACCGAGTAGATCTCTACCGCCGGCAGTGTCGATTCGTAGGCGGTGAGGTCATCGGGTTGCTCACCGATGACGGCAAGGCCGGCTTGGCCAAACGTGGCGGTCAGCTGCAGACCGGGATCAGACCGGAGCGCACGGTACGCAGCGGGACGGGCGACACCCTGGCGTCGCCAGTCGACGTCGTTTCGGATGACGATTTCAGTGATGCCGAGGCGCTGTGCGAGTGCTGCAATCGTGCCAGGCCGGTAGCCGGGCTCCTGCACTGCGAGCGTCAGGGCCTCGATCGCGTCGTGCCCACTCGCAGTCGACACCATCCAGCCAGTTGCGGTGGCATGCGGGCGGCGGAACAGCGCGTCGAAGATGTCATCGCCGACGTAGCCCCATCGATAGTAGGTCTGCGACGAAGCAGGCACGATGAGCGACCTACCCGGTTCTGGAAGGCCGTTCAGGTGGTCGGCAGCCTCCCGCCAGTAGGCGGGCAGCGCGTCGGTTCGTTCCGTCGGATGGAAGATGCCACCGCTCGCCAGCGGCCACGCAGCGGCGACTGTGAGCGCGGCGGCACACCCCGAGAGCGCCATACGCCGGCGGCGACTCGGACCGAGAGCATGCCATGCGTGCACGACGCCAACCGCAGCCAGCACAGCCGTTCCGACTGCCACTGCAGTTCCCGCCTTGTACGTGTTGCGGAACGAGGTCAGCAGCCGATTTGCATCGAACGACCACTCGACGAGCGATCCGAATGGCGCATCGGAGTAGGCACCCACCATTACCGCAGTGCCTGCGATCATCCAGAATCCGAGCAGAACCCGGCCGCGCCACCGTGTTCGCCAGATCGCACCCAGCGCTACGGCGGGCAGTGCAAACGTGGCAAGGATGACGACCGGCGACGTGAGCAGGATGCTCGTCTGCGGCTTTGCAAGCCGACCACTCTCGGCGAAATACGACAGCCAGTTGCCGAGACCGCGGATCGACTCCGACCAGCTCGACGTCGTCGCAGATGTCGACGGCAGTTCTGTCTCGGCGAGCCGGGCAGCGAGCTCGTCGCGTGCAGACCACGCCTTTGCGAGCGGCCACGCAGCGCATGCTGCCACGAGCGCGAACGACCTCGCCGCCCATCCACAGAGGCGCCTCAACGAGGTTGACCGTTCGACCCAGAGCAGGTAGGCCACGGTCGGCACGAGCATCACGAGCGAGTAGGCCAGACCTGGAAGGTCGGCATTTCCCGCGGCAAGCACCAGCAGCGCAGCCAGCGCAGCATCTCGCCACGGCTGCTCGCCGCGGAGCCCATCGATGACCACGACCGTTAGCCAGACTGAGGCCACTGACATCGCGAATAGGTTTGTCGGCACGAGGAAGGACGCCGTGAACGGGCCGGACATCGCAAAGGCCCCGGCGAGCACGTGCACCGCCCCAACCCGCCATTCGTAGAGTCGACGCACGAGCGCGACGACTCCGATTCCGAAGGCTGCAATGAGGAGCGCTGCGACGGCACGCTGGGTCGACGCAGCAGACAGTCCCAGCGATCGAAGTACGGCCGCTGGCACCAGCGTCGGTAGCCACACGTCCTCTCGCGGCCCTCCGAGTCCTCGCGTCGGATCCCACCCGTCAAGGGTCCGCCGAAGGACGCTCCACGGGCTCTGGTAGATCTCGAAGCGGTTGTCTGCCGCGTACCCGCTGCTCACGCCGGTCGCGATGAGCGAGGCGGCACCGTAGAGCGAGGCGACGACGGCCATCCGACGCCGATCGGACAGTGCCCGCCACGACGCGCCGACCTGTTCGCGGATCGTGGACCCGAGGCCGGACTGAGAGTTGACGTTCTCGACCTTCCCGGCTCTCAGACGGGCGAGCCAGTTGCGGACCAGGTGACCCGCACCAAGTGACGCCAGAACGACGATTGATGGCTCCGCAGTCGAGCGGATGCGATGTGCACCGTAGAAGACAACCGTGGTGAAGGCAGTGACGACGATCGGCATTGTCAGCAGACGTCGCATGCTTCTGCTGACAGACCCTCTCCGCCAGCCCATGATCGCGAGTGGAGCGAGCACCCAGAAGGCGAAGATTCCTGCCCACGATGCCCATTCGTAGCGCTCCTCCCCCACGTCCATCGCCACGAGCGTCGACAGCCCGTAGAGATCGAGGGTTCGCGCGACGCGTGCTGCGACGACAACCGGAAGCTCGGCGACGTGGTCTTGCGCGAATTCGAGCGCCATTGCCCGCTGGCGCTCAGACCGAAGTGACGGCTCTTCGTCCTGCTTGTAGTCGGGATCTCGAAAGAGGCAGAGCACTGACCATCCGCCGATGTCGGCACCCTCGAATGTGTCGCTGCAGTAGCTCCCCAGCAGCGTGCCGCCCTCGTTGGTGGTGAGGAGCACGCGTCCCTCGAAGCGTGAGGCGTTGAATATCGTCCACGGAGCCAGCGCAAGCGCTGCGCCAGTAGCGATGAGTGCCACGCGGGCGACGAGTGAGCGTCCCGCCAGCGGTACAGCGGTCGCCACAGGTTCCGCCGCTGAGGCCGCCTCTGCGCCGCTGCGCCTCTCCGTAGTCCAGTTCCACCACGCCGCCGCCATGAGGCCTGGCACCAGGAGCAGCAATTCGCTGCGCGCGAGCGCTGCGACACCTGCCAGCACACCGAGCCCGAACCACGCTCGCCGTCGCATCGCGCCGGTGACGAGCACGCGGTGAGCCGCGATCAGCACGAGCGCCACGCACAGCATGCTGACGCTCTCGCTCATCGCAAGACCGTCGCTCGCCCAGAGGTTGGGGTAGCTCGCAGCAACACCAGCTGCAATGGCTGCTTCAAGCCGTCCCGAGATTCGGCGAACCAGCACCACCAGCACCACGACTGTGGCAATGCCGCACAGTGTGGTGATCAGTCGCTGCCACATCAGGTACGAATCCGGCCAGCTGACGGGTGCCATCAGCACCGACGTCAGCGGTCCGTGCTCTGCGCCGGGCTGGTCGACGAAGATCTCTCGGAAAAGGGTTCCCTTCGCGAGTTGACGAGCCTGCTCAGAGAAGTACACCGAGTCGTTGAACGGCTCCATGAGCGGCTGGTGCCGCTTGTCGACGAGCCAGATCAGCAACCGCCAGACTGCCCCCGTTGAACGGCTCCATGAGCGGCTGGTGCCGCTTGTCGACGAGCCAGATCAGCAACCGCCAGACTGCCCCGGCGACAACGAACCCAAGGGTGATGCGTCTGACCCGGAGGCCGGGACGGGGCGGAGCGACCGAATCCCCGCCAGTGGATGCCGCGCCTGAGCGCTTCTGCATCGGCCCATCACCCCCTCAGCGCCGACGGAACCGGAGAACTGACACTAGGGCAGCGCTGTCCCCGAGGGGTGAACGCGGCCGCGAGCGGCCGCCATCTGCAGCCCGTACGGGATTCGAACCCGTGCCGCCACCTTGAGAGGGTGGTGTCCTAGGCCACTAGACGAACGGGCCAAGCTGCTGTCTGGGCGTCACTGTCGCCCACTGCCCTCTCGGGCTATGTACGGCGCCCTGCGGGCGCCGGGTCCGCCGGCAACTCGGCCGACGTGGTTGGGGTGCAAGGAATCGAACCCTGAATAACAGAACCAGAATCTGCTGTGTTGCCAGTTACACCACACCCCAGCGGGTCTCCCCGAGGGCGACGAGAGTGTAGCGAAGGGTGCCGGTGCTCCCACCAGCCGGCACAGGCAGTCGTCAGCCGACGCAGCATTCTCAGCCGACGAGGTCGCTGAGCCGCCGGAATCCGATGATCCGGCCGAGGGCAACTCCCGCCGCCTCGACAACCTCGCGGCGCCTGGCCGCCCAGCCTCCCACCGGACTTGAGCGCGTCGGGGACACGTACGCCTCGAGGCCGACCTCGCCGGCGATGAGACGGATCCGCAGCGAGTGGAATGGGTCGCTCACCAGCAGCACCTGCGGCCTGCCGGCGGTGTCGGCTCCCACCGGCCTGGCCGCCGACGCCAGCACCGACGCCGCTGCGGCGAGGGATTCATACGATGTCGATCCGCCCACCTCGACGATGGCATCGGACGGTACGCCCCGTTCGACGAGGTATGCCGACGACGATGCCGCCTCAGTGAAGCGGTCGTCGGGCTGCTTGCCGCCCGTCGTTACCACGACCGGTGCATACCCGGCAGCCCAGAGCTCGACGACGTGGTCGAGCCTCGCTGCGAGCAGCGGCGAGGGGCGTCCGTCGTACTGCGCCGCGCCCATCACCACGATTGCGTCGACCGCATGGGCCTGATCGCTGCGCCCGACACGATGGACATCGGCAAGATTCACCGCATACCACCCGAGCGGCGCGGCGACGGCTGCAAGTGCGGCCGTGACCCACCGGCGACGGCGACGACTGCCTCGAGCGTCCCCCGGTGCTGTCATCGGCATCGTCCGGTTCAGGCCAGCTGCCGCATCGCACCGCGCAGGCGCGCCAGCGTGCGGTCACGGCCGAGGAACTCGAGCGACTCGAACAGCGGCGGCCCCACCGCCCGACCCGTCACCGCCACGCGAACGGGGGACTGAGCCTTCCCGAGCTTCAGGCCGTGCGACTCGCCGATCCGCTCGAGCGCGTCCTTCAGGGATGCCGCCGTCCATTCACTCACCGAGCCGTAGGCGTCGGTCGACTCGGCAAGCACTGCGCGCATCTCGGCGGTGGCGGTGGCCTTCGCCCAGGCGTCGGGGTCGACCACCGGCTCGTCGATGAAGAAGAAGTCGAGCAGCGCCGGCGCATCGGCGAGCGTGACGCACCGCGGCTGGATGTGCGGTGCCATCCCTAGGACGAGCGCCCGGTCGAGCCGCTCGGCAGGGTACGGGGCATCGGGTGCCGTCAGCCACGGCATGCATGCCTCGACGAAGGCTTCTGGCGACAGCATCCTGATGTGGTCGCCGTTGAATGCCGCCAGCTTCTTCAGATCGAAGAAGGCTGGCGAGTGATTGACATCCTCGAGGCGGAAGTCGGACTCCATCTGATCCCATGCACATATCTCGCTGTCGCCCTTCGGCGTCCAGCCAAGCGTCATCAGGTAGTTCACCATTGCCGAGGCGAGATATCCCTCGTCTCGGAACATCTCGAGTGCCACCTTGTCGCGGCGCTTCGACAGTTTCTTGCGCGTTTCGTTCACGAGCACCGGGACGTGTGCCCACACCGGCGGCTCGTGCCCCAGCGCAGACCAGATCATCTGCTGCTTCGGCGTGTTCGGGAGGTGCTCCTCGGCACGCACAACGTGCGTGATGCCCATCTGCACGTCGTCCACCACATTGGCGAGCAGGAACATCGGTGAGCCGTTGCCGCGCAGTAGCACGAAGTCCTCGATGGTCGAGTTGTCGAACTCGACCTCGCCGCGCACGACATCGCGTACGACAGTGGTGCCAGCTGGCACACGGAATCGGAGCACGCGGCCGGGGGCAGGGCCGAGTCCGCGGTCGCGGGACCAACCGCCGTATCCCTGCGTTCCTTCTGCCTTGCTGCGCTCCTCGATGTCGGCAGGTGTCATGTCGCAGTAGTAGGCGGCTCCCGCATCGACGAGCCGTTGCGCTGCATCGACGTGGTCATTCGCGTACTGCGACTGGAAGTAGGGACCCTCGAAGTGTGGATCGGCGGTCGAGATGCCGAGCCACGCCAGCGCATCGATGATGCCTGTGGTCCACTCGGGCCGGTTGCGGGCCTCGTCGGTGTCCTCGATGCGCAGCACGAAGGTGCCCCCTTCGCGACGAGCCAGCGCCCAGTTCCACAGTGCGGTGCGCGCGCCGCCGACATGGAAGAACCCAGTGGGCGACGGCGCAAATCGATAGCGGGGGCCGGCCATGCCGTGGTGAGGCTACTGGCCGTCAGCCGCCGACGAGGGCCAGGGTGCGCAGCTGGCGGACGGCGACCGAGAGTGTCGTGAGGTCGTGGGCATCGACACGGCGCAGTTCCGTGAACATCGAGAGCGACCGGGCAATGAGTCGGTCATTTGCTTCCTGCCAGTCGCGCACGCCGCCCGCAACGATGGCTTCCTCGGCAAGGTCGGCCATCGCCGCGACGAGGTCGTCTCGCAGCGCCGAGCGGGCCTGTGTCTGCCACCGGGTGCTGCGCGGCAGCGCTCCGACTGCGTCCCAGAGCCACATCAGGTCGAGGACGTCGAACACATGCCAGTAGGCGCCGCACACCTGCTGCACGGTGACGTTTCGGCGCTCGGCGATCTCGACCATGTCGAGACCTGTGTGCAGCAGTCGCCACTGCACACTGCGCTGCGCCAGCAGTTCGGGCACGCCGGCAGCGAGTCGGCTCGCCTCGAGGGCGAACGTTGCGTCGCGCAGGGGCCCACGGAGCGATCCCTCGAGCCTCACCAGGGCCTGCATGGGGGTGCGGTAGCGCTCCACTGCGGCAGCCATGTCGACCGGCAGCCGCCGATGGCGCAGCAGCCACAGCGTCACGCGTTCGGCCATGGCACGCGCCTCGAGGAAGAGATCGATCTGCACGTCGGGCTTCACGCTTCCCGTGAGCTCGTCGACCTGCTCCCAGGAGTCGGCAAGATCGAGGATGTCGCGGGTCGCCACCCAGGCGCGCAGGATGTCGACGACGCCGACGCCGGTCTCCTCTCCGACGCGGTGGTCGAAGGAGATGCCTGAGAGGTTCGCCATCTGGTTGCACACCTGCGTGGTGACGATCTCGCGGCGGAGCCGGTGAGCTCCGATGAGGTCGGGGAACTCGGCCTGGAGACGCTCGGGGAAGTAGCGGACGAGATCGGGCTCGAGATACGGGTCGTCGGCGAGATCGCTCTGGCCCATCTCAGCCACGTTGGCCGTCTTCGTGTACGCCAGCAGCACTGCAAACTCCGGCGTGGTGAGTCCGGTACCCGCCGACTGCCGTTCGGCGATCTGGCGGTCGGATGGCAGCGACTCGAGCGCCCGGTTCACCCAGCCCTCCGACTCGAGCAGGTTCAGATAGCGGGCATGCACGTTCACCATCGGCAGCGCCTGTCGCCGGGCGATCGAGAGAGCAAGCGTCTGTGCACGGTTGTCGTCGAGCACCAGATCGGCGACGTCATCGGTCATCGACGCGAGCATCTCGTTCCGGGCCGGCGCCGACAAACGGCCCCGCTCGACGGCCATGTCGAGGAGGATCTTGATGTTGACCTCGTGGTCGCTGCAGTCGACACCTGCCGAGTTGTCGATCGCGTCCGTGAGCACCAACCCGCCAGCTAGCGCGTACTCGACGCGTCCGCGCTGCGTGAGCCCGAGATTTCCACCCTCGCCGACCATCCGACAACGCAGCTCGCCGCCGTTCACCCGCACGCTGTCGTTTGCACGGTCGCCCACATCGGCGTGGCTCTCGGACATTGCCTTCACGTAGGTGCCGATCCCCCCGTTCCAGAGGAGGTCGACCGGTGCACGCAGTATTGCTGCGATCAGCTCGTTCGGCGTGAGAGCAGGACGACCGTCGTCAATTCCGAGGCGGGCACGCACCTGCGGCGTGAGCTCGATCGACTTTGCCGATCGCGGATGCACGCCTCCGCCCGCTGAGATGAGCTGGCGGTCGTAGTCGTCCCAGCTGCTGCGATCGAGCGCGAACAGCCGGCTGCGCTCTTCGAACGACGAGGCCGGATCGGGATCGGGATCGAGGAACACGTGCCGATGGTCGAATGCCGCCACGAGCTTGATGTGCGACGAGCGCAGCATCCCGTTGCCGAACACGTCGCCGCTCATGTCGCCGATTCCCACGACGGTGAGCTCGTCGGTGTCGGCATTCTTGCCGAGCGCCGCCGCATGCCGTCGCACGCTCTCCCACGCTCCGCGGGCAGTGATGCCCATCGCCTTGTGGTCGTATCCGACCGACCCGCCCGACGCGAAGGCATCGCCGAGCCAGAATCCGTATCGCGCCGCAATCGAGTTGGCGATGTCGCTGAAGGTGGCGGTTCCCTTGTCGGCAGCGACAACGAGGTAGGGATCGTCACCGTCGTGGCGCACGGTGTCCGGCGGTGGCACCACCTCTCCGCCGACGATGTTGTCGGTGAGGTCGAGAAGACCCTCGATGAATCTCGTGTAGCACGCGATGCCTGCGTTCCGGAGCTCGCCGGGGTCGGCCGGCGGCCGCTTGATGACGAACCCGCCCTTTGCGCCGGTTGGCACGATGACGGCGTTCTTGACGATCTGGGCCTTCACCAGGCCGAGCACCTCGGTGCGGAAGTCCTCGCGCCGATCGCTCCAGCGCAGGCCGCCCCTGGCGATGCGTCCATTTCGGAGATGCACGCCCTCGACGTCGGGTGAGCACACCCAGATCTCGAACATCGGGCGCGGCAGCGGCAGGTCGGGCACCTTCGTGGCGTCGAACTTGAACGCAAGCACCGGCCGGTGTGCCGTGCCATCGTCGCCAGAGCGGAACGCATTGGTGCGAAGGGTGGCGTCGACGAGCGCCATGAGAGTGCGCAGCGTGCGATCGTCATCGAGGCTCGGCACCTCGTCGAGCGCAGCAAGAACATCGGCCCGCCGACGGCCGACCTCGCTGGCGCGGTCGGCCTC
>JBJOMQ010000104.1:0-8215 GCA_046052275.1 Actinomycetota bacterium | reverse complement strand
GCCGGAAGGCCCCCAGTATTTCCCCGACGACGTGCACTCCGACCAGCCAGAAGAGCAGTGGGTGGCCGAGCTCGTGCGCGAGCAGCTGCTTGCGGTCACGCACGACGAACTGCCCTACAGCATCGCCACCCGCGTCGCCGAGTGGGAGTGGCCGCGCATCAGGGTCGAGATCATCGTCGAGCGCGAGAGCCAGAAGGGCATGGTGATCGGCAAGGGCGGCGCTGTGCTGAAAGAGGTCGGCACGAGGGCACGCGCGCAGCTCCCCGAGGGCGTGTTCCTCGAACTGTTCGTGAAGGTCGACAAGGACTGGCAGCGCCGCCCCGACCGCATCGAGCGCCTCGGCTACTGACCTCATCGCCTCGACGACGACCTGCCCCGCAGTCGCCCTCGCGTCGGCGCACAGCCCGGTTGGGGCCTCGCTGGCATTCGTGCAAGGCTTGGCGACATGGCACCTCGCATCGTCAACGGCGTCGCCGGGCTCAGGGAGCTCGTCGGACAGCACCTCGGCTACAGCGACTGGATGGAGATCACCCAGGAGCGCGTCAACCAGTTCGCCGAGGCCACCGGCGACCACCAGTGGATCCACGTCGATCCCGAGCGTGCCGCCAAGGAGAGCCCGTTCGGCGGACCGATCGCCCACGGCTACCTCACGCTGTCACTCGGCCCGGTGCTGATGCCGCAGGTGATCGCCACCACCGGCTTCCGGATGGGCGTCAACTACGGCTGCAACAAAGTGCGCTTCATGTCGCCGGTACCGGTCGGTGCGCGGCTGCGGCTCGGCGTCACGCTGGTCGAGGTCGAGGACATCCCGGGCGGCAGCCAGCAGACCTACGACTTCGTCTTCGAGTGCGAGGGTGCCGCCAAGCCCAGCTGCGCGGCGCAGGTCGTCTTCCGCAGCTACGAGTGAGCGACGACAGCACGCACGCCGACGCCCCCACCCGACTGCTGCCCGCGCTGCACGTCGGATGCCCGATGTGGGCCAATCGAGCCTGGGTGGGACGTCACCTTCCCGGCGACACGGCCGCCGGCACCGAGCTGTCGCCCTACAGCCGGCTGCTGAATGCCGTCGAGGGGAACACCACCTTCTACGCGTCGCCGTCGCCGGCCTCGGTCGCAAAGTGGTCGGCGCAGGCGGCGCGGCCGTTCAGGATGGTGGTGAAGGCGCCCCGCGAGATCACCCACGATCGCCGGCTCCGCGACGTCGGCGGGCTGATCCGCCAGTTCGCCGACCTGCTCGAGCCACTGGGCGATGCGCTCGGCGGCGTGATGCTGCAGTTGCCGGCGTCATTCGGCCCCGCCGACCTCGATGCCCTCGACGGCACTGCGGCGACGCTGCCCGGCGGCATCCGCTGGTCGGTCGAGGTGCGGCACCACGAGTTCTGCGGCGGCCCCTCGATGACCGCGCTGCACCGCCTGCTCGAGCACCATCGCCTCGAGCGGGTCGTGCTCGACACGACCGTGCTGTTCGCCCGACCGCCGCGCACCGAGGCCGGGCACGACGAGTGGCGCACGAAGCCCCGCCTGCCACTGCTCGATCTCGCCCTCACCGACCGTCCAGTGGTGCGCTACGTCGGCGGCGACGACCCCGACCGCGTCGCATCAGGACTCGAACGATGGGCCGAGACGCTCGGGGCGTGGCTCCACGAAGGCCGGTCGCCGACATTCTTCGTGCACACTCCCGACAACGCCGACACACCGATGCTCGCCCGACGACTCCACGAGACCGTCGCCGCCGCCAATCCCGGCGTGCCGCCGCTCTCGGATCCACTGCCCGTGCACGCCGCAGAGCAGACGTCGCTGTTCTGAGTGCAGCCGCACGGCTCGCGAGAAATCGCCTAGCGGAAGTTTGGCGCCACCTCGCGGGCGAAGCGCTCGAGCGTCTCGGTGTCGGGATAGTCGGCGCACCACGGGATGAAGCCGGTGCACCCCAGGTCGAGGTACCGCTGCACCTTCTCGCAGACCTGCTCGGGGGTGCCTACGAGGTTGCCGTCACGCCATGCATCGAACGGCTGACCCCACGCGTTGCCGCCCTTCGCCGACGCGAGCTCGGCCTCGGTGGAGCGGATGAGGATCTCGGGACTCCAGGTCTTACGGATCGATGCCTCGTCGCGGCCGACCGCTGCGCAATGGCCCTTCAGGATCTCGCGCTTGTTCGCCCACTCGTCGGGGGTGCCGCCGAAGTTGCTGCAGTCGGCGTAGCGGGCGACGACCCGCAGCGTGAGCTGTTCGCCAGCACCGCCGATCACGATCGGCGGCATCGGCTGCTGCAACGGCTTCGGATCGCACTGCGCGCCCTCGAGTCGATAGTGCTTGCCGTGATACGTGGTATCCGGCTCGGTCCACATGCTGCGCACGATCTCGACTGCCTCGCGGAGCATGCCGATGCGCTCCTTCGGCCGCGGGAACTCGAATCCGTAGCCGCGGTATTCCTGCTCGTACCAGCCGGCGCCGATGCCCCAGTCGAGACGGCCGCCGCTGATGACATCGAGCGTCGACGTCACCTTGGCCAGCATCGCCGGGCTGCGATAGCTGTTGCAGCCCACCATCTGGCCGAGCCTGATGCGCGAGGTCTGCTGGCTCACGGCAGCCATCACCGTCCAGCACTCGAACACCGCCTCGTGAGCGGGCTTCGGGATGTTGTGCATGTGGTCGTACACCCACAGCGAGTCGAAGCCCAGCGACTCGGCGAGGTGGGCGATGCCGACGGCGCGTTCCCACTGCGCGGCGGCACCGTCGATGCCAGACAGTTCCATCTTCCAGCCCTGCGGGATGAAGACGCCGAACAGCACCCTGCTGACATCGCGGGTGTCGACCACCGGCGTCGACGGAACGGGAAGCGGGTTGGGACTGCGGGTCATGGGTCGAGGGTACCCGTGCAGACGGGTGCTCACCGTCGCCGGCGGGCTCGACTCAGCGGCACATCGACTGCGGGTCCGGGCAGCTCGGTGGCTCGACGATCCGAGCCCGGCCTGCGCTAGGGACGCGGGTCGATCGGCGTGACGATGCCGAGCGCCTGCTCGATCACCTCTGCGGCGGCGAGACAGGTGAGATCGGCGAAGCGGCGACCCGTCACCTGCACGCCGACCGGCAGCCCGTCGGCCATGCCGGCCTGCACGACTGCCGACGGGATGCCCAGCAGGTTCATCGGCAGCACCGGGCGGATCTGGCCGAACACGTCGATCGCCGCGTCGTACGACGACACGTCGTAGCCGAGCTCGAAGGCGGGCATCGCCCACGTGGGCGACAGCAGCACGTCGAAGTCGGTGAGGAACGCGTGCCACGCTCGCTCGACGCGATGCCGCTCGGCGATGAGCGGCATGAACGAGCCGATGTCGATCGGTGGCACGTGCTCCATCGCGAACTCGAGGAACTGCCGGCCTGCGTCACCCATCACCATGTCGATGAGCGGCTTCTGCCAGCGCACGTCCTCGGTGAGGATCGCCATCCACAGTTCGATCGCCCGCACATAGTGCGGCGGCTCGGCGTGCACCACCTCGGCACCGGCGGCGCCCAGCGCAGCACCGGCGCGCTCGACGGCGGCGGCGATCTCGGGATGCGTCGCCCCTCCCGGCGGATCAGGCAGCACCGCCACCCGCAGCGCCCGCCCAGCGGCGCGGTCGACGAGCGCCACGGGCAGCGAGTGGACGTCGCGGTCGTGGGCCCCGGCGATGGCCAGCAGTCCGGCGCGCACGTCGGCGATGTGCCGCGCCATCGGCCCGTCGGTGAGCATGAACTGGGCGGAGAGCCCGTGGTCCTCGGGCGGCACCACCGTGGCAGCGGGCACGACACCGGTGGTCGGCTTGATCGACGCAACGCCGCAGCAGTGCGCGGGGTTGCGCAGTGAGCCGCCGATGTCGTTGCCGAAGCCGAGCGGCGACATGCCGGTAGCCAGCGCTGCACCTTCGCCGCCGCTCGAGCCGCCCGCCGTGCGGCGCGGATTCCACGGGTTGCGCGTGTCGCCGTGCAGCGAGCTCTCGGTCGTGACTCGGAGGCCGAAGTCGGGAAGGTTCGTGCGGGCGATCGGGATCGCGCCGGCGGCTCGAGCCCGCTCGACGAGGGGCGCGTCGAGGTGGGCCACCGCCTCAGCCAGAGCCACCACCGCCTGGGTGGTGGGCGTGCCCGCGACGTCGATGTTCTCCTTCACTGTCACCGGCACGCCGTGCAACGGTCCGAGCGGACGGCCCGCCGCCACGGCCGCATCGGCCTCATCGGCCGCCCGCAGCGCCTCGGCGTCGAGCCGGCGGACCACCGCATTCACCGCCGAGTTCACCTCGTCGATGCGGTCGAGGTGGGCCTGCACCACCTGGCGGCTCGACACCTCGCGGCGGGCCACCATGCCCGCCAGTTCGAGCGCCCCGCGGCGCCATAGTTCGTCGCTCATCTGCGAATGCTCGCACACCCAGCCCTAGCCTGAGGCACGTGACCGCCCGCAGCTGGGACCGAGACACCCTGCCGCAGGGAGCCGAGAAGGTGACGGCGGTGCGCGAGATGTTCGATGCCATCGCGCCGCGTTACGACCTCGTCAATCGCATCATGACCTTCCGCCTCGACGTGCGATGGCGGCGCAGAGCGATTCGGATGCTGCGCCTCCCCGAGCACAGCACGGTCATCGACCTTGCCGCCGGCACCGGCGACCTGTGCATCGACCTGCAGCGCGCCGGCCACGAGCCGCTGTCGTTCGATCTCAGCCACGGAATGCTCGTCGCCGACCGCAGCGGCAGCCCGCGAGTGCAGGCTGACATCCTCCGACTGCCGCTCGCCGATCACTCTGTCGACGGTGCAACCTGCGGCTTTGCGCTGCGCAATCTCGCCGATCTCGCCGCGTTCTTCGGCGAACTCGCCCGAGTCGTGCGGCCAGGCGGCAGGATCGCGCTGCTCGACGTCGGCGTGCCGCACAATCCTGTCGTGCGCTGGGGCAACGGCATTTACTTCGGCAAGGTGGTGCCACGGATCGGCGCCCTGCTCAGCGACGGCGCGGCGTATCGCTACCTGCCGCGCAGCGTCGAATACCTGCCGCCGCGCGACCGGATGGTGGCCATGCTGCGCGAGGCGGGTTTCGCCGATGCCGAGCACCACCAGCTCTCGGGCGGCCTCACGCAGCTGATGGTCGGCACACTCTCGACATCGGATCGCTGACATGCGCGCCCTCACGGTGCCGGCTTCGCACCCGCTGCTGCGCGATGCCGCAGGACCCGGGTGGTCGCTCGACGACATCTCCCTCGACGACATCGCCGGCGGCGACGGCGTGCTCTTCGTCCGCGACGGTGTCGGCGTTGCCGGGCGCGGAGTGGCGATGCGCGTCGAGGCCTCGCAGGCGGCGACCACACTGGCGGCCATCCCCCACGAGTCGCATGTCGATGGCGTGCATCCGCTGGCACTCGGCGCCGTGCCGTTCGAGCCTGGAAGCCCTGCATCGCTCGAGGTGCCGTCGCTCACAGTCACCCGGCATCCAGACGCGGGCGTCGCAGTCACTGTCGTCGCCGACGACCCGCGAGCTGCGCTCGCCGCAGCGATCGAGCGCGGCTGGCTGAGACCGGTGCCGCATCCTGCGCCACGCGCCCAGCAGTTCACCGTGCAGCCCCTCACTCCTGTCCCCCGCTACCTCGATGCGGTCACGGCGGCACGCGACGCCGTGCGCGCTGGCGCACTCACAAAGGCCGTGATCGCACGCGAGATCGAGGTGCGCAGCGACGAGCCCATCGACATCCACGCAGTGCTCCTCCGACTGCGCGCCACGTTCGGGCGCAGCCACCGCTACAGCATCGACGGCTTCGTCGGGGCCTCGCCAGAGCTGCTCGTCGAGGTGCGCGGCCGCACCGTGCGCTCACACCCCCTCGCCGGCACGACACCGCGCACGGGCGACCCCGACACCGACCGTCGCGCTGCTGCCGACCTGCTCGCCAGCCAGAAGAACCAGGTCGAGCACCGTGTCGTCATCGACATGATCCACGACACGCTGCTGCCATGGTGCAGCTATCTCGACTGGGAGCCCGAGCCGAGCATCGTCACCGTGGCCAACGTGCAGCATCTCGGCACCGCAATGGAGGGCCAGCTCAGCGATCCGCGCCCGGACGCCATCGAACTGGTGCGGGCACTGTCGCCCACTCCCGCCCTCGGCGGATTCCCGCGCGACGCGGCACTCGACCTGATCGCACGCACCGAGGGCTTCCACCGCGGCCGCTACGGCGGTGCCGTCGGGTGGGTCGATGCATCCGGTGACGGCACCTGGGCAGTGGCGATCCGGTGCGCCGAGTTCTCGGCAGATCGCCGCAGCGCGCGCCTGCTCGCCGGTGGCGGCATCGTCGCCGACAGCGAGCCCCTCGCGGAGCTGGCCGAGACTCAGGCCAAGTTCCAGGCCATGCTCTCGGCAATCGTGCGAGCCTGACGACACCCGTCAGCTAATCGCCGCGGCGACCGCCCTGTAGAGATCGTCGTGGTCGGCCACGTTGCGCCCCCGGTCGGACCTGACACGCACCACCTGCACTGCCGCGTCTGCAACGGCGGCGCGCAGTTCGGCGACCGTCGACGCGTCGGCGGCCGACAGCCCGTGCGCCCGCGCAACGGCGACGACGTCGGTGCCGTGCGGCGTGCCGAAGAGCTGCTCGAAGCGATCGGCGGCAAGCGACGTCGCCTGCGGGAGGAACGAGAAGATGCCGCCGCCGTCGTTGTCGACGACGACGATCGTCAGCGGCACGCCGCGGCGAGCCAGGGCCGTGAGCGATGACTGGTCGTGGCAGAACGCGACATCGCCGACCAGCACGACGGTGGGCACCGACGAGTACGCAGCCGCGCCGATTGCCGTGGCGATGACGCCGTCGATGCCGTTCGCACCTCGATTCGACAGCACTGCGGTTGCCGACGGGCCGCCGAACCACTCGACATCTCGGACCGGCATTGACGACGACACGACGAGTTGCTGCACGACCGGAGCACCGACAGTTCCCTGCGTGCCTGAGAGCACACGGGCGACGGCAGGCTCGGAGAGCATCGACTCAGGGGCGTCGAGGTGCGCTGCGAGCGCCGACTGCGCTGCGCGCTCGGCATGGCGCCATCGGGCCAGCCACGGCGTACCGGTGGCGCCGATCGACACGCGACCGTCGCGGTCGGCTTCGTCGAGCACCATCGCGATCCAGTCGCCCGGCGCCGCATGCACCCGGTGGGTGATCATGCGCTGCGGATCGAGGACCCTGCGCTGCGACAGCACCTGTATGTGCACGGCGCCCGACGATTCCAGCCATTGCGCGAGCACCTTCGACGCCGGCGGCTCGCCGAGGTGCACCACGACCTCGGGCCTGTGGTCCGCCGCAAACGGCGCATGCCGGAGAATCGGGTCGAAGGCGCAGACAGCCCCATCGAGCAGCCGGCAGCCTGATCGCGGATCGGCGAGCACGGGCCAGCCCAGTCGCTGCGCGAACGACTGCACGGCCGATGGATCGCCGGCACCGCGTCCGGCGACGATCACGCCACGGGCGCGGTCGATGGCGTCGAGCGTCTCGGCCGGCGTCAGCGGGCTCAGCACGTCGTCGACCGATCCCGACTCGTCGGCAGGCAGCGGCCGCGACGGGGGAACCTCGCGCACCGTCCCCACCAGCGGCTCGCGGAACGGCAGGTTCACGTGCACCGGGCCCGGCTCGACACCGGTGGCTGCGAGCCACCACGACGATGCCCAGTCACGCCATGAGCCGCTGTCATCCACCTGCGGCACGCCGGCATCGACGAAGAGCCTGACTGCACCCCCATAGAGGTGCTGCTGGTCGATGGTCTGCGGCGCGCCGACGCCGTGGAGTTCCGGAGGGCGATCGGCGGTGAGCACCATCATCGGCACGCCGGCGAGATCGGCCTCGACTACGGCTGCGTGGAAGTGCGTCGCTGCAGTACCGCTCGTGCACAGCAGTGCCGCCGGCAGGCCGGATGCGAGCCCGAGGCCGAGCGCAATGAACGCGGCCGTGCGCTCATCGTGCGCCACGTGCACCGACAGTCGGTCGTCGCCGACGAGGGCAAGCGCCATCGGCGTGCTCCGCGATCCCGGTGCGACTACGGCATGGCGGAGTCCGAGGGAGGCGAACTGGTCGACCACGGTGGCACAGAACGTGGCCTGCACGTCGGCCGGGTTCACCGCCGACGCCTGCTGGTTCCCGGGTGCCACGACCTCACGATACGGGCCTATCCTCCGCCATGTGCCACCCGCCGACGACCAGCACCGCGCCATCGACGG
>JBJOMQ010000103.1:0-8285 GCA_046052275.1 Actinomycetota bacterium | reverse complement strand
GTACAGCAGGATGACGAAGGTCCGGAGTTCGGCCTCGCTGAGCCGGTCGCCCGACTCCTCGGCGGCGATGAGGGCCGACAGCAGGTCGTCGCCGGGCTTACGCCGGCGCTCGGCGATGAGCGTCGTGAGCATCTCGCCCATCGCCAGGCCGGCGCGGTCGGATGCATCGAGCGTGGCCTCGTCGGCCGTGGGCTCGAGTGAGGCGGTGAGTGCCATCGACCACTCGCGGATGTTGTCGCTGCGGTCGGTGGGAAGGTCGAGGAGCTCGCTGATCACCTGGAATGGCACCGGGAACGCGAGATCGTCGACCAGTTCCATCGAGCCGCGCTCGTGGGCCCGGTCGAGCACCTCGTCGACCAGCTGCTGCACGCGCGGCCGCAGCCGTTCGATGGCGGTCGGCGTGAAGGCCAGGCTGACGAGCCGTCGCAGGCGCGTGTGGTCGGGCGGGTCGAGGTTGAGGATCGACTTGGCGACGGTGCCCTCCTCGAGCCGCTGCCGGAACCGCTCGCGCCGCGCGCGTCGCGGATCGTCTGCGCGCAGCTCGGTGTTGGCCTCGACGTCTCGCGCGAACTCGGCACCGCGCAGCGTGCGGGCAACGTCGGCGTATCTCGTGAGCACCACGTTGCCGAACGGCGACCGGTGCACGGGATCGACCTCGCGGAGTCGGTCGTAGAACGGATAGGGGTCGGCCCTGAACGCAGGGTCGAAGGGATTGAACAGCAGTTCGGTCACGTTGGGTCCGCCACGGGGGGCGTGACGCGGTTCAGGAGGTGGCGCGGACTGCAGCGGCCACCGCGTCGACGATCTGGTCGACCTGCTCGTCGGTGGTGACGAGCGGCGGGCAGAAGCACAGGCAGTCGGCGAGGGCGCGGCAGACGACGTTGGAGTGCTCGAGCATGTGGTCGCGCAGCACTGTGGCCGTCTGGTCGGGACGCATGACCGCCGCCCACATGGCACCGCGGCCGCGGATGCTGGCGATATCGCCGTCGTCGACGAGTGACTGCAGCCCGTTCGAGAGGCGCTGGCCGAGCTTTGGTGCCCGGTCGAGCAGCCCCTCGCGCTCGATGATCTCGAGGTTCTTGAGCGCTGCGGCGCAGGCCGTGGGATGACCCGAGTAGGTGTAGCCGTGGCGCAGGAAGAAGTCGGGGTTCGACTCGAGCGCCGCCACCGGCTTCGGGCCGAGGAAGACGCCGCCCACCGGCTGGTAGCCCGACGTGACGCCCTTGGCGAACGTGACGAGGTCGGGCACGACGCCGTAGTCCTGTGCGCCGAACCAGGTGCCGAGGCGGCCGAAGCCGGTGATGACCTCGTCGAAGATCAGGTAGGCCCCGTGCTGGTCGCAGAGCTTGCGCAGGCCGCGCAGGTACTCGAGTTCGGTGGGGTGGATGCCGCCGGCACCCTGCACCGGCTCGGTGATGATGCCGGCGATCTCGTGGCCCCGCGATGACATGAGCACCGACAGCGCCTCGAGGTCGTCTGCAGGAACCTGCTCGACGCCGCCGACGAACGGGCCAAAGTTCTCCTTGTTGAGCGGGATGCCCTGGGCACTCGTGCCGCCGTAGTTCGTGCCGTGATAGCCGCGGCCTCGCGAGAGGATGATCGACTTCTCGGGATTGCCTGCCTGCACGTGAGCCATGCGAGTGAGCTTCATCACGCTGTCGATGGCCTCGCTGCCCGAGCAGGTGAGGAAGATGCGCGCGTCGGGGATCGGGCCGATGGCGCGGAGGCGCTCGGCGAGGGCCTCGGCGGGCTCGTTGGTGAAGGGATCGAAGATGCTGTAGCAGGCGAGGGTGCTCGCCTGGGCGGCGATGGCCTCGGCCATCTCCTTGCGTCCGTGGCCGATTGCGCAGTACCAGAGGCTGGCCATGCCGTCGATCAGCGATCGGCCGTCCTTGGTGTGGATGAGTGAGCCGTCGCCCCCGACGATGGGGATGAACGCCTCGCGAGTCGGCTTGGCAAAGGGATGCAGGAGAGCGCCGGGCATGCGGCCACCGTACTACCCGCGCCGGGCCGCTGTCTGCGGTCCTCCGGGCGCCGCGGCCCGGCCCGAGTCGGCTGCCGCTCGCTAGGGTGGCCGCATGCGCCACAGCGAGGGTCATTTCGTCCATCGGGTCGGCTGGCTGCGGGCAATGGTCCTCGGGGCCAACGACGGCATCATCTCCACAGCGGCACTGCTGCTCGGTGTCGCCGCAGCCGATTCCGGCAAGGACGCAGTGCTCACCGCCGGCGTCGCTGCCCTCGTCGCTGGCGCCGTGTCGATGGGGCTCGGCGAATACGTCTCGGTGGCGTCGCAGCGCGACAGCGAGCGGAGCGACATCGCCAAGGAGAAGTGGGAACTCGCCAATGAGGCCGACCACGAGCTCGAAGAGCTCGCCGCCATCTACCGGGGCAAGGGGCTGTCGCCCGACCTCGCCCGCGCGGTGGCCGTCGAACTGACCGAGCACGATGCGCTCGCCGCACACCTGCGCGACGAGCTCGGCATCGCCGAGGCGAATCTGGCCCGTCCCATCCAGGCCGCCGCCAGTTCTGCCGCCGCGTTCACCGTGGGATCGGCGATTCCGCTGATCGCTGCGTTCGCTGCGCCGAGCGCGACGCGGATCCCGGTCGTGATCATCGTTGCGCTGCTCACCCTCGTCGCGCTCGGATTCGTCGGGGCGACGGCGGGTGGATCGTCGCGGCGGGTGTCGGTCGTGCGGGTCGTCATCGGCGGTGCAGCAGCGATGGGCATCACGATGCTCGTCGGCAGCATCTTCGGAGCCGCAGTCGCCTGACGGATTCGAGCACGCACAAGGTCGAGAGGGAGGCTGGGACGAGATGGCTGAGCGCTTCGATGCGGTGGTGATCGGTGCCGGTGTGATCGGGTGCTCGGTGGCGCTCGAGCTCGCTCGTTCCGGTCGCTCCGTGGCGGTGGTCGACAAGGGCCCGGCGCCCGGCGCAGGATCGACGAGCTCGTCTGTCTCGCTGATCCGGTTCAGCTACTCGACGCCTGACGCCGTCCTCGCTGCGTGGGAAGCGGCGGCACGCTGGATCGAGTGGGAGCGGCACCTTGGATTCGCTGACCCCGACGGCATGGCGCGTTTCGTGCGCACCGGAATGCTGATGTTCCGCACTCCAAACGACACCACCGAGCGCGTGCTCGAGCTCTGGGACCAGATCGGCATCTCATACGAGGTGCTCGACGCTGCCGGCATCTCGCAGCGCCTTCCCGGCTTCGACGCCGGCGTGTACTTCCCGCCGAAGCGCATCGACGATCCTGCATTTGCCGACGATGCGGTCGGCGGGCTCACGGGCGTGTTCGAGCCGACCTCGGGCTTCGTCGACGATCCGATGCTCGCGGCGCGCAACCTCGCCCATGCGGCGCAGCGTCACGGCGCCGTGCTGCGCATGCGCTCGGAGGTGACGGTGATCCGCCGGCAGGGCGGCCGCGTCGACGGCGTCGAGCTGGCTGGCGGTGAGACGCTGCGCGCTCCGGTCGTGGTGAACGTGGGCGGGCCGCACAGCCATCGACTCAATGAGATGGCCGAGGTGACGGCGGGGATGCGAATCGGCCACCGGCCACTGCGCCAGGAGGTCTTCACTGTCGAGGCGCCGCAGGGCCTCCGCCTCGAGGACGGATTTCCCGCAGTCGCCGACGTCGACATCGGCCAGTACCTCAGGCCGCTCCCCGGCGGGCAGTGGATGGTCGGCAGCCTCGAGCCCGAGTGCGACGAACTGCACTGGCTCGACGACCCGGATGCGCTCGATCCGTTCCCCACCGTCGAGCGATTCGAGACGACGATGATGCGGTTGGCGCGCCGGGTGCCAGAGTTCGGCATCCCGCACCGTCCGACCGGCCTCGCCGCGCTGTACGACGTCGCTGACGACTGGGTGCCGATCTACGACAAGAGCGACCTGCCGGGGTTCTTCATGGCATGCGGCACAAGTGGCAACCAGTTCAAGAATGCGCCGATGTCGGGACTGTTCATGCGGGCGATCATCGATGCTGACGACGCAGGAATCGACCACGACGTCGCGCCCGTGTCGGTCGTCGGAGAGCGCACCGGGCGCTCCATCAACCTGGCGGCCTTCTCTCGTCTCCGCGAGCGAGCAACGACGAGCGGTACGGTGTTGGGGTGATGCCGACCAGCAGTGGGTCGGCGAGGAGGACCTTGCCATGCGGGTGACAGTCGACGGATCGGCGTGCCACGGGCACCAGATGTGTGCCATCGCCGCCCCCGAGGTCTTCGGCAGCGACGACTATGGCAATGCGATCGTCCTCCTCGACGGCGATATTCCCGTCGACCTCGAGTCGAAGGTGCGGCGCGCCGAGGGCAACTGCCCCGAGCGCGCCATCCACATCGAGGAGTCGTAATGGAGTCCGAGCCGAGTCGGCCGGTGAGTGATCCCACATCCGACTACGACATCTTCGACCCTGGCTTCGTCCGTGATCCCTTTTCGGTGATGGCCTCGATACGCGAATCGAGTTGTCCGATCGCCCGCACCGAGAGGTGGGGTGGCTCGTGGATGCCCACTCGCTACGACGATGTCGTGGCGATGGCGCAGGAGTACGACCTGTTCACCTCGAACGACGTGCTGGTGACTCCGGCGCCGCCCGGATCCGAGAGCCTCGACATCTACCCGGCGGTTGCGGCGCCGCCGATCTCGAGCGATCCGCCCGAGCACCACTGGCACCGCCGACTGATCCTGCCGTTCTTCGCTCCGCAGGCCGTGGCGCAGTACGAGTCGATCACCCGCGAGTTCTGCCATTCGCTCATCGACGGGTTCATTGCAGACGGCGAGGCTGACGCCGCAGCCGACTACGCGCAGCAGATTCCTGTCCGCGTGATCGCGCTGATGCTGGGCATTCCACCAGAGATGAGCGACACCTTCACCGGATGGGTGCGCGGCCTCCTCGAGACCGGACTCGTCGATCCGGCGTCGCGCATCGAGTCGCGCAACAACATCCTCGTGTACCTCGCCGAGCAGATCGCCGACCGCCAGCGCGCGCCACGCGAGGACGATCTCATCACCACGTTGCTCGCAGCCGAAGTAGATGGCGAGCGAGTGCCGGTGGAGTACGTGCACGGAGTCGCCAACCTCATGCTGATCGCCGGCATCGACACCACATGGTCGTCGATTGGTGCCTCGCTGTGGCACCTCGCTCAGCACCCCGAGCATCGAGCCCAACTGCGCGACGACCCAGGCCTGTGGCCGACCGCCGTCGAGGAACTCCTCCGTGCGTACGCGCCGGTCACCATGGCGCGGCTCGTGTCGCGCGACACCGAGTTCGAGGGCTGTCCGATGCACGCTGGTGACCGGGTGCTCATGGCGTTTCCTGCGGCCAATCGCGATCCCCGGCAGTTCGACCGCCCGGACGAGGTGATCCTCGACCGTCAGCACAACCGGCATGTGGCGTTCGGTGCCGGCATCCACCGATGTGCAGGATCGAACCTTGCACGGCTCGAGCTGCGAGTGGCGTTGCAGGCCTGGCTCGAGCGCATCCCCGACTTCGAGCTCGTCGACCCGGCTGCCGTCACCTGGGCCGGAGGCCAGGTACGCGGCCCTCGCGCCTGCAGGGTGCGGTTCTGACACTGCACGTCATCCGCTGGTCGGACGCGCCGGAGGTGCCGTGGCGCAATGGCGGCGGGGTCACCCGCCAGCTCCACGTGGAGGGAGGCGATCCCTTCGACTGGCGCCTCTCGGCTGCGACGATCGCACATGACGGGCCGTTCAGCTCCTTTCCCGACATCGACCGGATCCTGGTGCTGTTGCAGGGCGACGGTGTGCGGCTCCGCTTCGATGACGACGGGTCGCACGTTGTGCTCGACCGGCCGGGTGCTGCCTGCGCATTCGCCGGCGAGCGGGCGGTCGATGCCGAGTTGCTCGGGGGCCCCACGGTGGACCTCAACCTGATGTGGCGCCGCGACAGGTACTCGGCGGCGGTGCAGCACGATCCTGCCGACGCGAGCGCCGACCTCACGGTGGTGCATGTTGTCGCCGGTACGGCCTCGGTGCGCGTGGCAGGAAATGCGGATCCGATCCTGCTCGGTGCCGGCGACAGCGCATGGTGGGAGCAGTGCGACGAGATCGGGGCCGTTGCTGACGGCGCGGCGATGGTCGTCTGTTTCGCCTTGACGCGGTGCTGACCGTTGCCTGCGCCGCCCACGTGACCGGGCCGTGGCGATCGGGATAGCGTCGGGGCCGTGCCGAGCAGACGTCGCCACCGTGAGCGTGCCCGTGCCCAGGGCGCGATGCCTCCCGTGCCCGATGTCGAGCGGTTCGCCACTGGGCTGAAGGACACCGAGAAGCGGGCCCGCGAGCAGCGTGCCGCTGCCGAACGCCGCGCTGCCGACAAGAAGGCTGCCGCAAAGGCGCGGGCAGATGCGGCCGCAGCGCTCGCAGTCGCACGCCGCGAACTCGACGCGGCGATTGCCGCCGTCCGCTCGGCCAAGGGTGCCGCAGCCGCCGATGCGAATGCGCGCTGGCGTGCCGCGAAGGCGAAGGTGATCGAACTCGAGACGGGCCAGGCACCCTCGTGGGCGGCGTCAGCCGGCGCGTCTGCCAGCGACGATGACGACGATGGCGAGACCGACGCTGCCGACGTTGTCGATGGTGGCGCCGCATCCGAGTCGGATGCGGGCGGCGACGCCGCTTCCGACTGACGCCCACAGCCGGTCAGCCGGTCTTCGAGCAGGCGTCGACGCTGTGCGCCGTCGCCGCGTACCCTGCCCGCATGTCGAATCACCGCACTGAGAGCCTGGCCGCACGGGTCGTCGACCGGGTACTCGAGGTGCCGGTCGTGCCGTCATTCACGCGGCTCGGGCCGGCCCTGCGCCGGCGCGTGGCTGGCTGGACGCGGCTCGACGGCTATCACCTCGACGGCCGCGTCGTCGTGGTGACCGGTGCGACGTCGGGTCTCGGCCGTGCAGCGGCAGAGCAGCTGGCGGCGTGCAGGGCAACGGTGGTGCTGTGGGGTCGCGACGCCGGTCGAATCGAACGGACGCGGGCTGAGATCGCCGCCGCAGTGCCGGGTGCGGCGCTCGAGACCGTGGCCGCCGACATGGGAGATCTCGATGCAGTACGGCGCGGGGCTGCGGAATTGCTGGCACGGCATGCACGCATCGACGTGCTCGTCAACAACGCCGGTGCACTCACCGCGGACCGACAGACGAGTCCGCAGGGCATCGAGCAGACCGTGGCGAGCCAGGTGGTCGGACCGTTCCTGCTCACGAGTCTCTTGCTGCCGGCACTCGGTGCCGCATCACCGGGCCGTGTCGTGACGGTGTCGTCGGGTGGCATGTACGCCGCGCCGCTCACGGTGACTCGCCTCCAGATGGGCAGCGACTACCGGGGTGCCGAGCAGTATGCGCGTGCCAAGCGCGCCCAGGTGACGCTCAACGAGATGTGGGCCGCCCGGGTGCCTGCCTCCGAGGTCGTGTTCCACGCCATGCATCCCGGCTGGGCCGACACCCCCGGGGTCGCCGCATCGCTGCCGACGTTCCGCCGGATCGTCGGCCCGCTGCTGCGGACCCCTGCCGAGGGTGCCGACACCATCGTCTGGCTGGCTGCCGACGACGACCTCCCGACTCGGTCATCGGGTCGGTTCTGGCTCGACCGGGCAGAGCGGTCGATCCACAAGATCCCGTCGACGCGCCGAGCCGATACGCCCGAACGGCGCGCTGCGCTGTGGGAGTGGGTTGCCGGCGCAGCGGGCGTCGACCGGTCGGCGTCCGACGGCGCCGCGCAGGCCGACGGCTAGGTTCGTGACCCATGTCGACTGGGTCCGACTATCCGCAGCCGCTGGGCGGCAACCAGATGCCGCGCTTCGGCGGGCCTGCCACGTTCATGCGCCTGCCGGTGGGCGCCACCGCTGACGGCCTCGATGTCGCCGTCTACGGCATGCCGTTCGACATCGGCACCTCGAACCGACCCGGCGCCCGATTCGGACCGCGGGCGATCCGTGCCGAGTCATGCCTGCTCCGGCCGTATCACATGGCCACCCGCGCTGCGCCGTTCGACAGCCTGCGCATCGGCGACATCGGCGATGTGGCGATCAACACGTTCAACGCTCCTGCGTGCGTGCCGATCATCCGCGAGTTCGTGGCGGAGGTGCTGGCCGCCGGTGCGATTCCCGTCGGGATCGGCGGCGATCACACAGTGACGCACCCTGTACTGCAGGCGATTGCCGAAGTGCATGGGCCCGTCGGTGTCGTCCACGTCGACGCGCACGCAGACGTGAACAAGTCGATGTTCGGCGAGCCGATCACGCACGGGTCATGGCTGCGCCGCGCCATCGAAGAGGACCT
>JBJOMQ010000102.1:0-8423 GCA_046052275.1 Actinomycetota bacterium | reverse complement strand
CCGAATGACCCAGCCACCAGGAGCGCAGCCGATGCACGTGACGAGATTCGACGACGCTCGCCCCTACGACGCGCCTGGCCCCAGTGGCGTCGTTGCGCTGCGCCTGCAGGGGTGGGAGGCGAGCGACTGCAAGAACTTCTCGGTGTCGATGTCGCACGTGCTGCCCGGTGGCGGCGCCGAACATGCCGCATCGCCGCTCGAGCGGGTCTATGTGGTGACGGCAGGCGAGGCGACGGTGATCACCGAGTCGCAGGACGTGACGCTGCGCGTCGGTGATTCGTGCCTGATTCCCGGCGGCGAGGCCCGCACGCTGGTGAACCGCTCGAACTCGGTGTGCACGATCATCGTCGTGATGCCGTATCCCGACGGTCCGCGCCCGTAGGCGTGGTCGGCCCGCTCAGGCGGGTGTGTCGGGCGACTCGGGGAAGAGGCGCACCCGGCCGAGTCGCTCGGTGCACACCTCGGCGCTCCACGGCAGCATCAAACTGCCGAGGCGGGCGTCGCGGTACATGCGCTCGAGGGGCATCGTCTTCATCATCGACTGGCCGCCGCACACCTTGATGGCGAGCGACGCCACCTCGGCCGCATGCTCCATCACGGTGATCGCTGCCGCCCAGCCGGTGGCGAGGTCGTCCTCGGTGGGATCGAGCGTGGCGTTGTCGATGGCGTGGTAGAGCAGCGCCCTCGACTGCTCGTAGCGGAGGTTCATCTGCGCCCAGCCGACCTGCTTGATCGGATGGTCGCGGCGCGAGCCCGCCACCTGGCCGGGCAGTTCGCCGCGCAGGTACATGCCTGCCGTGTCGATCACGCCCTTGGTGAGGCCGAGGTAGCTGGGGGCGAGCGAGAGGAACATCCACGGATAGCGCAGGGCCGCCTGGTTGTAGGAGCCGGCCGGCATCCACTCGTTGTGGTGGGGCACGAAGACGTCGTTCATCAGCAGCGTGCGCGAGACAGTGCCGCGCATGCCGAGAGGATCCCAGTCGTCGACGATCTGCACGCCATCGGCATCGGACGGCACACCGAGCAGCCGCACCTCGCTCTCGCCGGGCACGGCGCACGTGACGTTGTAGAAGCTGGCGGCGCCGGAGAGCGAGGCGAAGATCTTCCGGCCGCTCACCAGCCACCCGCCCTCGACGGGCACTGCCTTCGTGGCGACACCGGCAGTGGCCCCGGGCGCGAGTCCCTCGCTGAACGGCTGGCTGTGGATCTCGCCACGCTCCACCACGCCGCGGTACATCTCGGCGCGGATGGCCTCGTGGTGGGCGCGCTGCTCGTGGCTCATGTCGAGTGCGTCGGCAACCTGGCCGCACCAGAGCATGGTGGCGTTGTGCATGTTGAAGGTGAGGGCGCTCGCGCCGCAGTAGCGGCCGACCTCCTCGCTGACGCGGATGTAGTCGGCATACGTTGCGCCGAGCCCCCCGTAGCGGGTGGGGACGCAGACCGCCAGCAGTCCGAGCCGCCGGAAGTCGGCGAAGTTCTCGTGGGGGAAACTGGCCTGACGGTCGTAGCGCACGGCGCGCTCGCGCATCTGCGGGGCGATCGATCTCACCCGCTGCACGAGGTCGTCGCGGAATGCGGTGCGGTTGCCGGCCGGCACGTCGGCCGCGGCGGAACCAGCAGTGGCGATGTCGTCCGACACGGTGGTCATGGCCGCTCCTTCACTCGCTGCCGCCCGCGTGTCGAGTGCGATCCGGCTGATTGACATCGTACGCGCTCCATCCATACGCTGCCGCGAAGTGACCGGGCCTGCTGCGATCCTCGAGCGCTCGGCAGGCGGATTCGGCTGGCGCGAGTCCGGCCACGGCGACGGGCCTCCCGTGGTGCTGCTGCACGGCCTGATGGGCAGCCGCCTGTCGTGGGAGCCACAACTGTCGGCACTCGGCACCTGCTGCAGGGTGATCTCATGGGATGCGCCCGGATACGGCATGTCGGCACCGCTCGCAGGGCGCGCAGGCTTCGAGTCAGTCGCCGACGCAGTGGCCGGGTTCCTCGACGTGCTTGAGGTCGAGCGGGCGCACCTGGTCGGCCTGTCGTTCGGGGGAATGATCGCCCAGCACGTCGCGCACCGGCATCCGGCCCGCCTCGCGACGCTGGCACTCCTTGCCACGAGCCCGAAATTCGGGCTCGACGGCACCTCGCCCGACGAATGGCAGCGAAGCCGCCTGGCCGCCCTCGATGCAGGACAGCAGCCTGCCGATCTGGCGCCACGCGTGCTTCCCTCGATCGGCGGGCCTCGACTCAGCGAGGCGGCACTGGCGGGGCAGATCGCCGCTGCGGCACTGGTGCCGGCCTCGGCCCTGAGAGCGTCGGTGGAGATGCTCGTCACCCACGACAGCCGGGCGTGGCTCGGCAGCCTCACGGTGCCGACGGTCATCGCCGTCGGCGAACTCGACCACGAGACACCGGTCGCGTATGCGCAGTCGATCGCAGCATCAATGCACGACGCCCCGCTCCACGTGATCCCGGGCGCCGGACATCTGCTGAACGTCGAGGCCCCCGACGAGGTCACTGCGCTCATCGCCCGACATGCAGGACTCCCGTGGCAGTGAGGCCAGGCTGCGGATGCCGCCGATCCGGTACTGTCACTGGGCGCGCCGACGCGGCACGACCCGGCCCGGGGCGAATGCGAGGTATGTGGTGACGACGACACTGGTAGGCGCGACGACCGTCCCGGGGCAGGGACGGCGGGCATGAGCGTCGAGTGGCGCTACGTCGACGCGTTCGCGCAGCAGTTCCGCCGCTGTGCGATGACGGCGGGTGAGGTCGTCGCCGTGCTCAGCGAGTCGCGGAGCCGCACCGAACTCGTCGAGACCGCCCGCCTCGCCGCCCAGAGTCTCGGGGCGCAGGTCTTCGACATCGTCCTGCCGACGCCGCCGTCAGCACACTCGGTTGCGATCCGGTCGACAGGTGCGTCGCAGGCGATTGCCCGCAACCGCGCGGTTGTCGCCGCGCTTGCCCGCACCGACATGGTGGTCGACTGCACTGTCGAGGGCCTGCTGCATGCGCCCGAACTGGGCGAGATCCTCGCCGGGGGCACGCGAGTGCTGATGGTCTCGAACGAGCACCCCGACACGTTCGACCGACTTCGGTTCGACCCCGCGCTAGTGGCCGAGGTCGAAGCAGCGCACGCACGGCTGAAGAGCGCTGCGGTCATGCGCGCCCACAGCGCGGCCGGCACCGATCTCACCGTTCGGCTCGCTGGCGCGTTCACCGCCGGTTCGGTCGGACTCACCGACGGCCCGGGGTCGATTGCCCATTGGCCGGGCGGACTGGTGCTCGCCTTCCCGGCATCGCACTCTGTCGAGGGGGTCGTCGTGCTCGCGCCCGGCGATGTCAATCTCACCTTTGGCCGGTACATGGAGTCGACGGTGCGGCTGACGATCCTCGACGATCACATCACCGACATCGATGGCGACGGACTCGACGCCGACCTGTTCCGCTCGTACCTGTCAGCCTTTGGCGACCGCGAGAGTTATGCCACCAGCCATGTCGGCTGGGGCCTCAACCGCAACGCCCGGTGGGATTCGCTCGCGCTGTGGGACAAGCGCGACCTGTGGGGCACCGAGGTGCGGGCCTTCGCCGGGAACTTCCTCTACTCGACCGGCGCCAACGAGAACGCCGGCCGGTTCACGGCCGGGCACTTCGATCTGCCGCTGCGCAACCACACCATCACGCTCGACGGCGTGACGGTCGTCGAGCGCGGCGTGCTCGTGCCGTGAGCTCGCTTCGGCGGCGAACTGCCTGACGGGCGTCGTGAACATGGCGTACGTCGATCTCTTCACCAACGGCGACCGGTGGGCTGACATCGGCGGATGGCGGCGTGCTGCTGTCGACCTCCATCGGTCGGGACCGATTCATCGCGTCGAGGCGCCCGGATATGCGCCGTTCTGGGCAGTGATCGGCCACGACGCCGTGCTCGACGTCGAGCGGCGCGCTGCCACGTTCTGCAATGCGCCGCGGCCGGTGCTGTCGACGCTCGAGCAGGACGCTGCCCGACGACGCGAACTGCGCGCCCTGATTCACATGGACGGCCACGAGCACGCGGTGCACCGTCAGTTGACGTCTGACTGGTTCAAGCCCGCCAGCATCGGCCGGATGACGGCGCGTCTCGACGACCTCAGCGCCCGGGCAGTCGAGCGCCTTCGTGCGCTCGGCGGCGAGTGCGACTGGGTGGCCGAGATAGCGCTTCCGTATCCGCTGCAGGTGATCCTCGAGGTACTCGGCCTTCCAGAGTCCGACTACGCCGACATGCTGCGCCTCACGCAGGAGCTCTTCGGCCAGGAAGACCCAGACCTTCAGCGCGAGCCGCAGTCGCCCGAGACGCGCGAGCGCATCGTCGAGGACTTCTTCCAGTACTTCCGCGGACTGGCCGCCGATCGACGGCAGTCACCGACGACCGACCTTGCCAGCGTGATCGCCAATGCCGTCGTCGACGGCGCGCCGATTGCCGAGCTCCCGATGCTCGGCTACTACGTCATCGTCGCTACCGCCGGCCACGACACCACATCGAGCGCGATGGCAGGTGCGATGCACCTCCTTGCCTCGAACCCGGCAGCGCTGCGCCGACTGCAGGAGCAGCCAGACCTGCTCGCCAACGCATTGGAGGAGTGCCTGCGGCTCACGGCTCCAGTGCGGCACTTCATGCGCACGGTCGCCGAGCCGGCGGAAGTGGCCGGCCAGCGGCTCGAGCGTGGCGATCGCCTCTACCTGTCGTATGCGGCCGCGAATCTCGATCCCTCATTCTTCGACGACCCGCTGCGATTCGACATCGACCGGCCGAACGCGGGAAAGCACGTCTCGTTCGGGCACGGGGCCCACTTCTGCCTCGGCGCGCAACTGGCGCGGAACGAGATGCGCTCGCTCTTCGGGGCCGTCGTGCCCCGGCTTGCCAGCCTCGAACTTGCCGGCGACGCACCGATGGCACGGTCCACCTTCGTGGGCGGCCACAAGCGCCTGCCGATTCGCTACACCCTCTGTCCCGACTAGCGGAGCCGGACTCGCTGCCGCCCGTGGATGGCTAGTTTTCGCACATGGCGACGCCGCAGCACGACCCGTCCGCTCCGCTCACCTGGACTGCGCCAGGGCCCGGAATGTGGAACCTCGACCGCTCGCATGTCAACCGGCCGGCCACGCTGATCTGCCAGCACATCCAGACCACCAGCACTATCACCGGGACGCGGCGAGGCCTTGCCGAGATGGGAGCCCCACTCGACGGACTCGACTTCCGCTTCGTCAACGGCCTCGTCTACTCGCGGATCCGGCCGCTCATTGCTCCTGATCGCGCTGCGACGAAGGTGCCGCCGAAGCCGCTGCTGAAGCTGGCCATGCGCCTGCATCCCGAGATGCGCCGCCGCGCAGCAACTGCCGAGCGAGTGCTTGAGGAGCGCCCGTGGCGTCGAGTGCTCGCAGAATGGTCGGCACCTGGCGGCATGCGCGAACAGTGCGAACGCGAGAACCTCGTCATTCAGGACATCGATCTCGCCGCGCTCGGCGATGACGAGCTCGTCGCTCACGCAGTGCGCGTCGTCGACCATGCAGTCGCGATGTGGGATCAGCACTTCTGGCTGCACAACTACGACCTCGGCCCAATCGGCCTGCTGCTCGACGCAGCGGCAGGCTGGGGGATTCCGTCGAGCGAGGTGATCCCGCTGCTGGAGGGCGCCTCACCGTCGACCTCGTCGGCCGAGCGGGCGCTGCGCAGGATCCGGGTGGCCGTCGAGGACGCAGGTGCCAATCCGTCGACGCTCGATGAGCTCCGCTCGGTGTCGCGGGCCGTGGCGGCAGATCTCGACGAATTCCTCCGCCTGCGCGGCCGGCTCATTGTCTCGCGCTACGACATCGACGGACTCTCGCTGGCCGAGTCGCCGAGCGTGCTGCTCGCCACCATCCTCGCAGCGCGCGACGACAGCGAGCGCGCTGCAGCAGCTGCTGGCGCGCTCGAGCGGCGAACAGCCGAGGTGCGCGACCGGGTACCAGCGGCCGATCGCTCGCTCTTCGATCTCTTCCTCGCCGAGGCCCGTGCTGCCATGGACCTGCGCGACGACAACGGCCCGCACACGATCGAGTGGCCGTTCGGGCTCGTTCGTCTCGCCCTGCTCGAGGTCGGCCGCCGGCTCGTCGCCGCCGGCCGAGCTGCGAAGCCCGAGCATGCGCTCGAACTCGGTGTCGACGAGGTGGCCTCGGCGATGTCGGGCACGGGTCCGGCCGCCGATGAACTGGCTGCGCGCCAGCACTGGCGTCAGCGGGTAGACGTCGAGTCAGCACCGAGGAGGCTCGGCGTCGACGAGCCAGCGCCGCCCCTCGACGTGCTGCCGCCTGCGATGGCGCGGGTGGTGGGCTTCGTCCAGCGCGTCATCGCCGAGGCCGGTCTCGACGGCGAGACGAAGTCGGAGGGCCTCAGCGGCGTTGGCGTTGGCAGCGCACCGTATCGAGGCACGGCGCGGTTGGCCGGCAGCCCCGAGGCGGCGCTCGAACAGCTCCAGCCGGGGGATGTGCTCGTTGTCCCGTGCACCACGCCGGCCTTCAACATGGTGCTGTCGATGGCCGGTGCGGTCGTGACGGCCGAGGGAGGCGCCCTGAGCCACGCTGCCGTGCTGGCCCGCGAGCTCGGCATCCCGGCGGTCGTCGGAGCGCCGAGGGCCCTGCTCGACATACCCGACGGAGCCCTGGTCGAGGTCGACCCGGTCGGCGGTCTGGTGCGAGTGCTCCGCTGACCGGCGACGCACGGCTCCCCGAGTAGCCACCGGCCGTGGTCCGCCGGTACGGTCTAGGCCACAACTGAGTTACACGCCCCTTGCAGGGCAGGGTGGAAATCCCTACCGGCGGTCACAGCCCGCGAACCCCTCGGCTCAGCCGGGGGGCCGACCCGGTGTAATTCCGGGGCCGACGGTCACAGTCCGGATGGGAGCAAGGTGCGTGCCGCGTCGACGCGTCCCCGAGCCGCGGTCGTACGTCCGTGGCAGGCCGCGGACGTCCGGCCCTGCTGTGGCCGTGCCGTGTGGTGCGCCCTCGCTCGGGCAGCACGCACGGAGACGAACGAGTGGACGACGACGAACTCATGGGACTGGCACTCGAGGCGGCGGCCTCGGTGCGCGCCCTCACGTCGCCCAACCCGTGGGTGGGGGCGGCACTGCGCACCGTCGACGGCAGGGTGTTCGCCGGAGCCACCGAGCCGCCGGGCGGACGGCATGCAGAGCGGGTGGCGCTCGATGCAGCGCGAGCCGCCGACGCGTCGGCGGCAGGTGCGACGCTGGCCGTGACACTCGAACCGTGCAGCCACACCGGGCGCACTCCTCCCTGTGCAGATGCGCTGGTCGAGGCCGGCATCTCGAGAGTGGTCGTCGGAGTCGTCGATCCCGACACCCGGGTCGATGGCAGCGGGCTTGCACGACTGCGCCGGGCGGGCATCGAGGTGGAGTCTGGCGTGCGCAGCGACGAGGTCGCCGAGCAGTTGGCGCCGTATCTGCACCATCGTCGCACTGGCCGACCATGGGTGGTGCTGAAGATGGCGTCCACCCTCGACGGTCGTACCGCTGCGCCTGACGGCTCATCGAGGTGGATCACAGGCGCCGAGGCGCGCGCCGACGTGCACCGCCTGAGAGCCGAGAGCGATGCGGTCCTCGTCGGCGCAGGCACGGTGCGCGCCGATGATCCCGAGCTGACAGTCCGCTCGGCATGCGGACGCAACCCCCGGCGAGTGGTGCTCGGCTCGGCACCGGCTGGAGCCAGGGTGCATCCCTGCCTCGAGTGGGACGGCGGCATCGCCGAACTGCTCGAACATCTCGGCGATGAGGGCACCTTGCAACTGCTGGTCGAGGGCGGCGCCCGAGTCGCCGGATCGTTCCTGCGCGGAGAGTTCGTACAGCAGGTGATCGTCTATCTCGCGCCTGCGATCTTTGGCGGCGATGACGCAGCGCCACTCGTGTCGGGCCCGGCGGCGCCGTCGATCGCAGCACTTCGCCGCGGCCGCATCGCGAGCGTGACGCAGATGGGCTCAGACATTCGAATCGACTTCCGGCCAGACGCCGGAGAGGGGGACTGATGTTCACGGGGATCGTGGAGGAACTCGGCCGCGTGAGGTCGCGAGACGGCGCGAGGCTCGTCATCGAGGCGGGCACCGTGCTCGATGACGTCGTGCTCGGCGCGTCCATCGCCGTCAGCGGATGCTGCCTCACTGTCGTCGAGTGGGGCAGCGACTGGTGGGCGTGCGATGTCAGCGACGAGACCTGGCGGCGTACATGCCTCGGGACGCTGCGTCCCGGCGATCCGGTGAACCTCGAGCGGCCGGTGCGCCTGGCCGACCGACTCGGCGGCCACCTCGTGCAGGGCCATGTCGACGCAGTCGGCGAGATCGTCGACACTCCACCGGACCTTCGCGTGCGAATTCCGTCATCGCTGCTGCGCTATGTGGTGGAGAAGGGCTC
>JBJOMQ010000101.1:0-8512 GCA_046052275.1 Actinomycetota bacterium | reverse complement strand
GCTGCGGCCTCGCGTGCCACGTCGCTGCCCCGCCCGCCCATGGCGATCCCGACATCGGCCGCCCGAAGCGCCGGCGCGTCATTGACTCCGTCGCCGGTCATTCCTACGACGTCGCCGATCGACTTCAGTGCCCGTACGAGCCTGAGCTTCTGCTCGGGTTGCATGCGGGCGAACACACACGACGTCCCAGCGGCTGCCGCGAACTGGTCGTCATCCATCGACGCAACGGCGGCACCCGTGAGCACGCCACCTGACACGTCGATCCCGGCAGCTGCGGCAACGGCACGCGCCGTCGCCGGATGATCGCCGGTGATCATCACGACTCGTACGCCTGCGGCGCTGCACTCGGCGACTGCGGCCGGCACCCCTCGGCGCAGAGGGTCACGAAGGGCGAGCAGTCCGGCGAACTCGAACGGAAAGCCCACCGGAGAGTCCGCTCGCTGCGCCGCCTCGGCGATCGACGCACGGGCGACGCCGAGGACGCGAAGCCCGCGGTCGGCAGCTGCCGCCACCACGCCCGCCACCGTGCCGGCTGCGGCGGCGTCGAGGCGGCACAGCCTGACGATCGACTCCGGCGCCCCCTTCGCCACTGCCTCGAGCCCACCGGACTCCCCATGCCGCCAGACGTGCGTGATGGCCATCAGGTCGTCGTCGAGCGGGTACTCGCGGAGCAGGGTCCAGCCGTCCCGCACGAACTCGCCCGCCGCGCTCGTCTCGCCGGCCGCCCTTCCCGCCATCGCGATCGCTGCTCGGTCCATGGGGTCGGCGCTGTTGGCAGGCGAGGCGGCAGCTGCGTGATCCAGCACGGCCGTCGCCCATTCCGGTGCAGGTCCGTCGTCGACCGACCACGTGAGGCCGTCCGCGAGCACCTCGCAGACCTCCATCTGGTTGGCGGTCAGGGTGCCGGTCTTGTCGACGCAGAGCACTGTGACCATGCCGAGTGCCTCGATGACCGGAGACCTGCGGGCGAGCACGCGCTGGCGCGACATTCGCCAGGCACCGATCGACACGAACACAGCGAGCACGACCGGGAACTCCTCGGGCAGCATTGCCATTGCTGTCGCGATGCCAGCGAGCGAAGCGTCGAGCCAGCTGCCACGCGTGAGCCCATAGGCCACCACCACGATCGCTGCGGCGCCCGCACCCGCTATCCCGACAAGCCGTACGAGTCGGTCGACCTCGTCCTGCAGCCGAGTCCGCTCGATCCTCATCGATTCCAGAGCGACCCCGAGTCCGCCCATGCGGGTCGACCTCCCGACGCCGGTGACGATGGCCGTGCCGTGGCCACGGACTGCAAGCGTGCCTGACCACACTTCATCTGCCGCGTCCGGCGACTTGTCGACCGGCACCGACTCACCGGTGAGCATCGACTCGTCGACTGCAAGCCCGGACGACGCGATGAGCCGTGCGTCGGCGGCGACTCGGTCGCCGGCTGACAGCAGCAGCACGTCGTCGCGAACGACCTCGCGAGCGGCAATCCGCACCGGCACGCCACCACGGATGACGAGCGCTCTGGGCGCCGCCATGTCGCGGAGCGCCGCCAGCGCGCGCTCTGTGCGGTGCTCCTGCACCACCGTGATGCTGATGACGAGCACAGCCGACGCGAGCAGGATCCCTCCGTCGAGCGGCGAACTGAGCACGAAGTTCACCGCCGCAGCGGCGAGGAGCAGCACGAGCATCGGCTGCCCCACCACCGGCCTCATCCGCTCTGCAATTCCCCGGCGCCGAGCCACTGGCATCTCGTTGGCACCCTCGAGTTCGAGTCGACTGGCCGCCTCGGCCGACGAGAGACCGCCATCGGAACTCTGAGACGACCCGACAGCGCTCACTCCCGCATTGTCAGCCGTCCGAAGCGGTGAGGCGACCGACCAAGGTCACCACGATGAGGGACTTCGAGTGGACTCAGGCAGGCAGTGGGCGCCGTGAACCGACCTCGACGACGCCGTCGCTGACACGCACGTCGTAGGTGGGCTGATACGTCTCCTTGATGGTCTCCCAGCCGGTGTCGAGCGCAAAGGCCCACTGATGGCCCGGGCAGACCAGCTTGCCGTTCAGGATGACCGACTTGGTGAGCTCGCGCTGGCGGTGCACGCAGAGATTGTCGAACGCATAGAACTCGCCCTCGTGCGCGACTACCAGCACGTCGAGGCCACCGACCGCAACCACGACCTTCCTGCGCCGAGCAACATCCTCGGCAGTCCCTATGGCCGTCCAATTGCTCATAGCCACACGACCGTCATTCGCCGTCGTCCTTGGCGAGCCACACCTGCTTCAGTTGCTCGTAGGCGCGTCCCGTGGCTCCGAGGGCGGTCTGGTCGGGATCCCACGCCACGACGATGTCGCCCTTCACGTACGTCTGGCATGACAGCCGGTACCCCTCGTCGAGCAGGTCGCCGAGGCGTTCACGCTCGCGGCGCCGGGCAGGCACACACTGGTCGACGCCCTCGACAACCCGGACCCGATCGGTTCCGCAGTTCCCGCTCGCGCACTTGAACGGAATGGCGACGTCGTTGCGCAGGGCAATGCGAAGGAGGTTGACTTCTTCACCCTCCGGGAACGAGACCTCCTGGTTCGACGTCTCGAAGCGGATGGTCGGCACGACGCCTCAGGCGTTCACGAGGTCGGGCTTCACGTACGTGTCGTACAGCGCCGACGTGTACGAAAAGCGCATGTCCGCTCCGTGGCGCACCAGCTGCAGGCTGCGCTGCTGCAGTTCGGGGGTGTTGGCGTACTTGAGAACGATCTGGTAGCCGCGCTCGCCGTGGATCTCGTCGGAGGTGATGTGCAGGTCGAAGAACTCCGCCTCTTCCTCGGTGAACCCGTACTTCTCGATGAGGGCCGGGTACTGGCGGCGGTAGATGCTCGGCACCTGCGACTCGAGGCCGACGACGAGGGCCGCGGTGGCGACTGCGAAGTGCTCTCGCATGGCGATCGCATAGCACCAGCCCTGGAGACCCTTTGTGACTGCCGTGGAGTTGTCGATGTCCATGACGCGCTCGCGGGTGGTGCCGCACGCCTCGGCGAATCGCATCAGCAAGTCGGTGTGACGCACATCGCTGAGCTCTTCCTCGTACATGTTCTGCAGCAGGAAGTCCTTGGCATCGGTGGCATGGTCGGGGGTGTTCGAATAGATGTAGCCGAGGTAGTCGGCGAAGGGGCCGACGTAGTGGTAGTGGTTCTCGGCCCAGCGTGCGAAGTGGTGCCGCTGCAGCTCGCCGTTCGCCCACGCCTGCGAGAACGAGGCATTGCGCGCCTCGCGGCCCTTGATCGCTTCCTCGAGGGCGACGCGGAAATCCTTCTCCGACATGAGCTCAGCCATCTGGGCGATTCCTTTCGCAATGCCGGCCGGGGCCGGACGGTGGGAGTGTGTGCTCGAGCCGCGAGCAGCGGTGGGTATATTGTATACGACAGCTGGCTGACCGCAAGGATCGTGCTCCCCCATCCGGTCACGCCGCGGCGACCAATGTCGCCGTGGCGGATCGACCGCCTCCTGTCTGACAAGGTGACCATATGGGCCGACCGTCCCACGAGCTGACGACGATGGCCGAGCAGGTCACCGGCCGCGGTGCCCGAGGGGTGGTGGCCGCCGCCGCCCCACAGGCTGCCGTCGCAGCGTCGGCCGTGCTGGCAGACGGCGGCAATGCCTTCGATGCCGTTGTGGCCGCTGCGCTGGCCGAGTCGGTGCTGCTTCCCCCGAAGTGCGGACTCGGCGGCGACCTCATCGCCATCGTGCTCGCTGCGGGCGACTCGACACCGCGGTCGCTGATCGCAGTGGGCGGAGCGGCAGCAGGCCATGCCGCCGTCGCCCGGTCGGGCACCTGGCGCGATGTCGGACCCGACAGCGTCGGCCCGCCGGCCGCCGCCGCCGGTCACGCGGCGCTCGCCGAGCTCGGACGACTGCCGAGGGCGCGCCTTGCGGCACCGGCGATCGCGCTTGCCCGCGGCGGCTTCGCATGGGCGTCGGTGTGCGAGCGCCTCTCCGAGATGGCACACGACCTCGTCGCCGAGATGCACCCCGACGGCACCGACTACTACCCCGGCGGCTCGCCGATCCGCGCCGGCACGATCGTGCGACTCGACGGACTCGCAGCGGTGCTCGACGAGTGGGTGCTCCGCGGCGAGCACCTGCTCGACGGACCCGTCGGAGACGCGCTCCTCGATGCAGTCGTCACCCGCGGCGGCGCACTGCGACGCGACGACTTCGAGCATGCCCGTGCCGAGTGGCTGCCGTGCGCCTCGCGGTCGATCGACGACTCGACCGTCTGGGCGACACCCGCCCCAACGCACGGGCCGAGCCTGCTCGACGCGCTGGGTCGCTACGCCGACGGTCCGCGATCGGCCGCTGCACTTCACAGCGCAGTGATGGCGTCGATCGCCGAGCAGCGGGCCACACTCGGCGATCCCGGCGGCACCTCCATCGTCTCGGCGGCAGATTCCGACGGCAACGCTGCCGTCGTGGTGCACTCGAACTCGTACCCGAGATTCGGCAGCGGCATCATCGTGCCCGGCTATCAACTGCCGCTCGCGAATCGAGCCGGTCGCGGCTTCACGCCGGTGGAAGGACACCCGAACTTCCCCACCGCCGGCCGCCGCCCAGCGACCACGCTGCACGCGTGGGCCGTGTCCGATGCCGGGGGCGTGCGCTGGCTCGGCGGCACGCCTGGCGGCGCGAATCAACTGCCGTGGAACGCACAGATGCTGGCGCGCCTGCTCGGAGGCGAGGCCCGACCAGGGCATCTCGTTGCCTCACCGGTCTGGGAGTGGCTGCCCGACGACGATGGCGTCCGCATCGAGGAGGGTCTCGAGGGTGCCGACAGCTTTGCGGTCAGCGGACGCGTCGTGCACGCAGCACGATGGGCCTGCCGAAGCGCGCAGCAGATCATCCGGCTGCCGATGCCGGGCGAGGCATGGCAGGCAGCTGCAGATCCCAGAACGGTCGGCCTCGCACTCGGGATCTGACCGTCTGCGCCGCCGGGCGAACGGTTGGGGACCGGAACGCCCGCCTCGTCAGGCCGAGTTCGACAGGTCGGGCGATGTCGCTGCGGAGGGCTCGCGGCAGATGTAGAGGAGCATCAGCGGCGTGGCCGCCGTGGCCACTGCGAGTGTGACGCGCAGGCCGAACTGGTCGGCCACCAGCCCGACGACGGCACTCGAGAGCGCTCCGAGCGCGATCTGGATCGAGCGGTACATGCCCAGTGCCATGCCGTTCTGGCCGAATCGCTCGACCGCCAGCGTGTTCGCTACCGGCCCCAGCGTGCTGACGCCGCCGGCGTATATGGCGGCGATGCCGTACACGGCGATGCTGCCTGGCAGCGTCACCCACAGCACGCCGGTGGCAGCGAGCACGATGCCGGTGCGACGGGCGCTGCGCCGAGCGCCGATTCGATCGGCACTCGCCCCACCGATGAGCTTGGCCAGGATCGACAGCAGGCGTCCGACGATCAGCACCGTCGCCGCCTCCGATGGCGTGATACCCCACTCCAGCACCGCGAACGTCGTCAGGAACGGCACCGCGCCGTACTGGCACACCGCCAGCACTGTGCCGACTGCGGTGGGGAGGCTCAGCACGGTGCGGATCGGCACGCGGTCGAGATGGGTGACGCTCGTCGGTGCCGGCAGCCGGATCCAGACGCATCCCACTGCCGACGCAGCGAACAGCGCGACGGCGATCCAGAACGGCGTCCGCCAGCCCCATGACGAGCCGATCGCGCCCAGCACCGCTGCCATCGTGAGGCCGAGGCTGAACGCAACGCCATAGATGCCCATCGCGAAGCCTCGGCGATGGGCGGGTGCCGCAAGCCCGACCGACTGCAGACCCGACGGGAAGAACAGCCCAGCCGACGAACCGAGCAGCACCTGTCCAACGAGCAGCACGCCGTAACCGGGCGCGAGCGCGGTGACGAGCGAGCCGACTGCGCCCACAGCGCACGACCTGGCGATGAGCGCCACCGGTGACATGCGGCGCAGCAGCCACCCGCCGAGCACGTTGCAGGCGGCGATGCTGCCGCTCAGCAGCGCGAAGGCGATGCCTCCCTGTCCGACGGTGAGGTCGAGGTCGTCCTTCACCGACGGGAACACCGGCGACAGCAGTTGCTCGCCGGTCGTGGCCACGAGATAGGCGGCGCAGACGAGGCCGAAGACGAGCCAGCGAACGGCGGCCCGCCCGTCGGACGGGTCGGCGCTGGCGTCGCCGACCGCAGTCGAATCGGGACTCACCTCGTATCTCTGCGGACGCCGAAGCCCATTTCGCATACAGTATGCAATCGCGTCGCCTGCCCGCGAATGCCGCTCCGATGACCGCGCCCACCCGATGATCCACCTCTCTGACGACCGCATCGCCGAGTTGCTCGACCTCGCGTCCGTCACCGAAGTCGTCGGCACCGCGTTCGCCGCATGGGGCCGCGGCGACGCCGACTCGACGCAGCGTGTCCGCTCGCAGGCTGCCGGCGGCATGGCCAGCGCGATGGCCGCCGTGGTACCCCCGTACAGCGGCGGCAAGGTATACGCCACGAAGAACGGCGTGTTCACGTTCCTCAATGTGCTGTTCGACCTCGACGGCGCGCTGCTCTGCACGCTCGACGGCGATGCCCTCACCCGGTTCCGCACGCCCGCCGCATGCGCGCTCGCCATTCGCGCACTCGCAGCGCCGGGCAGCCGGCGCGCAGCGCTGATCGGGTGCGGACGCCAGGGCTGGTACCACCTCGAGATGCTCGCCGCCGAGCTCGGCCTCGAGCATGTGGCCCTGCACGACGTCCGTCCCGACGCCGCGCTTTCCATGGCAGCCAGGGCTCGCGATGCCGGCATCGATGCGACGTCGGTGGCGTCGGCCGCCGAGGCAGTCGATGGCGCCGACGTCGTGGTCACCGTCACGCAGAGCACCGAGCCGCTGTTCCCCGCAGGTGCCGTGAGCGACCGTGCACTGATCTGCGCCGTCGGCGCCACCAAGTACGACCGCTGCGAGATCGGCGCCGACGTCATCGAACGGTGCGTCGCGGTGGTCTGCGACGACGTCGTCGGCAGCAGAGTCGAGTGCGGCGACCTCATCCGCGCTGCGAAGGAGGGCCGCTTCGACTGGGGCCGCGCCATCGAACTGCGCGACCTCGTCGCCGGCAGTGTCGTCGTACCGCGCGCTGGCAGTGCGCCGGTGCTGTTCGAGACCCAGGGCGTCGCGCTGCAGGATGTCGCTGCGGCGGGACTTGCGTGGGAGCGCAGCTCGGCATGAGCATCGAACCTAGAACAAGTCGGCGAATCCCCCGCTCTCCGGGTACGACGTCCTTCTCGCGACATGTCCACCAACAATCCCCGACTCGAAGGAAGCAAGAACCATGCTGCAGGTGAACCGGCTCACAATGGAAGAGGCAGAGATCGCGGTCGATGCTGCGCTCGCCACCGCGAAGGAACTGAACGTCGGATCCGTCGTCGCGGTGGTCGACGCGGCCGGATGGCCGCTCGTCGTGAAGCGGCCCGACAACGGCAAGCCGACAAGTGTCGAGATCGCCATCAACAAGGCGTTCACTGCCGCCTGCCACCGGAGGCCGACGCACACCTACACGAATGCGCAGCCGGGCCAGGAGGCCTTCGGGATCATGAACATGCACGGCGGCCGCTTCTCGATCTTCGTCGGCGGCTGGCCGATCGAGATCGACGGAGAGGTAGTTGGCGGCATCGGCGTCTCCGGCGGGCACACCAAGGAGGACATCGCCTGCTGCCAGGCCGGGATCACGGCGCTGCTCACTCACCTCGGCCGCACGGCGGATTTCTCGAAGTGGGACAACTGGCGTCCGCCGAGCCCGACGTCATGAGTGCCGAGGCAGCGGCACATGTCCGCAATCGGATCGGCGGCGCCGACTGCGAGGCCTCCGACGGGGCGCGGTTCGAGCGCTTCGATCCCGCCCGTTCCAGCGTGCTCGTCTCCACCGCACCTGAGTCGACCGCTGCCGACGTCGCATCGGCTGTCGACGCTGCCAGCGACGCCGCCGCGGCGTGGCGCCGGACGACGCCTACCCAACGCGCCGACATCCTCATGGCGGCGGCGCGCCGACTCGCCGAGCGTGCCGACTCGATCGCTGCCGAGATGGTTCGCGAGGAGGGCAAGCCGCTTGCCGACGCTCGCAACGAATCGGGTCGCACGCCGAAGAACCTCGAGCTCTATGCCGGTGAGGCATACCGCCTCACCGGCAGCACATTCCCGAGCGACGACACGCCGCTCGTGTACTCGACACGCGATCCCATCGGCGTCGTCGGTGTCATCACCCCCTGGAACTTCCCCCTCAACCTGGCAAGCAGGAAGATCGGCCCGGCACTCGCTGCCGGCAACACCGTGGTGTTCAAGCCGTCGCCGATGACGCCCCTCATGGGCGACATGCTCGCCCGCGCATTCGCAGACGCGGGACTCCCCGACGGCGTCCTCAACGTCGTGCACGGCTGGGGTGCTGGCGCGCACCTCGTCGCCGATGGACGCGTCGCTGGCATCACGTTCACCGGCTCGAATGCCACTGGTCGTCGCATCCAT
>JBJOMQ010000100.1:0-8694 GCA_046052275.1 Actinomycetota bacterium | reverse complement strand
CGAAGTTCGGCATTCTCATCGCCCGTACAGACCCTGATGCCCCCAAGCACCGGGGCATCAGCTACTTCATCTGTCCGATGGACCTGCCGGGCATCGAGATCCGCCCGATCCGCGAGATGACCGGTGAGGCCACGTTCAACGAGGTCTTCTTCACCGACGTGCGCATCCCTGCCGACCTCCTCGTGGGCGACCTGCACGATGGCTGGCGGCTCGCCAAGGTGACGCTCGGCAACGAACGCGTCTCGCTGTCGGGTGCCGGCGTGCTGTGGGGCCGCGGTCCCACCGCCGACGACCTGCTGCACGCGGTGCGCGCCGCCGGACCGATTGCGGATCCATTGATGCGCCAGCGGCTGGCGCAGGTGTACATCGAGCACCGCGTGCTCGACCTCATCCGGATGCGCACCGTCAGTGCCAAGGTGCGCGGCGAGCAGCCCGGACCTGAGGCGAGCATTCGCAAGCTGCTCGCCGACGAGCACGGCCAGCACGTCATGGAACTCGCCCGCGACCTCATCGGTTCCGCAGCGATGCTCACTGGGGGAAGTGCACCTGACGGCGACGACTCGTCGATGCACCCGCAGGCCGCCTCACTGCACCATGCCGGCTGGCATCACGGCTTTCTGTTCAGTCAGGCGCTCACCGTGGGGGGCGGCACATGGGCGGTGCAGCGCAACATCGTCGCCGAGCGCGTGCTCGGACTGCCGCACGACCCCGACGCGACCGCCGGCTTGCCGTGGGCTGAGGCGCAGCGGCTCCGCTGAGCGTCAGCGCTGCAGTTCGCGGCGGAATCGTCCGCCCATGCGGGTGAGCACGACGGCGACCACCACGAGCAGCAGGCCTGACACGGCGATCAGCAGCGGTGCCCGGTTCTCTCCGGGGAAGAAGTGGCTGATCGCCCAGGGCACGTTGACGAGCAGTCCGAGCGATCCGGTGACCGACATGAGCACTCGGCCCGGTCGCGTGCCGAGCGCCAGCATCGCCAGCGCGCTGGCGAAGCCCACGATCGTGGCGACGCCGACGAACCCGCTCTGGAACGCCATGGCGGCAGCTCCGGCGATGATCAGCACGCCGCCGGCGAGCTCGATCGTGACCGGGTGGACGACCTGCTTGCGAACCACCATCCCGATCGACGCTGCGCCAACGATCCACACGACGAGCCCGGTGACGATGCCGGCCTCGCGGCCGAAGTAGCCGATGGTCGAGGGCACGTTGGCGATGAACGCGATGACGGCGAACACGAGCAGTGCAATCCGCTCGCCGCGCAGGAACGCAATGCGGCGAGTCTCGACAAGTGCGACGACGGCGAGTCCGACCGCGATCGGCAGCAGCGAACCCGGCTCGCGCCACCGCTCGATGGTGAGCGCCGATCCGATGAGGGCGCCGACGGCGCCGACGGCGCTCGCCAGCCACGGCGTCGGCGTTGCGCGGACGACACCGGCTGCCAGCACTGCGGCCGAGATGGCGAGCGTCACGAGTCCGGCGGCGATGGGGCCGCCCACGGCCCAGAAGACGACGCCGGCCGTCACCTCGAGGGCTGCCAGGGTGGAGAACTGCTGCGCGGGACGCGCCCGCCCCGACCACAGGGCGCCGCTGACGACGAGGACGCCCACCGCCACGCCGATGGCCACCGAGTTGCCGGAGGTGGCATCGAGCACGTCGTTGGCGACCACGCCGCCCACCACGCCCGCCGCCGCGCTGCCGGCGAGCCAGACGAAGCCGCGCAGGCGGGCGAAGGCCGGCTCGTCGTCGGCGCGGACAAAGAATCCGATCGCGACAAGGACCGCCGCGACGACGGCGCTGACAGCGAGGCGGGTGCCGCCGGCGATGTCGCGCCAGAACCCGGCCACCCACACCACGATTCCGATGATGCCGAGCATGCCGCCGAGATAGCCGAGCGCTTCCGCCACGAGCGGCACGCGCTTGCGCCGCGGTGCGGCAGGCTCGCCGGACGGTGCGGCGGGAGCGGCCTCGAATGCCGCGATCGCCGTCGACTGATCGGACGTCAGCAATCCGGCGGCGACCCACCGGGTGAGGTACTCGGCGAGCGAGGTACCGCCCTGTGCCGACGGTGCGCGCGGCGGAGGGGGCGGCGCCGAGGCCGGTTCGGCGTGCCCCGTGCCGGGATTGCGGACGGCCGCCTCGCGGGCGGTCGTGTCGATGACCGGGCCGCGCTGTGCGCTCGACTTGCCCTTCGAGAAGGCGATGCCGACGATGACTCCGAGCACGATGACGATCAGCGGCAGGCTGATGCGGAACACGGCTCCTCCTTCCGGTTGGCGGCCGCCCGACGCTCGGCTCGCCCTGCGGCCACCTTACGCCCGGCTGTCGCCGGCGAGGAGGGACGTTGGTCATCTCGTGCGGGCCGGCCATCGACGCTGCAGGGCACCGCCCGCGACTGCGCAGCGTCGTGCATCCCCGCGGCCCATTCCAGAACTGGCGTCGTCGAATGCGCCGGCGGCGGTTCTCGGCCGCCACCCGAACCGGCCGCGGCACGGCGTGTCGATAGCGTGCCTGTCATGAGCGGAGCGGCCACCGTCGACGACAAGCTCGCCGTCTTGCGCGCCGAACTCCAGCGGCTCGGCCGGGTGGTGGTGGCCTTCAGCGGCGGTGCCGACTCGGCCTTCCTTGCAGCTGTCGCCCACCAGACGCTGGGCGCGGCAGCGCACGCAGTCACCGCAGTGTCGCCGTCGCTGGCCGGCGACGAAGAACGCGACTGCCGGTCGCTTGCCGACGAGTGGGGGCTGCGCTGGACCGCCGTCGCCACCAACGAGATGGAGCGCGCCGCGTATCGCCTCAACGACAGCGACCGCTGCTACCACTGCAAGGCGGAGCTGATGGACGTGGTCGGCCCACTCGCAGCTGCCGAGGGTGCCACCGTGGTGCTCGGGGTCAATCTCGACGACCTCGGCGACCACCGTCCGGGCCAGAGGGCGGCTGCGGAGGCTGGGGCCTCCTTCCCACTCGTGGCGGCGGGGTTCTCGAAGACCGAGATACGCGAGGCCTCGCGCCGACTCGGCCTGCGGACGTGGGACAAGCCGGCAATGGCCTGCCTCGCCAGCCGCATTCCCTACGGGTCTGAGGTGAGCATCGGCGTGCTGAGCCAGGTCGACCGCGCCGAGTCTGCGCTCCGCCGGCTCGGCTTCGGCCAGCTGCGCGTGCGGCACTATGGCGACACGGCCCGCATCGAGGTGCCGGTCGACGATCTCGCCGCCGTCGTCGAGCAGCGCGACGAGGTCGTGCGAGCCGTCGCAGGCCAGGGCTTTCGGTATGTCACCCTCGATCTCGAGGGCTTCCGGTCCGGCAACCTCAACCGGTAGTCGTCTCGGTGGGCCGCGCTGCGGAGGATGCCCATCGCCAACTTCGATCGTGACGGCCGGCGGCCGGAGGCGTAGGGTCGCCCGCCATGAAGCTCTCGACGATGATGGGGTACTCAGGCGGCTTTCACCAGTCGGTGGAGCGAGTGGTGGAGCTCGAGAAGGCCGGCCTCGACGTGGTGTGGATCCCAGAGGCCTACAGCGTCGATGCCATCAGCCAGGTCGGCTATCTGGCGGCGAAGACGTCACGGCTGCAGATCGGCACCGGCATCGTCAACGTGTACAGCCGCACCGCTGCGCTGATGGCAATGACGGCCGCCGGCTGCGACTACGTGAGCGGCGGCCGGTTCATCCTCGGCCTCGGTGCATCGGGCCCGCAGGTGATCGAGGGATTCCATGGCGTGAAGTACGAGAAGCCGATGGTGCGCATCCGCGAGTACATCGAGGCGTGCCGCATGATCTGGAAGCGCGAGGAGAGGTTCGAGTTCCACGGCCAGACTGTCGACGTGCCGCTGCCCGCCGGTGAGGGCACCGGGCTCGGCAAGGCGCTGAAGATCATCAATCCCGCCGACAGTCCGGTCAGGCCCGACATTCCGATCTGGTGGGCGAGCCTGATGGGCCTCAGCGTGACGGCCACCGCGCAGCACGCCGACGGGTGGCTGCCGATCTTCTTCGACCCCGAGAAGTTCCACCAGGTGTGGGGCAGCGAACTGAAGGCGGGGATCGCCAAGCGCGACCCGTCGCTGGCGCCGCTCGAAATCTCCGCGGGCGGAATGGTCGCCATCGACGAGAGCCTCGCCGGCGACGCAGGCGACCAGATCCTCGACTTCGCCCGCCCGAGTGTCGCCCTCTACGTCGGCGGCATGGGCGCCCGCGACAAGAACTTCTACAACACCATCTTCCAGAAGTACGGCTACGTCGACGAGGCGATCGAGATCCAAGATCTCTACCTCGCCGGCAAGAAGGACGAGGCTGCTGCGCGTGTGCCGGTCGAGATGCTGCGCAACACCAACCTCATCGGGCCGCGCAGTTATGTGAAGGAGCGCATTGCTGCCTACCGCGAGGCGGGCGTCACGATGCTCTCGATCACCCCTGTCGGCGGCGACCTGGTGAAGACCGTCGAGACCCTGCGCGAGCTCATCGACTGAGGCCCGGCCCATGCCCGCTGTCCTTATCACCGGCTGCAGCAGCGGCTTCGGCGAGCTCGCTGCGCTCACGTTCGCCCGCAGCGGCTGGCGCGTGTTCGCCACCATGCGGCGTCCAGGCTCGTCGAGGGCGCTGCACGATGCAGCGTCGGCTGGCGCGGCGATCGAGGAGCTGGCACTCGACGTCTGCGACGACGCCAGCGTGCGCGCAGCGGTGGCTGAGGCCATCGGGCGCTGCGGGCGGCTCGATGCGGTGGTCAACAACGCCGGCATCGAGGTGTTCGGTGCCGTGCATCTGCTGTCCGACGACGAGGTGTGCCGCCAGCTCGACACCAACGTCACCGGCATCGTGCGTGTTGCCAGGGCCGTGGTTCCGCACTTCCTGCAGCACGGCGGTGGCACCCTCGTCAATGTCGGCTCGGTTGCCGGCTTCGTCGGAGCCCCGTACAGCGGCCTCTACGCCGCGAGCAAGCACGCGGTCGAGGCCATCAGCGAGGCGATGCACTTCGAGCTTGCCCAGCGGGGCGTGCGAGTGAGGGTGGTCGAACCCGGACAATTCGCGACCGCACTCGGCGACAAGAGCATCCACGCTGCCGCGATGACTCCCGACACCGACGAGCACCAGCGATATGAGCGCTTCCGTGAGGCCCAGCGCAGGCTCGTCAACGGCGAGCCTGCCGATCCGCAGCGGGTTGCCGATGTCATCTTCCGCGCGGCCACCGACGAACCGGGCCAGCTGCGCTACGTGGTCGGCGATGATGCCGAATTGATCGTTTCCACCAAGTCGTCGATGCCGTTCGAGCAGTTCGAGGCGACGATGCGCGTGGTGCTCGACTGGCACGAATGAAGGGGGACCGGCAATGACCGGGAATGCAGCGATGGGGACGGGGAATCTCGCCAACCTCGAGGGCACGGTGGCGGCCGGCTGGCACGGCGTCCGCGATGCGTTCGAGCAGAACCTCCGCGAGGGCGCCGACCTTGGCGCAGGGGTGGCGGTGTACCACCGTGGGCGGCTCGTCGTCGACCTCACCGGCGGATGGTTCGACGCCGACCGGAGCAGGCCCTACGCCGCCGACACGCTGCAGCTGGTGTTCAGCACCACCAAGGGGATCACTGCGATCGCAGTGGCGATCTGTGTCCAGCGCGGGCTGCTCGACTACGACGAACCGGTGAGCCGCTACTGGCCCGAGTTCGCGGCGAAGGGAAAGGGCGACGCCACGGTGGCGCAGCTGCTGAGCCACCAGTGCGGGCTCTTCAGCGTGCAGGGCGACATCACGCTCGATGAGGCACTCGACTGGCCCACCATCACATCGCGTCTCGCCGACACCGAGCCCGAGTGGCCGATTGGATCCACGCACGGCTACCACGCCCTCACCTACGGATGGCTCGCAGGCGAACTCGTCCGCCGTGTCGATCCTTCGGGCCGCAGCGTCGGCCAGTTCGTGCGCGACGAGATCTGCGCCCCGCTCGACGCCGAGTTCCACATCGGTCTCCCAGAACACCTCGAGGCGCGTGTCTCGCCGATGATCGGCGGCATCGGCGGGGGCGACGACCTCGATCCGCAGGTACGCCAGATGATGGAGATGTTCATGGGCCCGGGCACCAAGGGTGGCCGTGCACTCAGCCTCAACGGCGCCTTCGCCGGTGACGGCACGTTCAACCGCCGCGACGTGCACGCCGCCGAGATCCCCGCAGCGAACGGCATCACCACCGCGAGGGCGGCGGCACGCATCTACGCGGCGACCATCGGCGAGGTCGATGGCGTCCGCCTGGTCGACGCGCTGGTGATCGAGCGTGCCCGCGCCCAGGTCACCCCCGACGGCGAGGCCGACCAGTGCCTCATCCTTCCGACTGCCTTCGGAATGGGCTTCATGCTGCCGAGCGCAATGGTGCAGTTCGCCGGGCCAGGCAGCTTCGGGCACCCCGGCGCCGGCGGCTCGGTGGCCTTCGCTCAGCCCGAGCGCAACCTTGCGGTGGCGTACGTGATGAACACCATGGCGGCGAACCTGGCGAACGACATGCGTGCCGCCCGACTTGCCGCGGCCGCCGCAGCCGCGGCCGACGCCGTCGGCTGATCGGCGCCCCGCAGCGGGCGCGGCCGGATACCCGCACGACGGGACGGGGGAGTTCGGCCAGCGGCTAGGTTGCGAAGATCACGAGTCGGAGGGGTGGCGTGTGAGTGCAGACGAGTCGAGGGCGCCAGCGGCTGCCCCCGATCCGATCCTGCAGGTGCGGGACGTGACGATGCGCTTCGGCGGCATCGTCGCGCTCGATGGGCTGTCCTTCGACATCTCCGAGGGCCACATCTGCGGGCTCATCGGGCCGAACGGCGCCGGGAAGACCACGATGTTCAACGTCGTGAGCCGCATCTACGACCCGCAGGAGGGTTCGGTTCGCTACCGGGGCACCGAGTTGCTCGACGTGCCTGCGCACGCGATCGCCCGGCTGGGCATCGCCCGCACCTTTCAGAACCTCGCCCTCTTCCCGACGATGACGCTGCTCGAGAATGTCATGGTCGGCGCGCACAGCCAGGGCAAGGTCGGATTCGCCCGGGCGATCCTGCGTCTCGGGGCAGCGAAGGAGAACAGGGCGACACGTGATTTCGCCGGCGATCTCCTCGCCGAGCTCGGCCTCGGGGCGCTGGCGTTCCGTCCGGCGATGGGCCTGCCGTTCGGCACGCTCAAGCGGCTCGAGATCGCGCGGGCCCTGGCGGCGCGACCGTCGTTCCTGCTGATGGACGAGCCGGCGAGCGGGCTCACCCATGGCGAGGTCGACGAGCTCGGACACACCGTGCAGCGCATCCGCGACCAGTTCTCGCTCACCGTCCTGCTCGTCGAGCACCACATGTCGATGGTGATGGGCATCAGCGACCGCGTCGTGGCGATGGAGTTCGGCCGCAAGATCGCCGACGGCACGCCGGCGCAGGTGCAGAGCGATCCGGCGGTCATCGCCGCCTATCTGGGGTCGCCCTCATGACGGCGCTTCGGATCTCGGGACTCACCGCCGGCTACGGCCCGGTGACAGTGCTGCAGGGCATCGACCTCGATGTCGGAACCGGCGAACTCGTCGTGATGCTCGGCGCCAACGGCGCTGGGAAGACCACGACGATGCGGGCCGTCAGCGGCCTCATCCCGCGCGAGGGCACCGTCGAGTTCAACGGTGCGTCAATCGGCCGCGCCACACCCGACGAGATCGTCCGGGCGGGCATCGCCCAGGTGCCGCAGGGCCGCGGCACCTTCCCCGAGTTGTCGGTCGAGGACAACCTGCTCACCGGTGCCTACACGCGACGCGACAGCAGCGGGATCCGGGCCGACATCGACAAGTGGTTCGGCGTGTTCCCGCGCCTCGCCGAGCGGCGCAGCCAGCGCGCCGGCAGCCTCAGCGGCGGCGAGCAGCAGATGCTGGCCATCGCCCGCGCGCTGATGAGCCGTCCGCTGCTGCTGCTGTGCGACGAGCCCAGCCTCGGCCTCGCTCCGATCGTCACACAGGAGTTGTTCCGCGTGCTCGGCGAGCTCAATCGGGCCGAAGGACTCTCGGTGCTGCTCGTCGAGCAGAACGCGAACCTTGCCATGAGCATCGCCAGTCGGGTGTACCTGCTCGAGACCGGCCGCATCGTCGCCAGCGGCTCGGCCGCCGAGCTCAGCGCCGACGACTCGATCCGAAAGGCCTATCTGGGGTTCTGATGGAGATCTTGCTGCAACGACTCATCGACGGCCTCAGCTACGGCGCTGTCTACTCGCTGATCGCACTCGGACTCGTCATCGTGTACCGCGGCACCGGGCACCTCAACTTCGCGCAGGGCGAGATGGCACTGTTCTCGGCCTACTGCGTCTACCAGTTCGGCGAGTGGGGCATTCCGGTGTGGTTCGCGCTGGCCCTCGGCATGGGCGTCGGCTTCGCCATCGGTGCAGCGGCCGAGGTCGGACTCGTCCGGCCCATCACGAAGAAGTCGCCGTTCGCGGTGTTCATCGTCACCCTCGGCCTGTTCACCTTCCTCAATTGGCTCGCCGGCGCGATCTGGGGCGGACAGCAGCTGCCGAGCTCTGCGGTCGGCAGCACCCAGCAGCGCTTTCCGAGCCTCTTCCCATCGGACCCGGACGACCAGTTCAACTTCTTCGGGGCCTCTATCCGAATCGAGCGGATCGGCATCTGACCGAGGTGGGGGAGGAGATGCTCATCAACCTGCTGCGTGGTGCCGGGGTCGATGGACTGGCCTCGCTGCGGCGCGCCTCGCCGCG
>JBJOMQ010000099.1:0-8701 GCA_046052275.1 Actinomycetota bacterium | reverse complement strand
TAGGGCGGGCAGCCCCGGCCAAGGTGGCACCAGCCGCTATCGCTGCTCCGCCGAGCGTCGCGCCGCGCAGGAGATCGCGCCGAGTCGGCTCGCAGTCGCACACCGCCGCCACTTTATGATCGTCCTGATCTCGAGGAGGAGACCCACATGAGCAGACTCTGCGAAGGGCGCATCGCCATCGTCACCGGCGCCGGCCGCGGCATCGGGCGCGAGCACGCGCTGATGCTGGCCGCCCACGGCGCGAAGGTGGTGGTGAACGACCTCGGTGGCAACGTCGACGGCACGGGTGGCGATGTCTCGCCGGCCGAGCAGGTGGCACGTGAGATCCGCGAGATGGGTGGCGAGGCCATCGCCAACGGCGACAGCGTCTCGTCGTGGGAGGGAGCCCAGCGACTCGTCAACTCGGCCATCGAGGCCTTCGGCGACCTCCATGCGGTGGTCAACAACGCCGGCATCCTCCGCGACCGCGTCCTGGTGAACATGACTGAGGAGGAGTGGGACGCGGTCATCGACGTGCACCTCAAGGGAACGTTCGCGCCGAGCCGCTGGGCTGCCGCCTACTGGCGCGAGCAGCACAAGGCCGGCAAGACAGTGTCGGGCCGCATCATCAACACGACGTCGGTGAGCGGTATCTATGGCAACCCCGGCCAGACCAACTACGGCGCAGCGAAGGCCGGCATCGCCGCGTTCACCAACATCGCGGCACTCGAGTTGTCGAGGTACAACGTCACGGTCAACGCAGTCGGCCCGGTGGCCCTCACGCGCATGACCGAGGGTCTCGGCCCCGCGCCGGAGACCGACGAAGAGCGCGAGGCGCGCTCGCCGAGGTGGATTGCGCCGATCGTCACATGGCTCGCCAGCGAGGAGTCTGCTGGCGTGTCGGGTCGCGTGTTCGAGGCAAGCGGTCAGGTGCTCGCCGTGGCCGAGGGCTGGGTGCGCGGGCCGCGGCATTCCCCAGTCGATGATCCGACGGCGATCGGGCCGATCGTGCACGACCTGCTGGCGGCTGCCCGCCCGAACAGCGGGATGAACGGCGAGCCCGGCGGCTGGCCGCAGTCGCCGCGACGCTGACCTGTCCCCCAACGATGCCGTGCCCGGCGCGGGCACTACGGTGACGCCCCATGTCGTATCGATTCGCCACGCGTACCTCTCGGCTGCGCTCGTCGGCGATTCGTGACCTGCTGAAGGTCACCGAGATGCCCGACATGCTGTCGCTTGCGGGCGGGCTGCCTACCGCCGACAGTTTCCCGCTGGGCGACCTGCGGCGCGAGGCCGACCGTCTCCTCGGTGAGTTCGGGCCCCGGGTCGTGCAGTACTCGGCCACCGACGGCGTGCCCGAGCTTCGCCGGTGGATTGCGGCAACGTACAGCGAGGTGCTGGGCCGCTCGGTCGCTGTCGACGGCGAGGTGGTGGTCACCCACGGCTCGCAGCAGGCACTCGACCTGGTGGCCAAGGTGCTGGTCGACCCGGGTGACGTGGTGGTGAGCGAGTCGCCCGCGTATCTCGGCGCAGTGCAGGCACTCGAGCTGTTCGAACCCCGCTTCGAGGTCGTGCCGGGCGACGAGCACGGCATGCGTGTCGAGCTGCTCGCCGAACGACTCGCTGGTGGACTGCGGCCACGGCTCGTCTATGTCGTGCCGAACTTCCACAATCCATCGGGTGCCACCATGTCGCTCGACCGGCGGCGACTCCTCGCCCAGCTCGCCGACCAGTACGAACTACTCGTCGTCGAGGACGACCCGTACGGTGCCATTCGCTTCGCCGGTGAGCCGCTGCCTCCAGTGGCGGCCTTCAGCGAGCGTGTCGTTCACCTGAGCACGTTCTCGAAGATTGTCGCGCCGGGCTTCAGGGTCGGCTGGATGATCGGTCCGCCCGAGGTGATGTCGTGGGTGACAAGGGCCAAGCAGGCGGCCGACCTGCACACCTCGACGTTCGCCCAGTTGCTGCTGGCGAACGTGGTCGATCGCCCCGGCTGGCTCGACGAGCAGAGGGCGCGGATCGTCCCGATGTACCGCGACCGCTGCCATGCCCTCGCGGACGCACTCGAGTCGGTCATCGGCGACCGCATCAGATTCCACCGTCCGGAGGGAGGCATGTTCCTCTGGAGCGAGTTCGACGACGTGCCGGACACGTCGGTGCTGTTGCGCCACGCCGTCGATGCGGGAGTGGCCTTCGTGCCTGGCTCGGCCTTCACGATCGACCAGATGCCGGGTCCGCGAGCACGATTCTCGTACTCGACGCTCGCCCCCGACCGGCTCGGCGATGCAGTGCGCCGCCTTGCCGTCGGACTCGCAGCGCACGATGCCGCTCGGCGCTGAGCGACACCTCCGGCGTCGTCGCCCGACGGCTGGGACGCATACGGTGTCGGCACGTATCCCGATCAACCAGCCGCCAACGACTAGCACGGAGCAACTATGCCGCTGAATCCAGACGCCGTCGGCGAGACCGGCGATGCACGGACCATCTCATGGACGTCGAAGGACGCCCTCCTCTATGCCGTCGGCATCGGGGCCGGCCAGGACGACCTCCAGTTCTCGACCGAGAACACGAAGGACATGCCGCAGGTCGTCTTCCCGACGTTCGCCGTCGTCGCCGGGTCGGGCACCCACTCGGCCGGCGCGAGCGCGATGTCGAAGATCGGCTCCGTCAACTGGGCCATGCTCGTGCACGGCTCACAGTCGGTCACGTTGCATCGGCCGATACCGGTCGAGTGCCAGGCCGTCGTCCGCGACCGCATCGTCGCGATGTACGACAAGGGCAAGGCCGGTGTCGTCGTCCTTGAGAACAACGTCACCACCTCCGACGGTGCACCGCTCTTCGACACCCGGTCGGCGCTGTTCATCCGCGGGGAGGGCGGATGGGGCGGCGAGCGCGGCCCGAGCGGTGCGCAGCACGAGCCGCCTGCCGGCGTTGCGCCCGATCATGTGGTCACCATGCAGACCTCGCCCGATCAGGCCTTCGTCTACCGACTCTCGGGCGACCGCAATCCGCTGCACACCGATCCGTCATTCGCCGCGCTGGGCGGCTTCGACCGGCCGATCCTGCACGGGCTCTGCACGTATGGCTTCACTGGCCGGGCGCTGCTGGCGGAGCTGTGCGGGAACGATGTCGCCCGGTTCGAGCACATCGAAGGCCGCTTCTCGGCACCGGTGCTGCCCGGCGACACGCTGACCGTGCGCATCTGGCGGACATCCGGCACGAGCGCCGTGTTCACCACGTCGGTGGGCGACCGTGTGGTGATCGACCAGGGTTGCGCCTGCTTCGGGTGAACGGGCTGGCGGCCGAGCTCCGTCAGTCGCCGTAGTCGAACTCGGCGACGCCGGGTTCGGGCGTGTGGTAGTCGCCGTGCTCGGCCATCCAGACGGCAACAGTGGTGCGCAGCCCAGTGGGCTGGTCGAGCACGCCGGCGCAGATTGCAACGAAGTCGCCGAGATCGTCTGCCCTCCAGAACAGCGACGATCCGCAGGTGCCGCAGAACCCGTACTCGATACCGGGCACTGGTGCGTACCACCGCAGCGACTCTGAAGCGTGCAGATCGACCTGTGACGGCGCGCACGATGTCGTCGCCAGATGGTGGCCGGTGAACTGGCGGCAGCGGTAGCAGTGACAGTTGTTCACCGGTCCGAGGGGTGGCTCGACCGTGAAGTGCACGCCGCCGCACATGCACCGCCCGTCGATCGGCGATGACGGCCCGCTGTCGCCCATGGTCACATCATGCTCCGCTCTGGTTCGAGCGCGTGGGACCGGAGTCGGCGTCGCCGGGTCAGCGTGCGCGCAGCGCAGCGACGGCCTCGCCGAGGGGCACGTCGACCCGCTCGCCGGTGCGGCGGTCCTTGACCTCAACCACGCCGTCGGTAAGGCCTCGCCCGACAACGACGATCGTCGGGACGCCGATGAGTTCGGCATCGTTGAACTTGACGCCCGGAGAGACCCCGGTGCGATCGTCGAGGAGCACCCGAAGCCCGGCGGCCTCGCAGTCAGCGGCCAGTTGCTCGGCGGCGGGCAGCTGTGGGTCGGTGGGCTTACCGGTGGCGACGATGTGCACGTCGGCTGGCGCCACCTCGCGCGGCCAGACCAGCCCCTTGTCGTCGCAGTTCATCTCGGCGATCGCTGCCATGGCGCGCGACACGCCGATGCCGTATGAGCCCATCGTGACAGTTCGGGTCTCGCCGTGCTCGTCGAGGACTGTCAGGCCGAGTGCCTCGGCGTACTTGCGCCCTAGCTGGAAGATGTGGCCGATCTCGATGCCGCGGGCGATCTCGAGTGCCGACCCGCAGCGGGGGCACGGATCGCCACCGAGCACCTCCGCTGCCTCGATCACGCCGTCGGGAGCGAAGTCGCGCCCGCACATGAGGCCGTGCACGTGCTTGCCCGGCTGGTCGGCTCCGGTGATCCACGCCGTGCCAGTGACGATGCGCGGGTCGACCACGTAGCGGACGCCGGCCGCCTTCCCCTCGCCGAGCGCGCCCGGTCCGATGTAGCCCTTGGCCAGGTGCGGATTGGCGGCGAAGTCGGCCTCGGAGAACGGCTCGATCTCGGCCGGCGCGAGATGTGCCTCGAGGCGCTTCATGTCGACCTCGCGGTCGCCGGGCACTCCGATAGCGAGGGCGGTGGTGCTGCCGTCGGGGTGCTTCAGCCTGACGACGAGGTTCTTGAGCGTGTCGGCGGCGGTCCATTCCCGGTCGGGGCGGCGGAGATCGTCACGTGCATTGAAGAGGTCGACGAGGGTCTGGATGGTGGGCGTGTCGGGCGTGTCGACGATGACGGCGGGCGACTGGCCGTCGACTGACAACGGTGCGGGCGCCTGCACCTGCACGGCCTCGGTGTTGGCCGCATAGTCGCACGACGAGCAGCGCACGTAGGTGTCTTCGCCGACAGCGAGCGGTGCGAGGAACTCCTCGCTGGCCGAGCCGCCCATGGCGCCGCTCATCGCCGACACGATGACGTAGGGCAGCCCGAGTCGGTCGAAGGTGCGCTGGTATGCGGCGCGGTGCTTGTCGTAGCTCGCCTGCAGGCCGACTTCGTCGATGTCGAAGCTGTACGAGTCCTTCATCGAGAACTCGCGTCCGCGCAGCAGCCCAGCCCGGGGGCGGGCCTCGTCGCGGAACTTGTTCTGGATCTGGTAGATCACGAGCGGTAGGTCGCGGTAACTGCTGTAGAGGTCCTTCACCAGCAGCGTGAACATCTCCTCGTGCGTGGGCGCCAGCAGGAAGTCGGCGCCACGGCGGTCCTTCAGCCGGAACAGGCTGTCGCCGTAGTCGGTCCACCGCCCGGTCGCCTCGTAGGGCTCCTTGGGCAGCAGGGCGGGGAAGTGGACCTCCTGGAAGCCCTCGCGGTCCATCTCAGCCCGAACGATCTCCTCGACGTTGCGGTACACGATCCACCCGAGCGGGAGCCATGTGAAGCCTCCGGGCGCGGCCCGACGGATGTAGCCCGCCCGGACGAGCAGTCGGTGGCTGGCGACCTCGGCGTCGGCGGGATCCTCGCGCAGGGTCCGCAGGAAGAGCGTCGACATTCGCAGCACGGTTGACCTTCTTGGACGGGCGCCGGCCGGTGAGCGCCAGGCGGTGATGGGAGCGGCGGCCTGCGGTCTGGGGCGGCCGCGGCGCCGGAGCCGACAGGTCCGGCCCAGCCCGAAGGCTACCCGTCACCGATATAGTCGGAGGGTCCTTTGACGTTCGACGAACCGAAGGCGTGGGTCTCACGGCCCACGCCTTCTGTACTAGTAGGGGCAGGTTTCGGCCGAGGAGCCGGGTGCCGGGAAGCGAGAGGCAGGTGATCACGATGACCGCGAGCGATGCCACCACCGAGCGGGTCCGCGCCCTCGTGGCGCCCATCGTCGCCGACCTGCACCTCGACCTCTACGACCTCGAGTTCCGCGGCGGCACCCTGCGCGTCACGATCGATACTCCGCCCGGCAGCACCGGCGGGGTCGATCTCGACACGATTGCCCTCGCGACGAGACTGGTGTCGCGCGAGCTCGATCACCACGATCCGATCGCCGGCCACTACACGCTCGAGGTCTCCAGCCCGGGTCTCGAGCGCACGCTTCGCACAGCGGCTCATTTCCAGCGCGAGCTCGGCAAGAAGGTGGCCATCCGGCTGCGCGACGCGACCGGCGAGGCTCGCCGCGTTCACGGCGTGCTGGTCGCCGCCGACGAGACCACGGCCACCGTCCGCCTCGACGAGCCCGGCGCCGACGGGAGCACCGACCAGGTCGTCCGCATCGACCAGGTCGACCGTGCTCGCACCGTGTTCGAGTGGGGCCCGTCCCCGAAGCCCTCGCTGGCGAAGAAGCCAGCGAAGAAGTCCGCCGCACCGTCCGTCGATCGCGCAGCCTCTACCGATCACGGACCCTCTACCGATCACAGAAAGGACACGCGATGAGCAACCTCGACATGGGCGAGGCCATCCGGATGATCGCCAACGAGAAGAACATCTCTGTCGACACGCTGCTGCAGGTGCTGGTTGATGCACTGGCCATGGCGTACAAGCGACGCCCCGGTGCGGCACCCGAGGTGGAGGTGTCGGTGAATCCCGACACGTATCAGTTCACCTTCACGGCATACGACATCGACGAGGATGGCAACTGGGTCAACGAGCGCGACGACACGCCGAAGAAGGAAGAACTCGGGCGCATCGCTGCGCAGACGTTCCGCCAGGTGATGGGCCAGCGCATCCGCGAGGCCGAGCGTGACCGCAAGTTCGAGGAGTACGCCAACCGCGAGGGCGACATCGTCACCGGCATCATCCAGCAGGCCGACGACCGCTACACGCTGCTCGATCTCGGCCGAGTCGAGAGCCTGATGCCGAAGGCCGAGCAGGTTCCCTTCGAGCGGCCCGTGCCGGGCGACCGGGTCAAGGCGTACATCGTCGAGGTCCGCAAGACCATGAAGGGCCCGCAGATCGTCGTCAGCCGTACGCACCCGGGCCTCATCAAGCGCCTCTTCGAACTCGAGGTGCCCGAGATCGCCGACGGCATCGTCGAGATCAAGGGATGTGCCCGCGAGCCCGGCCATCGCACGAAGATCGCCGTCTGGAGCAACGACCACAACATCGATCCGGTGGGTGCCTGCGTGGGCGCACGCGGCGGTCGGGTGCGAATGGTCGTCAACGAACTGCGCGGCGAGAAGATCGACATCGTCCCCTACAGCGAGGACCTCGCCGACTTCGTCGCCAAGGCCCTCTCACCCGCCAAGGTGAAGGAGGTCATCATCAGCGACGACCTCACTCAGGCCGATGTCATCGTGCCGGACAACCAGCTCAGCCTGGCGATCGGCAAGGAAGGCCAGAACGCCCGGCTGGCAGCGCGCCTCACCGGCGTGCGCATCGACATCAGGGGCGAGACCGAGCCGGTGGGCGGCTACGACGACACCGACTACGAAGAGGGCGAGTGGGTGCAGAACGCCGAGACGGGCGAGATGGAGTGGCATGCCGCCGACGGCACAGTGCTCACCCAGCAGCAGTACGAGGCTGGCGAGACAGGTGGCGACGCTGCGGCGCCGCCGAGCGGAGAGGACGGTGGTGACGGCGCCTGACCCGGTGACGCATCCCGGCCCGCATCGAACATGCGTTGGCTGCAGGGCGACGTTCCCGCAGCGGCGACTGGCTCGGTGCGTGCTCGGCCCCGGCGGCCCGGTCATCGACCGGACCGCACCGGGACGCGGTGCGTGGCTCTGCTCGGCCAGGTGCCTCGACGAGGCGATCCGCCGTCGGGCCTTCGACCGGGCATGGCGCCGCAGCGCCGATCGCGGCGCCCTCGAAGGGCTCCGGGCGGGTCTCGAGGCGTGGTGCACCGAGTCGGCCACGTCGCCGGACGGGGCTGCGTGACGTACGTCGAAATGGCCGGGCAGGTTGGCGTTCGCCGAGGCCGTCCCCACAGTGAGAGAACGCATACGACCAGAAGTGGAAGAATGACTGGCCGCCGGGGCTCGCCCCGCCGGTCGGTGCCGACGAAAGGCTGACAAGGGTTTGGCGAAGAACATCAGGGTGCACGAGCTCGCCAAAGAGCTCGGGATGACTAATTCGGAGATGATGGATCTCTGCGATCGCATGGGCGTCGGGGTGAAGACCCACTCCAGCACGCTCATCGAGCAGCATGCCGACCGTCTCCGTGGTCGCGCCGTGAAAGAAGGGCTGACACGCCCCGAGCAGCCCGAGGAGCCAAAGCCGGTCAAGAAGGCCGCCAAGAAGTCCGCTGCGTCGACCGATGCCGACGATGGCAGCGGGCCGGCGCCGAAGCCGGTGAAGAAGGCCGCCAAGAAGTCCGTTGCGTCGACCGATGCCGACGATGGCAGCGGGCCGGCGCCGAAGCCGGTGAAGAAGGCCGTCAAGAAGGCAGCCGCCACGGACGAGACGACTCCCGAACCCGCTCCCGCACCGGCTGCGGCGGTGGAGACGCCCGCTGCGCCTGTCGACACGCCCGTCGCAGCGCCTGTCGACACGCCTGTCGTCTCCGGCGAGCCAGCGGTGAAGATCTCGAGCCGTCCCGTCACGGGTACGGCGCCGCGCGTCACGTCGTCGCGGCCGCCCGCAGCGCCATCAGTGCCGGTGTCCACCGCGCCACCTGCACGTCCGCCGGCAGCCCCTGCGGCGCCGACGACTCCCGCCGCCCGCACAGAGAGCGCGTCGCCTCGCCCGCCGGCCGGGCCACGGCCCATGTCGGCGACCGGTCGGCCGATCCCGCCGCCGCCAGGCGCAG
>JBJOMQ010000098.1:0-8709 GCA_046052275.1 Actinomycetota bacterium | reverse complement strand
GCCGCGGGTGGGAGACATTCACCGACGAGGTGCTTCGTGCTGTCAACGAGAAGACCACCAGCGTGGTGTTCATCCTGTGGGGCACCTCGGCTCGAAAGAAGCGGCCGCTGATCGACACGTCACGCCATGTCATCATCGAGTCGGCGCACCCCTCGCCGCTCAGCGCGCATACCGGGTTCTTCGGGAGCCGTCCGTTCAGCCGTGCCAATGCCGCGCTGGCCGAGGCCGGACTCGAGCCAGTCGACTGGTCGCTGCCCGACTGACCGCAGCGTGCTGCCAGCTGCACTCCGCGCCGGCGGCTGCGCTGTCAGGCGGCGACGCGCTGCGACGAGATGCCGGCGACCAGCTCGAGTGACCGCAGTCGCTCTGCGCTCGTGGGCGACGACAGCGCCACCACCAGCTCGTCAGCACCGGCATGCTCGGCGAACTGCTCGAGGTAGGCGGCCACCGTGCCCGGCGAGCCGATTGCCGAGTAGGTGGTCATCCGCGCGATCTGCTGGCCCTGCGGACTGGCGAGCACCATGTCGAGTTCGTCGTCCGACAGGGAGTCGGGCAGGCTGAGGAACCGCTGTGCACGCCACCGCAGTGCCCTGCGGTACTGATCGTGCGCTGCCTCGTCGGTGTCGTCGCAGATCACGTTGACGGCGGCGAACGCTCGCGGTGCAGCGAGTTCGGCCGACGGCTGGAACCTGCTGCGGTACAACGCAACTGCGTCACGCAGGGCATCGGGTGCGAAGTGCGACGCGAAGGCGAAGGGCATGCCGAGATGAGCGGCGAGGCTTGCGCCGAACAGCGATGATCCGAGGATGTAGAGCGGCACGCGGGTTCCGGCGCCGGGTACTGCTGCCACACCGGGCACGCGGCTGGCACCGTCGAGGTAGCCCTTCACCTCGAGCACGTCGTCGGGGAAGGTGTCGGACGAGGTGTGGTCGCGGCGCATGGCGTGCATCGTGGCCTGGTCGCTGCCTGGGGCCCGGCCGAGGCCGAGTTCGATCCGTCCCGGGTGCAGCGTGGCGAGCGTGCCGTATTGCTCGGCGATCGACAGCGGCGAGTGGTTGGGCAGCATCACGCCGCCGGCGCCGAGCACGATGGTGCGGGTGTGCGCCGCCACGTGGGCGATGAGCACGGCGGGCGCCGACGAGGCGATCGACGACATGTTGTGGTGTTCGGCGTACCAGATGCGGGTGATGCCGAGTTCCTCGGCGCGCTGGGCGAGCGTCACGCTGGCGGCGAGCGCGTCGGCGGGTGTCTGGCCGCGGCCGATCAGCGCCAGGTCGAGTAGTGACAGCGGGGGGATCATCTCGTCGGTGCCATTCGATGGTGGGCTGCTCACCACAGGCCAGGGTCGATGACGGCGAGATCGGGATCGATGCGCACGCCCTGCGTGCAGCAGAACCAGTCGTGGTCGACCTCGGTGAAGCCGTGGTCGTCGAGCCATGTGGACAGCGGGTGGTGCTCGGGCACGCAGAGGCTCACCTTCATGCGCGACGGGAAATGGGCGATGAGCCGGCGGAGAACGTCGATGGCGTCGTCGGTGTGGAGCCGGGTGATGCGGACCTCGACGGGATTCGTGAGCATCACCGAGTCGCCGCCCACGATGGCGCCGCGGCGGAAGTAGTAGTCGACGAGGTCGGGTCGGTCGTGTCGCCACGCTTCGAGACGCGACGCAGCGAGCATCGACGGCACAGTGTCGGTCTTCGAGCCCCAGCCCTCCATGTAGCGGACCTTCCACTTCGAGTCCATCCGCTGGCGGTGGTACACCTGCAGCGCTGCCTGCTCCTTCGAGCTCGAGGTCATGCGGTGCTGGTGGTCGCCGACGAGCGCTGCGAGCAGTTCGGTGCCGGCGCGGTAGCCGCGGTTGGTCTCCTCGACGAACAGGTCGGTCACCATCAGCACGGTGCGGTCGACCGAGCGGACTGGTATGGCCCCGCCGAAGGCGACCGTGCGGAAGGTGTTGGGGTCGAATCCCACAAGGAGCCGGCCCGCCTGGGCGACGTACTGCAGGTACATCGCATCGATGTCGGCGTCGCCCTCACCGGCAATGCGCAGCACCTCGGGGAGATCGGCATCGACGTAGGGGCGGACCTGCCAGCGGGGCATGCGCACAGCCTGCCATCTCGTCGGCTGTTTCGGCGCGCTGCCGGCACGCCGGCGACGGCGCTGGCGACGGCTTGTGCGCCGGTGCCGGACCGACGTGTGGCGCTCCGGTCACGACGCGAACGCTCCGTGCATGGTTGACTTGGTGATTGCCCGACCCGTGCCGGATCCCCCGTTCCCGGCCGGGCCGCCTGCCGTGAACGATCCCCGCCCGCCCGACCGAACCACCGCATCGCACCGCTCGCAGCACCGTCGTGTCACCGGCGGCGTCTCGCGTCGCCGTGTCGGCGTCCGACGGTTCGTCGTGCTGGCGATGCCGCTGCTGCTCGCGCTCGGTGTGGCGGCGTGCCGCAGTACACGCGACAACGCCGACTCGACGCTGCCGCCGGTTGCGACGTCAACCACGATCTCCGGCACCGCAGCCACCTCGTCGACGGCATCCACCACCACCTCGTCGACGACGACCACCACCACCGAGCCGCTCGTGTTCACCGGCGCCGCAGTGATGGTGGCCAACGCATCGAATGTGAACGGGGCTGCGCGACGCCTCACCCAGGAGCTCGCTGCACTCGGCTTCGAGATGCGCGAGCCGACGAACGGCTGGGGACCCGGCAACGAGCTCGCCGTGTCGCACGTCTACTTCGTTCCCGGGAAGGGCGAGGAGGTCGCCAGTTCGATCGCCCGGCTGATGGGCCTCACCGCTGAACGGATTCCCGTGCCGGCGTGGATCACCGGCGGCTCGGAGACGCTCGGCGATGCCGGCGTGCTGGTGATGCTCGGAAAGGATCTCGCCGGCACGTTCCTGAAGGACATCCAGCCGTCGGGGTGACGCGCTGCAGCGGCGTCACTCGACCATGCGTGCTGTCGCGCACTGAGGCAGAGTGATGCAATGCCAGCGGCGACGGCGCGCTGGCGGTGACGAGGTGCGAGGGGTGGCGGCATGCCTGCGATGACGACGGTGTGGGTGCTCGGCGACCAGCTCGGTCGCACGCTCACTGCACTCGCCGAGGCAACGCCGGCGACTCATCGCATCCTGCTGGTCGAGAGCGACGGCAAGCTGGCGTCGAAGCACTGGCACGTGCAGCGCGCGCACTTCGTGCTTGCGTCGATGCACCGCTTCGCTGCAGCGCTACACGATGAGGGCTTTGAAGTCGACTACCGCGTGGCACCGTCGCTGGCGGAGGGCTTCCGCCAGCATGTTGCAGAGCACTCGCCATCCGAGGTGATCGCTACCGAGCCGGCCTCGCGCGACGGCCTCGAGTTGCTGCAGCGGCTTGGCGTGTCGACACGGCGCACGAATCAGTTCCTGTGCCATCCGTCCGAGTTCGCCGACTGGGTGTCGGCGCGGACGCAGAAGACCTTCAAGATGGAGGACTTCTACCGCTGGCAGCGCACGCGGCTCGGCTACCTGATGGACGGCACCGAGCCCGCTGGCGGGCGATGGAACTTCGACGCCGACAACCGCCAGACCCCGCCGAAGGATGGTGTCAATCACTGGCCCGAGCCGCCTCGCTCATCCCTCGACGATGTTGATGCCGCGGTGCTGTCGCGTGTGCAGGCAGCGTCGAGGGCGTGGGGCTCGCCGCCGGATGGCACGTGGGCGACCGATAGGGCCGGTGCCCTCGCCCGGCTCGACCATTTCGTAGAGCAGGTGCTTCCCGGGTTCGGCCCGCACGAGGATGCGATGACGAGCGCCAGCTGGCACGTCGGGCACAGCCTGCTGTCGCCGTATCTCAATGTCGGCCTGCTGACGCCACGCGAGGTATGCGATGCCGTCGAGGTGGCGTACCGGGCAGGGCGGGTTCCGATCGCCAGTGCCGAGGGCTTCATTCGCCAGGTGATCGGCTGGCGCGAGTACGTGTGGGGCCTCTATTGGATGTGGGGTCGCGAGTACGCGCACGAGAACGCCCTCGACGCGACACGGCCGCTGCCGCCGGCGTTCACCGGGCGTGCACCCACGTCGATGCGCTGCCTCGATGTCACGCTGCGCGATCTGCACGACCATGGCTGGGTGCACCACATCCAGCGCCTGATGGTGCTCGGCAACCTCGCCCTGCTGGCAGGCGTGCGACCCGACGAGATGGTCGAGTGGATGTGGGCCGGGTTCGTCGACGGCGCCGAGTGGGTGATGGTGCCCAATGTGGTGGGCATGGCCTTGCATGCCGATGGCGGGCGGATGGCCACCAAGCCGTATGCGGCGGGTGGCGCGTACATCGACCGCATGAGCGACTACTGCAAGGGTTGCCGCTTCGACCGCACCAAGCGCGTCGGCGACGATGCGTGCCCGTTCACCACGCTCTACTGGGACTTCCTCGCCCGGCACGCCGACCGCTTCGGCCGCAATGCACGTGTGGTGCAGCAGGTGCGATCAGCGCAGCGGCTCGCCGACATCGATGCGGTGCGTGCCCGTGCCGCCGAGGTACTCGCCCGGCTCGACGCCGGCACGCTGTGATCAGGCAGCGGTGACGATTCGCTCGATGCGCTCGAGTGTCTTGGTCATCGCATCGATTGCCTTCGACCGCATCGGCCGCACCGATGCCGGGTTGGCCTCCTGTCGAATGTCCCAGCTCTCGCGCACCAGCGTGCCGCCATCGCGCGGCTCGAGTTCGTAGCGCCAGATGCGCCCGCCGATGAAGCGGCGCATCAGCTTGAACGGCGGCCGCGGCTGCCAGGCGATGCGGCGGTTCTCCTCGAACTCGACGACCTCGTTCACCATCTTGTAGGGGATGCCGAGGCGCATGTCCATGCCGAACACCGAGCCGAGAGCAAGACGCTGTGACCCGCCTGACGGCGTGCGCACCGTGCCCGACCCGTCGATATCGCGGTGCCTCGCAGGGTCGGCAAGCAGGTCGAAGATCTTCTCGGCCGGGGCGGGGATGAACCGCTCGACGGAGGCGACGTCGCGGTCGCCGCTCGATGCGGCGCTGTCGGAAGAGGTGGTAGCCATGAGAAAGCCCATCACAGCACGGCACCGCGTCGTCCCGCCAGTCGAGGTGGCGAGCCGGTACGAACGGATGTGCCGGGTGCCGCCACCGGCCCCGCCCGCCCGCCGAACGGCCCTGGGCTGCCGGGTATGACGCCCGCCGGACGGCTCGGTGGACAAGACTGAAGGTCGTCGGCACCCGTGCCGATACCCCCTCAACCCATGCGACGGCAGGTTCCCCGTTTCGCCGCGTTCGTCGTGGCCACCATGGTGGCAGTGTCGCTCCCTGCCACCATCGGGCCGTCTCGCGCCCCGGTGGCGGAGGCGTCGAGCACCCCGTGGTACACCCCCACCCGCCCGCCGGTGTGCACTGACGAGCAGAAACTCACGGGCAACGTCGCCGGCTGCGTGATCACCCTCGACACTGATCTCCCCGAAGAGCGCGGCTGGCCGACACCGCCGTTCCCGGATCCCGTGCCGGGCGAGGTGCTGGCGTGGGTCGATCTCGCCAGGGGCTCGACCGGCTATGTGGTGAGCGATGTGCAGAAGGCGTTGAACGCCAACGGCGCCGACATCTCGGTCGACGGCCAGTTCGGCTCGCAGACCGAGACTGCCGTTCGATCGTTCCAGTCAGGTCGCGGCCTGCAGGTCACCGGCATCGTCAATCTCGCCACCGCAGATGCGCTCGCTGTGCAGAATCGGACGTACACGTTCCCGCCGGCCGGCTGGAACTGGCTCGGCTGGGGCTACAACGGCAGCACCGCGCTCGCTGAGTGGGAGCGAGCCCTGGCGACCAATAAGGCCGCATTCGGCGTGGTGCGCGTCGGATCGCTGCGCACTCCTCCCGAGGCGCTGCCGCTGTTCGAGGGCTTTCTCAAGGAGATCCAGGCGCGCGGCTATGTCATCAATGGCGGCACGGGCACCTACGTCTTCCGATGCACGGCGACCACCCGCAAGGACTGTGCGGGCCTGTCGCGTGAGAGTCTCTCGAACCACGCCTACGGCCTTGCCACCGACTTCAACACTGCGGCAAATCCGCTGAAGACCTATTACTCGGTCGATGGGGTGACTGCGTGCCAGACGCCGATGCAGACCGACATCCCGCAGTGGGTGGTGCAGGTCGCCGAGAAGTGGGGTCTCTACTGGGGCGGCTACGGCTGGAGCAGCGGGTGCCAGTCGACGACGCAGTGGCGGTCGTCGGTGAGCCGCGATCCGATGCACTTCGAGTTCAACGGCACGCCCGAGCAGGCGTTGCGCATCGCCAACTTCAACGGGCCGGGTGGGGCGTGCTTCCACACTGCCAGCGACACCGGTGCCACGACGCTGATGTGCCTTGCCAAGGGCCAGCAGGTGCCGGCCGGCACGCGTGTCGTGATCGAGACGAAGAGCCCGCCCGGGGCCGGCGCGGCGATTGCCAACGTCACAGCCATCGCGAGTGCCAACGGATTCGTCACCGCCGAGTCCTGCGGACCGGTGTCGCTGCCGCGAACGAGTTCGACGCTCAATGTGAGGCCGGGCCAGGCCGTGGCAGCGATGACCATTGTTCCCGTCGATGCGACCGGACGGGTGTGCATGTTTGTGTCGACGGCGATGCATCTGGTGATCGACGTGCAGGGCTTCCTCGTCAACGCCGTGCAGGCCCCGCTGGGGATGCATCTGGCCAGCGTGGTGCCGCGGGCTGCGGTCGATACCCGCACAGGTTCGTTCTGCCTTGCCGATGGCACGTGCTTCGACCGCGGCCCAGTACCACGAGGCAGCGAGGTGCTGGTCGAGACGGCCTACTCGCCGGCGACGGTGGGCGTGTTCACAAACCTCACGGTCAGCGGCGCGACATCGCGCGGCTTCCAGTCGGCGAGGGACTGCGACTCGCTCGAGCCCGGTCCGCAGTCGTTCAGCAATCTCAACTTCGCCGCCACAGAGCCGCAGTCGAACCTCGCCCTGGTGCCCGTGTTCGACACCGGTGCCACCGTCCAGTACTGCACGTACGCAGCGGTCTCGCTGCACCAGCTCAGCGAAGTACAGGGCTTCGTGGTGCCGCCCACTGTCGGCGGCCATCCCTTCTCGCTCCTCGCGCCGAGCCGACTGGTCGACACCCGCCAATGCTGGACGGATGCGGTGACTCGTGTGCAGCGATGCAACGAGATCATCCCCGCCGGCGGCATGGTGCGTGTCGCCGTGCCGCAGGGTTCGTGGAGCCTGTTCGTCAATGTCGCCGTCACCGGCGCGACAGCACCCGGCTATGCCACGGTGCGACCGTGCTCGGCGATGACCACGCCGCCGTCGGTGCCGACGGTGAATGCGGTGGTCGGCTCGGCATCGTCGAATACGTCGGTGGTGCGGACGACTACCGAGGGAATGCTGTGCGTGTCTGTGTCGACGGCGATGCACGTGATCGTCGACCTCATCGGCAACTTCTCGTCGACGGGATCGATGCGGATCGTCATGGGCGACACGGTGCGGGTGGAGGACACCCGCCTTCCCGGCTGACCGGCACCGTACGGTGGATCAGGTTGCCGAGGGCGGCATCGGAAGTCGCGGTGTTGCGGTCGTCTCGGCCGACGACGGGCCGGTTCCGGCGGGCGGCATGTTGCGCAGCGTGAGCGCGAACTCCGCCCCGCCCTGCCCGTCGGCAGCGTTGCGGGCGATGACCCCGCCGCCGTGCGCCTCGGCCACCGACCGCACGATGGCGAGGCCGAGCCCCGAGCCGGGAAGGCTGCGCGTGCCGACGGCGCGGTAGAAGCGGTCGAACAGGTGCGGGATGTCGGCCGGATCCAGCCCGGGTCCGCGGTCGCGCACAGTGATGGTGCCGGCGGCAACGGTGACGTCGATGTCGCCCTCCGGAGCGAACTTGCAGGCATTGTCGACGAGGTTCTGCACGGCGCGCTCGATGGCGCCCGGCCGTCCCTGCACTGCCGACTCGTCGGTGCGCACGGTGATGGTGCGGCCGGTGCGCCGGCGCGCCCGCGTCGCGGCGCGCTCAGCGATGTCGGCGATGACAACGTGCTGTACGGGTTCGTCGTCTCGCTGCTCGGTGGCCAGTTCGACGAGTTCGTTCACGAGGTCGGTGAGTTCGCGTGTCTCGCTGTCGAGGTCGTCGAGCAGGGCGGTGCGCTGTTCGGGCGTGAGTGCGTCGAGGTTGCGGCGCAGCACCGCCACGTTCGTGCGCAGGCTGGTGAGTGGCGTGCGCAGTTCGTGACCGGCGTCCTGCACCAGCTGACGCTGCGCCTGGCGGCTGCGGTGGAGTGCGTCGAGCATGCCGCTGAATGCCCGGCCGAGCCGGCCGGTCTCGTCGTCGCCGTCGACGGGCACGGGCACGTCGAGTCGGCCGGTGGTGGCCACTTCGTGTGCGGTGGCGCTGAGGTGCTCGAGGCGGCGGGTCACTTGTCGGGCCAGCAGCCAGCCGGCAGCGAGCGTGATGGCGGCAACCACGAGCACCCACATCAGGGTGCGCCGCAGGATGGCGGCGACGACGGCATTGCTCTCGTCGAGCGAACGGCTCAGCATCACGGCCCCGTCGAGGAACTGCACCGTGAGCACCCGATAGGTGGTCGAGTCGGTGCGTACGGTGCGGAAGGTGTCGGGGCGAAGGTCGGCGGCGACTTCGAGGTCGGCACGTTCGACGTCGACGATGTCGTCGCCCGAGGCGAGCACGATGGTGCCACTGCTGTCGATCACCTGCCAGCGCACCT
>JBJOMQ010000097.1:0-8745 GCA_046052275.1 Actinomycetota bacterium | reverse complement strand
GGTCGCCGATGCATACAGCGTGCTCCACGAGGCACAGGCCGCAGGAGTCCGCGCCGGGGTGGTGGGCAATGCGTGCCAGGACGTCGATCGCGCTGCAAGGGCGGTGATCGATGCCGCTGGCTACGGCGAATACTTCATCCACCGCACCGGCCACGGCATCGGGATGGAGGCCCACGAAGATCCCTACATGGTCGAGGGCAACGGACTGCCCATCGCCGCTGGCCACGCGTTCAGCGTCGAGCCCGGTATCTACGTCGCCGGCAGGTGGGGCATGCGCCTCGAGGACATCGTGGTGGCCACCGAGGCCGGACCCGACTCGATGAACGCCGCCGACCACTCGCTCGTCGTCCTCGGCTGATCCTTACTGCGCGAGGATGGCGCCATGACGACTGACGTCCTCGATCGCGGTAACGATGAGACCCGGCGACTTCCGTGGCACATGCGCGGCAACTACGCGCCCGTGCTCGACGAAATCGACGCCGTCGACCTTCCGGTCGAGGGGACCGTTCCCGACGGGCTCAACGGCCACTATCTGCGGAACGGCGCCAATCCGAAGCACGGCGTCTCCGCCCACTGGTTCGCCGGCGACGGGATGCTCCACGGCATCAGACTCCGCGACGGTCGGGCCGAGTGGTATCGCAACAGGTGGGTGCGCACCAGGTCACTCGAAGGCGCGCGGCGACTCGATCCTGCCTCCGGCACGTTCGACCTCACCGTCGGCCTCGCCAACACCCATGTCTGGCGCCATGCGGGCAGGGTGTTCGCGCTCGAGGAGGCGAGCTACCCCAACGAGGTGACCCTCGACCTCGACACGCTCGGCCCATGCGACTTCGACGGCCGGTTGCGCACGCCGATGACTGCGCACCCGCACACCTGTGCCGAGACCGGCGAGATGCACTTCTTCGGCTACGAGCTCGTCCATGCGCCGTATGTCACCTACCACGTGGTCGACGCGAGCGGCACGCTCGTCCACTCGCAGCCGATCGATGTTCCCGGGCCGACGATGGTCCATGACTTCGCCCTGAGCCGCAATTACGCGATCTTCCTCGACCTCCCGGTCACCTTCGACCTCGGACTGGCCATCTCCGGATCGATGCCGTTCGCTTGGGACAGCTCGTACGGCGCGCGAATCGGCCTCCTCCACCGCAGCCGAGCCAGGGCAGGTGAGCAGCCGCGGTGGTTCGATGTGCCGCCGTGCTACGTGTTCCATATCATGAACGCGTGGGATGACGGGCCGTCGTCTGCGGGGCCCGGTGCCGGCCCCGATGGCGAGGCCCGGTATGTGTGGCTCGACGCCGGGCGCCACGAGTCGATGTGGGACGGCGGCCCCGACCGGTTCGAGCCCAGCCTCATGTGGCGCTGGCGCTTCGACATGGTCACCGGTGACGTCGTCGAGGAGCAGCTCGACGATGTCAGCCATGCCTTCCCGCGCATCGACGAGCGACGCACGGGGCTGGGCAATCGGTACGGGTACGCCGTGGCACCACGCGACCCACTGTCGGGACGCAACGGCAGCGATGGCGTCGGCGGCACGACGTGCATCGTGAAGTACGACCTTCGCAGCGGGGCCCGCACGGTGCACGACCTCGGACCCGCCGCACAGTCAGGCGAGCCGGTGTTCGTGCCCGCCCACCCAGCTGCGGCGGAGGACGAGGGCTACCTCGTCACATTCGTGTACGACAGCGACGCCGACTCGTCGCGATTCGTCGTGCTCGATGCCGCCGACATGGCGGCAGCACCGCTCGCGACAGTTCGAATCCCGCAGCGCGTTCCCCATGGCTTCCATGGGTCGTGGTTCGCCGACGAGGGCTGACTCAGCTGGCGGGAACGAAAACCGCCAGGTCGACCGTGGTCGAGTACGACAGCAGTGTCACCAGCACGTCACCATCATCGAGCTTGGCGAGCACGCCGTTGTCGAGTGCGCAGTACACGGCGATGCCGCCCGGCAGGGGAACGTCGACACAGGTCGAGACCTGCTCGGCGAACGTCTCGGTGCGCGGCGTGGTCGGTCCCGACTTGGACGTTGCGTCGCGGCGCAGCCGGCGTGCCGTGTCGGCCCCATAGAAGTCGATGGTGAGGCCGACGTCGCTGGCGGCAGCATCGTCGATGCCGAAGGCGCAGGGCCGTGATGCGTCAAGCGCGCACGTCTGCGAGACCGTGTCGGTCTGGAGGAACTTGGTGTTGCCGAGTGTGATGGCGCGCTGGCCGTTCGACAGCGACACCGTGGCCGTGTACTCGGCAGCGCCGTACTTGCGCAGCACCGAGTACACCGCAGTGACCGGTCCCGTGGTGACGGCATCGAGCCGCTCGAGCACAGCGTCGATGGCCGGGTCGCCCGAGAGGGCTCCGGGAGGGAACGGGTCGTCGCTGAAGTAGGGGCGCTCGCCCAGCTGGCAGCCCGAAGCGACGATCACGACGACGAGAGCGGGCAGGAGACGACGGCGGAGCACCTCGGCAGCGTAACCGTCGACACGACACTGGCATGGGGCACGTGCGCTGAGGCGGCCGTTCGAAGGGTGCCGCCCTAGCCTGTCGGCGTGATCCGCCTCGATGCCGCGACGGTACTGCTGCAGTGGGCGGTCGGGGGCCTGGCCTTCTGCTGGATCACCACCCGCCACCGAGAGGTCGGCCTCGGCTACGGATGGCTGCTACGGGCCACGTACGCGCTGATCGCCATGGCGGGGGTGGCAGCCGGCCTGCGGTACGGGACGGTCGCAGTGCGAGAGGCGGCGGGCGCAGCGACTGCCGCAGCGGCACTCGCTGCGCTGGGTGTCTCGGTCGTGCGCCGTCGGGCAGGCGTGAGCGGACGACTCGCCGAGCACGACCGTCGCACGGCGCAGGTTGCCGAGATGACCGGAATCGAGCGCACCGTCGGCGGCGACTCGCCGGCCGATCCGTCACAGCGCGAGTTTCCGCCGCTGCTCGACCTGGTCGCCCCACTGGTCGGTACCGTCGCCCTCGTCGCTGCCGCCATCGATGCAGGCGGCAACACTGCGGTGTCGCTCATCCGCACGCTCGCAGGCGCTGCGTTTCTCGGTGCTGTCACCGACGCCATGCTGCTCGGCCACTGGTATCTCGTGCAGCCGGGACTGCCCCGCCGGCACCTCAACGAACTCGTGCGCTGGCTCGGCTGGATCTGGCCGATCGAAGTGGCAGGTCTGCTGCTGCCGACGGGAATGATCTCGGTGTTCAGCGGGGCAGTCGACGACGGGTGGGGCGGCCAACTCGGATGGTTCTGGGCGCTGTGTGCCGTCACCACCATCGTGCTCGTCGTCGTCACGCGTGCGGCCTTGCGCGAGCGCTACTACTCGGCGGTGATGGCGGCCACCGGCCTGCTCTACCTGGCCATTCTCACCGCCTTCGGCACCGACCTGGTGGCACGTGCGGTGCTCGACACCTGACGGCGCGGTCGCTGCCCGTTCCGTCACCGCGCTACAGCGACGGTGCGGCAACTCCCACTGGTGGCGCTGTACGGATGCGCCGGCTGACGACGACACCTGCCACAGCGGCCACGATGGAGATGGCGAAGGTGGCGGCCAGCGCGCCCTCGATGCTCACCGAGCCTCGGTCGGCGACGGCGACTGCTGCACCGCCGAGGCCACCGGTGAGCGACCAGCCGATTGAGTCGGCGAGCGCAATCTGGCTGCTCGTGCGCCCCTCGTCGCCCTCAGCGGCGTAGGCCATTGCGGTCACCGTGGTGGGATTGAACAGCAGGCCCATGCCAAGGCCGCCGATGCACCACGCCAGGAACGTGCCCCACAGCGGCCACCACTCAAGGAGCACTGTCGACGACAGCGCTGCGCCGAGGCCGAGCACGACGAAACCGGTGCTCACGACAGCGGCAGGCGGCCGATGCGGCGACCGCGCACTGATCCACTGACCGAGGGTCCAGGTGAGAGCGCCGCCGATGATGACGAAGCCCTGCACGATCGGCGAGGCGCCGTGCACGCGGTCGGCGGCAAGGGGGATGAAGCTGTCGGTGGCGCCGAAGCAGATCGTCGCCATGGTCCGTGCAACGAGGATGGCGGCGAAGCCGTGAGCGGCGATGCGGTAGCCGGGCGGCAGCAGTCGGTGCAGGGCGGGCACGGCAAGCGCCAGGCCCACGACGACGGCGGGAATCACTGTGCCGAGCGATCCGAATCGCAGGCCGGTGACGAACAGACCGACACCTGTGGCTGCCGCGACCGCGAGCGGAAGCCTGCTGCGTCCGCGCTCGGTAGCGAGTGGGGCGAAGTCGGCCATCGGACGCGCTGCGATGGCGGCCACAGCGACGGCGACCGGGATGATCGAGAGGAAGGTCCACCGCCAGCCGAAGGTCTCGGTGATCCATCCGGCGATGAGTGGCGCGATGAGGCTCGGCAGCACCCAACCGGCAGACAGGAAGGTGTACATCATCGGCTGCCGGTCGGCTGGGAAGGCGCGGCGGACGAGCGAATACGAGATCGGATTGAATGCGCCCGTGCCGATTCCCTGCAGCAGTCGGCCGGCCACCACCCACGACATGCTCGGCGCCAGGCCGGCCACGACGAGTCCGACCACGAGCGTCGCCACGGCGATCACGAACGGCAGTGCCGGTCCGCGTCGGTCGGCTAGCTCGCCGGCAGCGACGAGCGACACCATGTTGGCAAGGGTGTAGATCGCCAGCGACACGCCGTACAGCGAGTCGCCGTCGAGTTCATCGGTAATCGTCGGCAGTGCCGTAAGGATGGCCGTCACCTCGAAGGCGACGAGCGTGACCGAGAGGATGAGCCCGATCGCGAGCAGCCGCTGGCGGGACGTGAGTGCGGTCATGGCGAAGAAAGCTCAGGCTGGGGCGCCGGGTGCGACGAGCGGCCATGGCCGCCCGCGTTCGACCGTATGGGCCATCTCGAGCAGTAGCGGCTCGGTGAAGTGCCGTCCCACGACCTGCAGTCCGATCGGCAGTCCGTCGAGGCTGCCTGCGGGAATGCTCACGGCCGGATTGCCGTGAAGGTTGGCGGGAAAGGTGAGCCGACCGTTGTTGCCCTGGCCGGCGTCGATCCCGCCGAACACGCCGGGCAGCGGACCGTCTGCCGAGAACGCGACGTCGGGGTTCGAGGCGGTGATGACGAAGTCGACACCCTCGACGGGATCGAAGATCCGCGCCATTGCCTCGTTGAGCTCGGCACGGCGCCGCTCGATCTTGGCCCGAGCGGCGGCGTCGTACCTGCCGGCTGCTGCCTCCATCCCGAATCGGATCTCGGGCGTCAGCTGGTCGGCACAGGCAGGCCAATGGTCGGCGAGTTGCGCCTCGACACCGAGGTTGCCGCTCAGCGACCACGCAGCACCCATGCGCGGCAGGGTGACATCGACGTCGTCGATCCGCCGCATGCCGTGCTGCGCTGCGAGCCACATGCCGAGTTCCTCGAGCAGGTCCCACATCGGCGGCGACACGACGGCATTGCCCCACGACGGGGCGAACGCGATGCGGGCCGCACGCAATGACTCGCCGTTCGTGCCGAGCCCTGCCTCCCAGCCATCGACGCGCTCCAGGCTGAGGGGATCGCGCGCGTCGAAGCCGTTGCAGACGTCGAACCAGCGGGCCGTGTCGCGGACCGATCTCGAGACGCAGCCGACAGTGACGGTGAGGTTTCCGTACTGGGCGTGTGGGCCCCGCGGAATTCGCCCGTATGTCGACTTCAGGCCGACGAGACCAGTGAAACCCGCCGGAATGCGGATGCTGCCGCCGCCGTCGCCAGCCGTGGCGAGGGTGCAGAGTCCACCTGCGACTGCTGCAGCACTGCCACCGCTGCTGCCGCCCGGCGTGCGTCCCGCCTGCCATGGGTTGTGCGTGGCGCCGTGCAGCACGGTGCGGGTGAGGTTGACCCCGCCGAACTCGCTGGCCGTGGTCTGGCCGACGAGTACTGCGCCGCCGCGGTCGCGGACACGCTGCACCATGATGCTGGTGCGGTCAGCAACCTGATGGCGGAGCGGCATCGATGCGTGCGTGTCGGGCCAGCCGGCCACCTGGTCGAGTTCCTTGACGCCGATCGGCACGCCGCCGAACGGCGCCCCGACATCGGCGCGAGCGGCTGCATCAAATGCTGCCTCGGTGTCGACGTGGCAGAAGGCATTGAGCGAGCTGGCCGCGATGGCGTCGAGCGTGGCGCGGAGCTCCTCGGTGGGCGAGCGACGGCGGGCGCGGAACTCGTCGACCAGCGAGCATGCATCACCCAACCACGGCGTGTCGCCCATGGGGCGTCACCCTACTGTGGGAGAGCGCTGGTCAGGGCGAGGCGACGGGCGCCGTCGGCGCCATCGCACGCGGTCCGCCGCGCGCCGTGTCGAGGGCGCGCAGCAGGCCATCGGTGTCGTCGACGCCGAATCGAATCTCGCGCAGGGTGATGGGGAACCGCACAGCCGACGCCCGGATGGGCGGGTCGACCTCGACCTCGACCAGTCCGGTGAATGCCCCGTTCACGTTCCAGCGGCCGCGCCATCCGTGCACGCCGCAGTCGAGCACGGGCCGGGTGCGCGCAGCAGCGCGTCGGACATGGTGCAGCGGAATATCGGCTGCGAAGGCCCAGCCCATCCGAATCCGCAGGTACCCCTCGGCGACCTCAACGACGCTGCGCCGCGGCCCCAGCCCGGCGGCAGCGAGGCCGAGCCGCGAGAGCCGGCTGTAGCGCATGGGGAATCTCACCGCAGCAGTCTGCCGTGGCTCTTCGCCGCCGCCACGTTCCTCGTAGAGTCGGCGTGCGACGACCGTCGTCGTCGCCGGTGCCGAATGTCGCACCGATGCTGCACCAGAGGAGCAACGATGACCCTGCCCACGAGGCCCGGCATGACGGTGCCGCTGCCCGGCCCGCTGCACTCGCACCGTCAGCGCCTCGGCGAGCTCGCCGACATGGGCTACACCGACATCTGGTCGGCCGAGAGCGATGGCATCGACGCCTTCACGCCGCTGGCGCTCGCTTCGGCATGGGAGCCGCGTCTGCGGCTCGGCACCGCGATCGTTCCGGCGTACACGCGGTCACCGGCCTGCCTCGCGCAGAGCGCAGCGTCGCTGGCAGATGCAGCACCGGGTCGGTTCGCCATCGGCATCGGCAGCAGCAGCAACGTCATCGTCGAGCGCTGGAACGGCGTGCCGTTCGTCGAGCCCTACAAGAAGGTGCGCGACGTCGTGCGGTTCCTGCGCGATGCGTTCAGCGGCGAGAAGGTGTCGAAGAAGTACGACACATTCGAGATCAGCGGATTCCGGCTTGGCGTGCGGCCTGAGTTCACCCCGCCCATCCTGGTGGCGGCATTGCGCGAGGGGATGCTGCGCCTTGCGGCGCGCGAGGCCGACGGGGCGATCATCAACTGGCTCTCGGCCGATGACGTGGCCCGAGTGGCCGGCGTGGTGCGCGACGCGGCGGGCGGTGCCGACCGCGAGATCGTCTGCCGCATCTTCTGCTGCCCGAGCGAGAACGCCGACGTGGTTCGGGAGGGCGCCCGGTACGCGATCGCCGCCTACCTCAACGTGCCCGTCTATGCCGAGTTCCACCGCTGGCTCGGTCGCGGCGAGGAACTGCAGCCCATGTGGGATGCATGGCAGGCCGGCGACCGCAAGGCGGCCCTGGCCGCAATCCCCGATTCGGTGGTGGATGCCCTGGTGGTGCACGGGTCGCCAGAGCAGTGCCGGGCGACGATCGACCGCTACTTCGCCAACGGCGTCACGACGAGTTCGCTGGCGATCCTGCAGTTCGATCCGGACGTGAAGTACTGGGACGCAGTGCGGATGCTCAGCCCGTCAGGCGGCGCGGCCTGACGCACGACGCTGGTGGCCGGCCTCGGCCGCCGCCCGTCGAACCGCGTTGGCGGCCAAGGCTCGCTTGATGGCAGCCACGTTGGCAAGGCCGAGTTCGCGGGTGTGGCGGTCGAGCACGATGCGCACGTGGGCGTCGGGGTTGCTGAGCAGAGGCTGTGTATCGACGTCGAGCTCGGGCTGCTCGACGTCGGGGCCGGCCGGTTCGCCGATGGGGTGGTCGCCAGATGCGGATGCAGCGGTCATGTCCTGACGATGACAGAGGGGTGTGACACCCGGCTCTGGTGACGGTGTCAGCCGACGACGACCACCGAGGCGATCACGGCGGCAGCACCCAGCAGCGCCGGCATCGCCCAGCGCGTCCACTCGGCGGTGGGCTTCCAGCGGGGAGCCATCATCACCCAGCCGCATGCGGCGCCGCCGAGTGCGCCGCCCACGTGACCGCCGATCGAGATGCCCGAGATGGTGAAGGTGAGCACCAGGTTGAGGATCAGCGTCGTGCCGATGCCGGTGCTGAAGACGTTCACCCCTCGCCGGTGCAGGCCGACGGCCGCCGCTGCCATCAGGCCGAACACGGCGCCCGAGGCGCCGCCGCTCAGGGCGAACGGCTCGACGAGCAGTACGCCAAGCGACCCGGTCAGCAGGCTGGCGACGTAGAGCAGTGAGAATCGAAGCGATCCGAGCTCGCGCTCGAGCAGCATGCCCAGCTGGTAGAGCAGCAGCATGTTCATCAGGATGTGGAACACGCCGAAGTGGATGAACCCGGCGGTGACGAGCCGGTACCACTGATGGGCGTCACCCGTGCTGCCATCGGTGAAGCGCAGGCCGTTCTGGAGGATGTCGCGGCTGAGACCGAGCTCGGCATGTTTTCGGTGATGTGGAGCGAGCACTGCTCCTACAAAAACACCCGCCGGGAGTTGAGAAAGTTTCCCACGACCGGACCCGCAGTGCTGGTGAAAGCCGGCGAGGAAAACGCCGGC
>JBJOMQ010000096.1:0-8801 GCA_046052275.1 Actinomycetota bacterium | reverse complement strand
CGGCCTCGAGAGCGGACTTGTGGCGTCGTACCAGAAGTGCCCTCACCTCGGCTGCCGCGTGCCCGAGTGCAAGAGCAGCCAGTGGTTCGAGTGCCCCTGCCACGGATCGCAGTACAACCGGGTGGGTGAGAAGAAGGCCGGCCCGGCGCCGCGGGGCATGGACCACTTCGCGGTCACTGTGTCGCCGTCCGGTGACGTGATTGTCGACACCTCCATCGTGGTGCCCGGCGTGCCGCTCGGCACCAACACGACCGGCCAGGAGGCCGAGGGCCCGCACTGCATCACGGGCGGCGAGGGAGGCCACTGATGCTCGCCCTCAACTCGACCGCAATCGGATGGGTGATCTTCACCGTCATCACGGTGGGCTGGATCGTCTACTACATCCTCAACAACCGCGGCTCCCGGCGCGAACTCGGCTCCGAAGTCGAGATGGCACCCAACCGCAAGCCCTACTACGACGATGAGACGCTCGAAGGGCCGCGCCTCGAGCGCATGCAGCTGCTCGGCGTGCTGCTGCTCTTCACGATGGTGATCGGCCTGCCCCTGTACTGGGTGCTCGAGCCTGCCCGCCAGTCGGGTGCGGTGGCCCAGAAGGAGAAGACGTTCATCGGCTGGGGCGCTCGCCTGTTCGAGACCACCGCCAACGGCGGGTTCAACTGCGCCGGCTGTCACGGCGGAATGAATGCCGGCGGTGGCGTGGCCGCCTATGCGGTCACCGACGCTCGCACGGGAGAGGTCACTGCTGTCAACTGGCTCGCCCCGTCGCTCGACACGGTGTTCTATCGCTACAGCAAGGACGAGGTTCGCTTCATCCTCAACTACGGCCGGCCGTTCTCGCCGATGGCCGCATGGGGCGCACCAGGCGGTGGCCCGATGACCGAGCAGAACATCGAGACCCTGCTGGTGTACCTCGAGTCGATCCAGCAGCAGCCCGAGGGCTGTCTCACCGACGCGTCGTTCGTGAAGAACTCCGACCCGTACGTGTGCGAGGGCGGCACGGTGCCGGCCTCGACCCGTGAGGCAATCGACAAGTCAGTCGCCACCTATCTCGAGGCCAATCCCGGAGCCAGCCGCGGCGAGGCGCTGTTCAACCTCGATCTGGCGAGTGGCGCATACAGCTGCGCCCGCTGCCACACGCAGGGCTGGAGCTACGGCGACCCGGGCGTCACCGGCCAGGGTGCCTTCGGATGGAACCTCACCGGCGGATCCACCAGCGCCCACTTCCCGAGCGAGGCCGACATGATCTCGTTCATCAAGTCGGGATCGTCATACGGCAAGCGCTACGGCCTCCAGGGCCAGGGCTCGGGCCGCATGCCCGGATTCGGCGCCGTGCTCACCGACGAGGACATCAAGGCCATCGTCGAGTACGTGAGGAGCCTCTGACATGAACGCGCTGCTAGCCGTCAACTGGGAGCCCGAGCTTCGCGGCATCCTCATCGTCATCATCTCCGTGTCCGTGCTGTGCGGCAGCGTGTACCTCATCCTCGGCACCAACCTCGGTGCGCGTCTCGGGTTCCTCGTCGCACTCACCGGACTCGCCGGCTGGATGTTCATCATGGGGGCCATCTGGTGGTCGTACGGCAAGGGACTGCTTGGCGAGGCTCCCTCGTGGCAGCCGGTCGCCGGTCAGACCGTCCTTCGCGAGGCGCGAGCGCTCAGCGAGGTGGGCATCCTCGACGCGCCGATCGAACTCGACAGTGATCCGTCGACACGCGCCGAGCAGGTCGAGGTGGCCCTGCAGGACGACGGCTGGCTCAAGCTCGACGCAGCACTCCCCGAGTTCCAGCAGGCGGGCTCTGCCGGCACGGTGCTGATGGAGGAGTCAGAGGCGCTGAAGGCGGGCGAGTTCACGGTCGTGAACGTGTTCGACCGCGGCGGCGAGCGGTGGCCCACGCTGTGGGGTGATCGCATCGACTTCATCGCCTTCTTCCACGAGCCGCGGTTCGCGCTCGTCGAGGTTGCGCCGCTGGTGCCGCAGCGTGTGGAGCCTGGTCGCGCCCCAGCGCGGCCCATCATCGACACGACGCGCAACCACGAATATGTGTACATGATCCGCGACCTCGGGAACCTTCGTGTGCCGGCGGCCATCATCACCATCGCGTCGTTCATCCTGCTGGTCGTGCTCTCGTGGTTGCTGCACCGCCGCGACCGCTTCGTTGCCGAGAACCGCGCCGCCGACCGCCTCCCGGCGAAGGTCTGACGCGTGGGCCAGTACCTCCCGGTAGTCCTGTTGCTGGTACTGGCCGTGCTGTTCGGGGCACTCAGTTTCGCTGCGTCCGGCCTGCTGGCACCGCGTCGACCGAGTGCTGCGAAGCAGGCACCGTACGAATGCGGCATCGTGCCGAGTCGCGAGGCGCCTGAGCGCTTTCCCGTCACGTTCTACGTCGTGGCGATGCTCTTCATCATGTTCGACATCGAGCTGATCTTCATCTACCCCTACGCAATCGACCGTGCGTTCCTCGGCCCGTTCGTCTTCTGGGAGATGATCGCCTTCAGTCTCGTGTTCTTCGTTGCGTTCGTGTACGTCGTGGCTCGCGGGGCTCTCGACTGGGGTCCGGTGAAGCGGCAGCGTCCGCTGATGGATTCAGGCGCAATCTCTGCCGACCGCACGTCGGCCAGCACCATCCGCCGCGTCGGCCTCGACGGGCGTCCGAGTGCGGGCGAGGCGGCATGAGCTTCGTCAAGGATCTGCAGGAGCATGGCATTGGCGCCGTGCCGCACAATGCCATCACGGCGCGGCTCGAAGACCTGGTCAATTGGTCGCGCAGCCGCAGCTCGTGGCCGGCGTCATTCGGCCTCGCCTGCTGTGCCATCGAGATGATGGCAACCGGTGCGGCGCACTACGACATCAGCCGCTTCGGGATGGAAGTGTTCCGGGCATCGCCTCGCCAGGCCGACATCATGATCGTCGCCGGCCGGGTGAGCCAGAAGATGGCGCCGGTGCTTCGGCAGGTCTACGACCAGATGATGGAACCCAAGTGGGTCATCAGCATGGGCGTGTGCGCCAGCAGCGGCGGCATGTTCAACAACTACGCCATCGTGCAGGGTGTCGATCAGGTCGTGCCGGTCGATGTGTACGCGCCCGGTTGTCCGCCCACGCCCGAGACGCTCATCCATGCCATCGAGACGCTGCACCAGCTGATCGAGGACGGCGAGCTGCTGCGCCGCCGCTCGGCCACCGGCACCGGTGCGGGTGTCCACGTCGAGGAGATCTCCGGCACTCAGCCGATTCCCGTCACGCTCGGGGTTCGCTGAGCCATGAGCACCGACACGCCGCCGACTGACGCGCCCGCACACGACACGCGGGCCGATCAGCCCACGATGCACGGAGCGATTCGTGCCGACTCGTGTGGTCAGGTGGTGCTGCATCCAGCGCGCGACCAGTACCTCGGTGTCGTGCGAGCACTACTCGACGACACCTTCACGATCTGCGCCGACCTCACTGCAGTCGACTACCTCTTGCACATGGCCCGACCACTGCCGGGGCCCATCGCTCCCGAGCGTTTCGAGTTGGTCGTCAACCTGCTCAGTATCGAGCGCCGCGAGCGGGTTCGGCTCCGCGTGCAGGTTCCCGAATCCGATCCGTCAGTTCCGTCCTTGTTCGACATGTACCCGGGTACCGAGGCGATGGAGCGAGAGGCCTACGACATGTTCGGCATCCGCTTCACCGACCACCCCGATCTCACCCGCATCCTCATGCCCGAGGACTGGGACGGCCATCCGCTGCGCAAGGACTACGACCAGGGCCGGATTCCCGTGCAGTTCAGCGGCGACTTCGCAGGCAGGAGCGGACGATGAGTGCCGACATCGTCGACGTCATCCGGGCGGGCAACGAGCCCGAGCAGGGCATGCGCCCCCGCAGCGAGCTCACGGCACGCGAACTGCTTCGCGAGGTCGGAGCCGTACTGAGGATGAGCGAGGCGGAGGCCGCCACGCTGGGCGAGCTCCCCGCCGATCCCGCTGATGACCAGACGATGATCATCAACATGGGACCGCAGCACCCGAGCACCCACGGTGTGCTGCGCCTCATGCTCGAGCTGCAGGGCGAGACCGTGCTGCGCTGCAAGCCGATCATCGGGTACCTGCACACGGGAATGGAGAAGACCGGCGAGTCGCTCACGTACATGCAGGGCGGCACCAATGTCACCCGAATGGACTATCTCAGCCCGCTCAACAACGAGCTGGTGTTCTCGATGGCGGTCGAGAAGCTTCTCGGCATCGAGGGCGACATTCCCGAGCGCGCCGTCTGGATGCGCATGCTGCTCAGCGAACTCAACCGCATGAGCAGTCACCTGCTGTTCCTCGCCACGAACGGCATGGACATCGGCGCCGTCAGCATGATGATCTACGGATGGCGCGAGCGCGAGCAGGTGCTGCGGTTCTTCCAGAAGGTCACCGGCCTGCGGATGAACCACAACTTCATCCGCCCCGGCGGTGTCGCCGCCGATCTGCCCGCCGGCTGGCGCGACGACGTGCTCGAGTTGCTCGAGGTCATCCCCGCCCGTCTCGAGGAGTACGACATCCTGATGACAGGCCAGCCGATCTGGCGCGAGCGCCTCCAGGGCGTCGGTGTCATCACAGCCGACGAGGCGATCGCCCTTGGAGCCACTGGTCCGATCCTTCGCAGCACCGGCATCCCCTGGGACCTGCGCCGCGACATGCCGTATCTGCGGTATCCCGAAGTGGAGTTCGACGTCGTCGTCGGCAGTTACGGCGATGCCTTCGACCGCTACGCGATCCGCCTCAACGAGATCCGCGAGAGCATGAGGATCGTCCGGCAGATCCTCGACCGGATGCCAGTCGGCGACTTTCGAATCCAGAACAAGAAGGTCACACCGCCGCCCCGAGCTCGCATCGACGAGAGCATGGAGGCGCTGATCCACCACTTCAAGATCTTCACCGAGGGTTTCAAGGTGCCCGAAGGGGAGGTCTACGTGGCGATCGAGAGTCCTCGCGGTGAGATTGGCTGCTACATCGCCTCAGACGGCAGCAGCACGCCGTACCGGATGCACGTGCGTGCCCCCTCGTTCGTCAACATCCAGTGCTTGCCGCACATGATGCGCGGCGGACTGGTCGCCGACGCGGTGGCAGTCATCTCGTCGGTTGATCCCGTGCTCGGAGAGGTCGATCGCTAGTCATGAGCCGTCTCAACGAAGCCAACGTGCAACTTGCCAGCGAGATCATTGGCCGCTACCCGCAGCCGCGCTCGGCGACCATCCCCCTGCTGCATCTTGCACAGCAGCAGAACGGCTACGTCACCAACGAGTCGATTGCCCATATTGCAGAGCTCGTCGGTGCCACCGCTGCCGAGGTACTCGGCACGTGCACCTTCTACGAGATGTTCAAGATGAAGCCGGTCGGGAAGTTCCTCATCAATGTCTGCGGCACGATGAGCTGCGCGCTGATGGGTGCCGCCGATGTGATCCACCGAGCCGAGCAGGTGCTGGGCATCAGGGTGGGCGACACCACCGACGATGGGCTCTTCACGCTCGAGCAGGCCGAGTGCCAGGCGGCGTGTACCGAGGCGCCGTGCCTGCAGGTGAACTACCGGTACCGATACCGGGTCACGCCCGGGCAGGTCGAGGCGCTCATCGACGACCTGCGAAGCGGGCGCCTCGATGGCGAGATCCCGCCGCACGGCACGGTCGCCAAGGTGCGCCAGCGGATTCCCGCCGACCGAGAGGTGGGCGCCGTGCCGCCCGACGACGTCACCGGACCGCCGGCATGGATGCAGGGAGCAGCGCAATGAGCGCCTACGCATGGGCACCGGGCTATCTCGACGATGGCGACCGGCCGAAGATCGTCACCTCGCGGTTCGCCTTCGAAGACGGTCACACGCTGTCGCGGTATCTCGCCACGGGCGGCTACGAGGGGCTCCGCGCCGCTCTGTCTCGCACACCGGCGCAGGTGCACGACGAGGTGAAGGCTGCCAACGTGCTCGGACGAGGTGGCGCAGGATTCCCGGCGGGCACCAAGTGGGGTCTCACGCCCGCCGAGGTCTGGCCGCGCTACCTCGTCGTCAACGGCGACGAAAGCGAACCCGGCACGTACAAGGACCGCCTCCTCATGGAGCGCGATCCACACCAGCTCATCGAGGGCTGCCTCATTGCCTGCTATGCAGCGGGACTGTCGCAGTGCTTCCTCTACATCCGCGGTGAGATGGCGCTGGCTCAGGAACGAGTCGCCACTGCGCTGAACGAGGCATACGACGCAGGATTCGTCGGGCGCAACATCCTCGGCAGCAACTTCAGTGTCGACGTCGTGCTGCACTGGGGTGCCGGTGCGTACGTGGTGGGCGAGGAGACTGCCCTCATCGAATCGCTCGAGGGCAACCGCGGCATGCCGCGCCTGAAGCCGCCGTTCTTCCCGGCTGCCATCGGGCTCTATGGCAAGCCCACCATCGTCAACAACGTCGAGACCCTCAGCAATCTTCCGTGGCTGCTGCAGCACGGCGCAGCCGAGTACACGGCCATCGGCACCGCCACGTCGCCGGGCACTCGCATGGTCGCGGTCTCGGGCCACGTCGCCCGACCGGGCGTGTTCGAGATCGTCAACGGCACCACCACGTTCCGCGATCTCATCTACGGCGACGACTACTGCCGTGGGATCCGCGACGGCAACGAGCTGAAGGCGTTTGTGCCCGGCGGGGGATCGGCCCCGTGGTTCCTGCCCGACCAACTCGATCTGCCCTTCGAGGGCAGGCTTGTCGGCGCAGCCGGCTCGATGCTCGGATCAGGTGCCGTGATGGTGATGGACCACACCACCGACATCCCAGCAGCTGCACTGACGCTCACTCGCTTCTATGCGCACGAGAGCTGCGGCAAGTGCGTGCCGTGCCGGGAGGGCGGCACATGGCTGATGCGCGTGCTCGAGCGAGTCGTCGATGGCAAGGGCACCGACCGCGATCTCGAGCAACTGCTCGAGATCGGACAGAGCATCTGCCCCGGCGCGTTCCCGCATGCGTCGAGTGAGCGACTCGGGCTCGAAGCTGTGCCGTTCCCATACCGGATGACCACGATCTGCTTCGTCGGACCGTCGGCGTTTGCTCCGGTGCACTCGGCGCTCACGCTGTTCCGCGACGAATTCGAAGCTCGAATCACGCGTCGCGCCACCATCCCCGTCACGAGCATTCCCGTCACCGCCGCTGCAGGGTCGCACTGATGACCACGACCGAGCCGAACGACACGGCAGCGCCCGTCGACCCCAACGAGGTTCGCATCACGGTGAACGGCCGCGAGGTCGTCAGCACCAAGGGCGAACTCGTCATCGCCGCCGCCCAGCGGGCAGGCGACTACATCCCGCGCTTCTGCTACCACGAGCGGATGAAGCCTGTGGGCATGTGCCGCATGTGCCTGGTCGACATCGATACCGGCCGCGGGCCGATGCTGCAGCCCTCGTGCATGGTGCCGGTCTCGCCAGGCATGGTGGTCGACACCGAGTCGCCCGCCGCAAAGCGAGCGCAGGAGGGAATCCTCGAACTGCTGCTGGCCAACCACCCGCTCGACTGCCCAGTCTGCGACAAGGGCGGTGAGTGCCCGCTGCAAGACCAGGCATTCAGCCACGGTCCCGGCGAGAGCCGCTATGTCGAGGAGAAGCGCCACTTCGAGAAGCCGATCCCGATCAGCTCGCTCGTCTACCTCGACCGCGAGCGCTGCATTCTCTGCGACCGCTGCACTCGGTTCGCCGACGAGGTGGCCGGCGATGCACTCATCCACTTCACGAGCCGCGGCAATTCGACGCACATCACCACCTTCCCCGACGAGCCGTTCAGCAGCTACTTCAGCGGCAACACCGTGCAGATCTGCCCGGTCGGCGCGCTCACGGCATCGCCGTATCGGTTCAAGGCGCGGCCGTGGGATCTCGTGCAGGAGGAGAGCACCTGCACGACCTGTGCCGTCGGCTGCCGCACGGTCGTGCAGTCGAGCCGCAACGAACTGCTTCGCTACATGGGTGTCGACAGCGACCCCGTGAACCACGGATGGCTGTGCGACCGCGGTCGCTTCAACTTCGAGTCGGTCAAGAGCGACCAGCGCGTGCTGCAGCCCCTGGTCCGGTCGGCTGATTCCCTCCAGCCGTCATCGTGGTCGGCTGCTATCACTGCTGCTGCGCAGTGCATCTCGGAGGCACGCGCCGAGGGTGGTGCGGGAGCGATCGCCGTCGTCGGTGGCTCGCGCGGCACCAACGAGGACGCATTCGCCTGGGCCCGACTCGCCCACGAGGTGATCGGCACGCCGCACGTCTATGCGCAGATGGCCGACGGGCTTCCCAACGGCATGCTCGGACTCCGCCGGGCGACGATCGACGATGCGGCGCGGGCCGCCACGATCGTGCTGCTCGCTCCCGACCTGAAAGAGGAGCTGCCGGTGCTGTACCTGCGGCTGCGCGATGCGGCGGCTGCGAAGCGCAGCCGGATCATCGAGCTGTCGCCTCGTCCGTCGGGTCTCACTCCATACGCATGGCGTCGGATCGCCTACGAGCCTGGCGCACAGGTGGCTGCCGTGCGCGATGCCCTCGCTGATCCAGCGATCGCAGCGCAACTGGCAAAGGGGCCCGTCGTCATCGTGGCAGGCAGGGGCAACCTTGCAGAGTCGACGGCCAACACGGTGCGCGCCGTGCAGCACCTGCTCGACTCGGTTCCCACGTCGTCGGTGCTCACGGCACTCCGTCGTGGAAATGTCACCGGAGCACTTCGCATGGGCCTTCGTCCCGGTGAGGGCGGACACGATGTGAGGGGCATCCTGCGCGCCGCCGCCGATGGAAAGATCGGGTGCCTCGTGCTGCTCGGAGCAGATCCGCTCGCC
>JBJOMQ010000095.1:0-9007 GCA_046052275.1 Actinomycetota bacterium | reverse complement strand
GCGCACGCGTCGACTTCTCGATCTCGACGCCGACCCGTCGGCAATCGACGCTCACCTTGGTGCTGATCCTGTGCTCGGGCCGCTCGTCGCTCGGCGTGCAGGTCTTCGCTCGCCGGGCCACCCTGACGGAGCCGAGCTGCTCGTACGCGCGGTGCTCGGACAGCAGGTGAGCGTGGCCGGGGCACGCACGCTCGCGTCACGGCTCGTCGAAACCGACGGTGAACCGCTCCGAGTCGCGGTCGGTGCGGTCACGCACCAGTTCCCGTCGGCCGGCGCGGTGGCGGCAGTCGGCGACGACCGTCTTGCGATGCCGCGGGCGCGCGCCGACGCCCTGCGCGGCGCGTGCACGGCGCTCGCCACCGGTGCCATCGTGCTCGACGCTGGCAGCGACCGCGACGAGGCCGGCAGGGCGCTGCTCGCTCTGCACGGCATTGGCCCGTGGACCGTCGGCTATGTGCGGATGCGGGCACTGGGCGACCCCGATGTGTTCCTGCCCTCCGACGTCGGCGTGCGCAACGGCCTGCGCCGGCTGGGTGCGGCGGACGGACCACGCGATGCTGCGGCGATCGCCGAGCGGTGGCGACCGTGGCGTTCGTACGCACTGCACCATCTCTGGTCGGACCATGGAGGATGACGTGAACGAGATCTTCACTACCGCGCTCGAGACACCGGTCGGCGCGCTCGCCGTGATCGCCGGCGATGACGGAGTGCTCGCGGTCCTGTGGCCGGGAGAGCCGTACGACGACCGATCGGGGAGCCGGGTTCGTCGCCGACCTCCTACGTCGTCGTCCTCGCCCGGCGCAGCTCGCGAGATCGCCGCTCGCGCTGTCGAGCAGCTCGCCGAGTACTTCGAGGGGCGCCGTCGCGCGTTCGACGTCCCGCTCGATCCCGTCGGCACGCCGTTCCAGCAGGATGCGTGGCGCGTGCTGCGCACCATCCCGTTCGGGCAGACGATGACCTACGGCGAGCAGGCACGCGCCCTCGGCGATGCCAACAAGGCGCGTGCGGTCGGGGCAGCGAACGGCCGGAATCCGATCAGCATCATCGTGCCCTGCCACCGCGTGGTGGGCGGCGGCGGTGCGCTGACTGGCTTTGCTGGCGGACTCGACGCCAAGTCGTGGCTGCTCGACCACGAGCGGCGCATCGCCGGTCGCGGCTAGCGGGGATCAGCGGCTGCGCGCTCGCAGCTGCTGCTCGCGGCGGGCACGGGCCTCGGCCTGCTTGCGCTCCTTGGCGGCCTTGCGGCGGGCCTTCACCTCGTCGTCGGCTCGGCGCGGGGGCAGCATCTCGGGTGCCGGTGCAGGTGCAGCTGCGGGAAGCGCAAGCGTCTCGTGCGACTTCAGCAGGCGGGTGAGCATCACCGATGCCGGGGCCTCACCGGCGACGACGGCGGCCATCATGAGGCGGACCACCGGCACGCCGAATCCGTCGACGAGGGTTGGCACGACGGCGAGGAACTCGTCCTCTGAGGGGTTGTCGGCGTCGTCGCCCAGCAGTTCGATGCAGCGGGCCAGGCACTCGTCGGAGACGACGGCAGCGACTCGCTCGAGATCACCGTTCAGGCGGCCTCGCGCCGCCACGGCGCGCATCGACAGCACTCGTGCGGCAGGATCGGTGAAGCCACCTGACGGTGCATCGCAGAGCACGTCGAGTGCCGATCGGTGATCGTCGTCGAGCCGGCCGACAGCGGTGCCGAGCTCGTCGTCGGTGATTGCGGCGAGCGCCCTGTCGAGTTGCGTGAGGGCCTGGAGGCGGGTCTTCATCTGGCTCATGGGCCACGAACCTACCCGTCGGCACGGCGGAAACTGCCGGATGGGCGGCCGATGCCGTCGGCGCGTTGCTCAGGCAGCGTCGGGCGGCGGCAGCAGCTCGCGCAGGAATCCGACGAGGAACGTCGCTGCGTCCATGTCGCGCCGCAGTGGCACGACGAGCTGCTGCTGCTCGGTCTTGTAGAGCGAGTCGCGGCTCAGCCGCCGCAGCCGGATCTCGGCACTGGTGGGCAGCGTCACCGGGGCGAGCCGTGCCTGGTTGCCCACGATCTGGACATCGAGCAGGCCGAGACGCACGCATTCGGCGCGCAGCATGCCCACGGTGAGGAGGGCCTCGGCAGGGGGCGGCACCGGGCCGTAGCGGTCGACCCATTCGGCGCGGATGTCGTCTACCTCGTCGGCGGAGGTGACGGCGGCGAGTCGGCGGTAGGCCTCGAGGCGCATCTCCTCCTTCGACACGTAGTCGGCGGGAAGGTGGGCATCGACAGGAACATCGAGCTTCAGTTCTGACGGCTCGCGCAGTGGCGTGCCCTTCATCTCGCCGACTGCCTCGGTGACCATCTGGCAGTAGAGGTCGTAGCCGACGGCGGCGATGTGTCCGCTTTGCGCTTCGCCGAGCAGGTTGCCGGCACCGCGGATCTCGAGGTCGCGCATGGCGATCTTGAAACCGCTGCCGAGCTCCGTCGCCTCGCCGATGGTGCGCAGGCGCTCGTAGGCCTCCTCGGTGAGTCGGGCCTCGGGAGGGTGGAAGAGATAGGCGTAGGCGCGCGAGCCGCTGCGGCCGACTCGGCCGCGCAGCTGGTGCAGCTGACCGAGACCGAGCAGGTCGGAGCGCTCGACGACGAGTGTGTTGACGGTGGGCATGTCGATGCCGCTCTCGATGATGGTGGTGCACACCAGCACGTCGAAGCGGCCCTCCCAGAAGTCGAGCACCACCTGCTCGAGCGAGCCTTCGTCCATCCGGCCGTGCGCCACGGCGATGCGCGCCTCGGGTACGAGCTCGCGCAGCCGTGCGGCGGCCTGGTCGATGGTCTGCACGCGATTGTGCACCCAGAACACCTGGCCTTCGCGCAGCAGTTCGCGTCGGATGGCCTCGACGGCGACTCGTTCGTCATACCCGCCCACGTAGGTGAGGATGGGCTGCCGGTCGGCTGGCGGAGTCTGCAGGAGCGACAGGTCGCGGATGCCGACGAGACTCATCTCGAGCGTGCGCGGAATGGGCGTTGCCGACAGCGTCAGCACGTCGACGTTGTGCTTCAGCTTCTTCATCGCCTCCTTTGCCTGCACGCCGAACCGCTGCTCCTCGTCGACGATGAGCAGGCCGAGGTCCTTGAACTTCACGCCATCCTGCAGGAGTCGGTGCGTGCCGATGACGCAGTCGATCTCACCCGATGTCAGCGCCGTGAGCACCTTCTTGGCCTCCTTGGCGGTGAGGAAGCGGCTCAGCACCTCGACTCGGATCGGGTAGCCGGCGAATCGGTCGGCGAACGTATTGCCGTGCTGTGAGGCGAGCAGCGTGGTGGGTGCCAGCACGGCCACCTGCTTGCCGTCCTGAATGGCCTTGAATGCGGCGCGCACGGCCACCTCGGTCTTGCCGAATCCGACGTCGCCGCAGAGCAGTCGGTCCATGGGATACGGACGCTCCATGTCGGCCTTCACGGCGTCGATCGCGCTGCGCTGGTCGGGTGTCTCGACGTACGGGAAGGCCTCTTCCATCTCGTGCTGCCACGGCGAGTCCATGCCGAACGCATGACCCGGGGCGTTCACTCGCTTCTGGTAGAGCACCACGAGTTCTTGCGCGATCTCACGCACCGCGCTGCGAACCCGGCTCTTCGCCTTGGCGAAGTCGGCACCGCCGAGCCGGTGCAGCGTCGGCGTCTCGCCGCCGACGTACTGGCGGAGCATGTCGATCTGGTCGCTCGGCACGTAGAGCTTGTCGCCGCCCTTGTACGCGAGCAGCAGGTAGTCGCGTTCGACGCCGCCGATGGTGCGCTTCACCATGCCCTCGTACTGGCCGACACCGTGCTGGTGGTGGACGACGTAGAAGCCCGGCTTCAGGTCCTCGAACAGCCTCGTCGCCTGACGCGAGCGCGGCCGCGGCCGCCGGTGGGCGCGGCGTCGTCCCGTGAGGTCGGCCTCGGCGACGATGGCCACCTTCGCGCTGGCGATGGTGCAGCCGCGATGCAGGGGTGCGACCGTGACATGGCCGCCCGGATTCAGGAGATGCTCGCCGGCTCGGCCCACCGAGACGCCGAGTCCCTGATCGGTGAGGAGGTCGGCGAGTCGTTGCGCCGAGCCGTCGCCGTCGGCGGCGATGACGACTCGGTAGCCCGAGGCTGCGAGTTCGCGCAGTCGTGTGGTGAGGCTCTCGCCGTCGCCCACCACCGGACCCCAGCCAGTGCTCTCGACGACCGGCGAGTCGGGTGTCTCGGGAAGGCTGCTGATGGTCCACGCCGAGTTCTGCGCGGCGAGCAGTTGGTCGCTCTCGGCGTGCAGTCGGGGGAACGGCGTGGCGGCGTCGCGGCCCCACGTGCCAGCGAGGGCGCGGGCGAGGTCGTCTTCCTCGGCAAGGAGGTCGTCGGCGCGGTCGCGCATCCGACGCGGCTCGACGAGGGCGACCTTGGCGGTGGCGGGCAGCAGGTCGGTGAGCAGTCGACGGCCATCGTCGGCATCGACGAGCCATGGCAGCCAGCTCTCCATGCCGTCGAAGAGGGCACCGTCGGCAAGTCGCTCCCAGTGCTCGCGCCCCCACGGCTCGGCGGCGACCAGTGATGCAGCGCGGGCGCGTACGGCATCGCTCGGCACCAGTTCGCGGGCGGGGAACACGAGTGCCTCGTCGAGGTCGACGGTGCTGCGCTGGTCGTTCACCGAGAACTCGGTGAGCCGGTCGACCTCGTCGCCCCACAGGTCGATGCGGATCGGTGCATCGGCGGTGCTGGGGAAGACGTCGATGATGGCGCCGCGTCGGGCGACCTCACCGCGGTGCTCGACGAGCTCTTCGCGCCGGTAGCCGATGCGCACGAGCTCGGCGAGCAGCGCATCGGCGTCGAGCACAGCCCCCTTGGCCACCCGGATCGGCTCGACGAGGTGGGCCTCGGGGCCGAGGTACTGCAGGAGGGCGCGTACGCCGGCAACGACGATCGCCGGGCAGCGGTCGGCGGCACCCAGCCGCCAGAGCACCTCGAGCCGTCGGCCCATCGTCTCGACGCTCGGGCTGACGCGTTCGAACGGCAGGGTCTCCCAGGCGGGGAACAGCGCCACCTCGCCTGCGGGCATGAACTGCACGAGGTCGTCGTACAGGTGGCCGGCGTCCGACCCGGTGGGGCAGGCGACCACGAGTGGTCGGCGTCCGCGCAACTGGGCGAGCGCTGCGATGGTGAGCGCCCGCGCTGCCTCGCCGACCGCCACCACGGCGCTGTCGTCATCGAGCGCGTTGCGCACGGCAGGGTCGTCGCGCAACAGCCTGGGCAGCGACGCGAGCGTGCCGGCGGATGCGACGGCGGGCCGGGGGGTGGCGGTGGCCTGACTCATGTCGTGATGCAGGGTACCGAGATGGTCACAGGCCGTTGAAGCGGGCCATGGCGGTGTCGATGCCCTCGGTGACGATGACTTCGACGGCGTCGGCTGCGATCTCGACCGCAACGTCGAGCGTGCGGCGCTCGTCGGCCGGGACCCGCGAGAGCACGTAGTCGGCACCGCGTTCCTTGGCGGGTGGCTTGCCGATGCCGATGCGCACCCGCAGGTAGTCCTGAGTGTGGAGATGCTGGGTGATGCTGCGCAGCCCGTTGTTCCCTGCGAGGCCGCCGCCGGCCTTCAGTCGCACCACGCCGGGCGGCAGGTCGAGTTCGTCATGCACCACGACCAACCGCGTGACATCGTCGATGTGGTGCCGTCGCATCAGTGCGCCGACAGCGCGGCCGCTCTCGTTCATGTAAGTGGTGGGGAAGGCAAGCACCACCCGGCGATCGCCCATGCGCGCTTCGGCGACAACGGCACTGTCGCGGCCGGCCTTCATTGTCTCGCCGAGCCGGCGTGCCAGCACGCCGACGCACTCTTCGCCGACGTTGTGGCGCGTGCGCGCGTACTGCTTGCCCGGATTGCCGAGCCCGACGATGAGCGCGTCGATCACGCGCCGTCAGTTCACTCGGCGGCGGGGGCAGCCGCAGCGGCGGGTGCCGCAGCAGCGGTCTCGCCGGCGGTGTGGAGCACGCTCACCACGACGAGATCGGCATCGGCGGTGGCCGTGACGCCCTTGGGCAGTGTGATCTGCGACAGGCGGATGACATCGCCGGGCTGCATTGCCGACACGTCGACGGCGATCTCGTTCGGCATGTTCGACGGGATGCAGGTCACTTCAATCGTGTCGACAGCGCGGTCGACGAGGCCACCGACGCCGACGACTGCCTTGGCCTCACCGACGAGGTGCACCGGCACGTTGACGGTGATGGCCTCATTCATGTTGACCTGCAGGAAGTCGATGTGGCTGACGGTGCGCTTGATCGGGTGGCGCTGCAGTTCCTTCACGACGGCGGGATACGACGCGGCGCCGACCTTCAGGTTGAGCAGCGTGTTGGTGCCGGCGGGGCCGCTGAGCGCGAGTCGCAGCTCGCGTCGCTCGATCGTGACGCTGATGGGCTCCATGCCCTGTCCGTAGATGACGGCGGGGATGTGGCCCTCGGCGCGGAGACGGCGGGCGGCGGCGGAGCCGCTGGCCGTGCGGGGCTGGGCGACGAGCGTGGTGCTGGACATGGCGGGCCTCGGTTGCGTAGTGGCCGCGGCCCGGCAGGGCGGAACGCGACGTGGCAGAACGGTCTGCGAGCCTACCGGCGGGTCGGGCGGGGCGACAATGCCGGTCGGGATGCCGCCGGTGGGGCCGAGGCCGGGCTGGGGGTGGGTCCGACATCGTGGCCGACGGGGTCGGGCCGGCGGACGGTACCGGGGAACCGGACCGGCTGGGCTGCAGGTGCGGGTGAGGAGCCGGTCAGGCCTGGTTCTCGCCGCCGAAGATCTCGCTGACGCTGGTGTCGTCGAACACGGCGTTGAGGGCATCAGCGATGAGCGGGGCGATCGAGAGGACCTCGATCTTCGGGATCTGCTTCTCGGGGGCCAGTGGCAGGGTGTTGGTGAGCACCACCCGGCTGATCACCGACTTCTCAAGGCGCTCGATGGCGGGACCGCTGAGCACGGCGTGGGTCGCCATCGCCCACACCTCGCGGGCGCCGCGCTGCTTGAGCACCTCGGCTGCCGACACGATGGTGCCGCCCGAGTCGATCATGTCGTCGGTGAGCACGCACAGGCGGCCGTCGACATCGCCCATGACCTCCTTGGCCTCGGCGACGTTTGCGGTTCCCTTCGGGCGGCGCTTGTAGATGAAGGCGAGGTCGGAGCCCTTGTCGCCGAGGTGCTGGGCCATGCGCTCGGCCACCTTGATGCGTCCGGCGTCGGGGGCGACGATCACCGGTGCGTCGGCGTGCAGTCGCAGGTAGTTCTCGAGCACCGGCATGGCGGTGAGGTGGTCGACCGGTCCCTCGAAGAAACCCTGGATCTGTCCGCTGTGCAGGTCGATGCTCACCATTCGCTTGGCGCCGGCCGCCTTGAACAGATCGGCGATGAGGCGCGCCGTGATGGGCTCGCGGCCCTCGGCCTTGCGATCCTGGCGGGCGTAGCCGTAGAACGGGCAGACCGCGGTGATGCGCTTGGCAGAGGCGCGGTATGCGGCGTCGATCATGATGAGCTGCTCCATGATCGAGTCGTTGATGCTGCGCTCGCCGAAGCCGCAGTGGGTCTGCATGATGAAGACGTCGTTGCCGCGGATGCTCTCGCCGAAGCGCACGCGGACCTCGCCGTTGGCGAACTGCACGATGTTGGGCTGGCCGAGCTCGATGCCGAGGTGGCTGGCCACTTCCTGGGCGAGCACCGGATGGGTGCGTCCCGAGTACAGCGCCATGCGCTTGGTGGTGACCTTCTCCATCGTCGCTCCCCGTGCTCTATTCGACGGGCGCAGTGTAGAAGGCACCGGTGACGGCGCCGGAGACCACCGTGCTGCCCTCGGGCAGGTGGGCGAATGGGCCGACGTGTGCGCCGTCGCCGATGTGGCAGAGGTGGCCGACTGCCTGCTCGACGACAGCGCCGTCGCCGACGGTTGCGTCGACGAGCCGCGTCTGCGGGCCGATCTCGCAGCCGTCGCCGATGACGGTGTCGCCCTGCAGGATGGTGCCCGGGTACAGGGTGACGTCGCGGCCCAGCCGCACCGTGACGTCGATGAATGTCTGCCGGGGATCGAGCATCGTGACGCCGTTGAGCAGCCAGCGGCGGTTGGTGCGGGCGCGCAGCTCGCGCTCGGCGAGTGCCAGCTGCCAGCGGTCGTTCACGCCGCGCGTCTCGGCCTCGGGGGCCTCGATACTTCCCACGCGGTGGCCGAGCGAGGCGAGCGTGGCGACGACGTCGGTGAGGTAGTACTCGCCCTGGGCGTTGTCGGGACTGAGCCGGCGAAGGGCGGGGCCGAGCAGGTCGCGGCGGAATGCGTAGATGCTGGTGTTGACCTCGCGGATGGCGCGTTCGTCGAGTGAGGCGTCGCGCTCTTCGACCACCCGCAGCACGCGGCCGTCACCCGTGCGGCCCGACTGGCGGACGACTCGGCCGTACCCGGTGGGATCGTCGAGCGTGGTGGTGACGATGGTGGCGGCATCGCCGCTGGCGTGGTGGCTGGCCACGAGCTGCTCGATGGTGTCTGCCGTGAGCAGCGGGGTGTCGCCCGGCATGACGACGATGGTGGACGGGTCGTCGATGTCGTCGCCCGGGAACGCCGACAGGCCGACCATTGCGGCATCGCCGGTGCCGCGTTGCACCAGCTGCTCGACGAAGGTGACGTGTGCCCACGGCGGTGCCTGCTCCTGCACCTTCTTGGTGACCCGTTCGGCACCGTGGCCGACGACGACGACGGTGCGGTCGGGGGCGAGGCCCTCGAGTGCGTGGATGACGTGCATCACCATCGGGCGTCCGCAGATGGGGTGCAGCGGCTTCGGACGCGCCGAGCGCATGCGCGACCCCTCGCCGGCAGCGAGGACGATGGCCGAGACGGGCATGGTGCCGTTCTATCGCGTGGCGGCCCGGCGCGGGGCAGCACGCGGCGTGGGAGGGGGTCGTGCGGGTGCTGGACTCGTCGCTTGTCCGGGCGAACGTGCAGGTGCGCCCCTGCGCCTGAGGGCCCTGCGCATTAGGCCCTGGGCACCTGCGCT
>JBJOMQ010000094.1:0-9124 GCA_046052275.1 Actinomycetota bacterium | reverse complement strand
TGACCCAGCGTGGGCGCCCGACTCGCGCAGCGTCATCGTCGGCGCCAAGCGGCACGAGACATGGGACCTCGACCTGTGCGCCGACCTCTACCGGGTGACGCTCGACGGCGAGATCACCCGCCTGACGACGGGAGGCGGCCAGTTCTTCATGCCGGCAGCCCATGGCGACCGGATCGCGTTCCTCGGCAGCGACGATCCCGAGGTGTATCCGCAGAACACCAAGGTGGGCGTGTTGTCGGCAGCAGGAGGCCCCCACCGATGGGTCAGTGCCGCTCTCGACCGCACCTTCGAGACGACGGCAGGCACTGCAAGGCCGGTCTGGGTTGGCGATGCGCTCTACGCAACAGCCGAGGACCGCGGCACCACGCACCTCTACCGCGTGCATCCCGACGGGTCGGCACCCGAGCGCCTCACCGATGGCCGAATCGCAGTCAAGTCGTTCGACGCGCAGGGCGGCACCACTGCCTTCGCTGCCGCTGCCGTCGATGCCGTGGCCGATGTCTTCGTGCTCGATAGCACGGCGCCTGGCGGAGCACGGCGGCTCACCGACTTCGCTGATCGCTATCGAGCGTCCGCCGCTCCGGTCGGCTGGGAGCACTTCACCGCCGCCTGCGCCGATGGCACCGGCGAGATCGACGCATGGATCATGCGACCGGCAGGCTTCGACCCCTCGGCCACCTACCCGGTGATGCTCAACGTGCACGGCGGCCCGCACACGCAGTACGGCGAGACGTTCTTCGACGAGGCTCAGCTGCAGGCCGCCGCCGGATTCGTCGTCGTGATGTGCAACCCGCGGGGCTCGTCGGGCCGCGAAGAGCGCTGGGGCCAGGCGATCATGGGACCGAAGCACCTGAAGCGGCCGGGCGCCGGCTGGGGCTCGGTCGACACCGACGATGTGATGGCAGTGCTCGACACCGCACTCGACCGGTACGCGTTCTGCGACCGCAACCGCGTCGGCATGCAGGGTGGCAGCTACGGCGGCTACATGGCCACCATCCTCGCCGGACGCTTCAGCAGCAGATTCCGCGCCATCTGCAGCGAACGCTCCGTGAACAACCTGCTCACCGAGGAGTTCACCTCTGACATCGCCACCGGCTTCCGTTCCGAGCAGGGACCGACATACCTCGACGACCCCGACGAGTACGCAAACCGCTCACCGATCCACCGCGTACGCGAGATCACCTGCCCGATGCTCATCATCCACAGCGAGGACGACCTCCGCTGCCCGATCAGCCAGGCAGAGGAGCTGTTCGTCGCCATGCGCCTGCTCGGCAAGCACGTGACGTTCTACCGATTCCCCGGCGAGAGCCACGAACTGTCGCGCAGCGGGTCGCCCGTGCACCGCAGAATGCGCGCCGAGATCATCCTCGACTTCTTCGCCGAGCATCTCGCCGCGCGCTGAGACACCGTGCCACGCGGGCACTACAGGGTGTCATCACCGATCAGCTGCGAGCCCAGCCGTCGATGATCTTCCGCGCGATCGAGATGTGAGGGGGTAGTGGCGGCATCGTGTCGCGGCGGAACCACTGGGCATCGACGATCTCTGACGGATCGCACTCGATGTCACCGCCGGTCCAGCGCGCCGTGAACCCGATCATCAGGCTGTGCGGGAACGGCCATGGCTGGCTGCCCCAGTAGCGCACGTCGTCGACGTCGACCCCCACCTCCTCGCGGACCTCACGTACGACGGCCTGCTCGAGCGACTCGCCCGGCTCGACGAATCCCGCAAGGCACGAGTAGACGGGGGCCCTGAAGCCGACACCGCGGGCGAGCAGCACCTCTTGGTCCGGCCCCGGCTCGCCCCTCGTCACCAGCGTGATCATCGCCGGCGCCAGCCGCGGGAACGCGAGCAGGCCACACGCCGGGCACCGCATGGCGCGCTCGCTTTCCTGCGCTGCCGTCTCCGAACCGCACCTCCCGCAGAAACGGTGTGTTCGCGCCCACTCGACGAGCTGCACGGCGCGACCGGCGACCAGCCAGTCGATCTCGCTGGAGCGCCCGAAGTACGAGTACAGGTCGACAGCAGCCCCATCTGACGGATCATGGCCACGCGGGACATCGACTCCCCAGCATGCGACCACACCATCGGGACCGTCGATCGTCCCGAGAAAGTGCGCATGCCACCCTTCGTCGGCCCGGCGGTCGTCGACGAACACCGACGTCCCGACCACGTGGATGAACCGGTGGGCGTGACGGCTGGCGTCTGGTGCCGGCGGCTGCATCGCCGGGTTGAAGGTGCTCACAGCAGCCACCGTAGAGTGCGGCAATGAGCACTGTCGTCATCGTCGATGCCGTCCGCACGCCTATCGGCAAGCGCAACGGCGGACTGTCATCACTCCACCCCGCCGAGCTGCTCGGCATCGTCCAGAAGGCCGCCGTCGACCGCTCCGGCATCGACCCTTCACACGTTGGCCAGGTCGTCGGCGGATGCGTGAGCCAGGTGGGCGAGCAGTCGTTCAACGTGACCCGGACCGCCTGGCTGGCAATGGGCGGTCCCCTCAGCGTGGCAGCCACCACCGTCGACGCCCAGTGCGGCTCGAGCCAGCAGGCCACCAACCTCGCCACGGCACTCGTCGGCGCCGACGTCGTCGACGTCGCGCTCGCCTGCGGTGTCGAAGTGATGAGCCGCATCCCGATCGGCAGCAACAGCAACAAGAAGCTCGGCCTCGGCGTTCCGATTCCGCGCACGTACTTCGACCGCTACGAGATGACGTCGCAGTTCGAGGGTGCCGAGCGGATCGCCGAGAAGTGGGGCATCACCCGCGACGACACCGACCGCTTCGGACTGCTCAGCCAGCAGCGGGCCGCCCGGGCGTGGGCGGAAGACCGCTTCGCCGGCCAGTACGTCACTGTCGAGGCGCCCGATGTCGACGAGCACGGCTCGCCCACCGGCACCACGCACACAGTGGGCCGAGACGAGGGGCTTCGTGACACGTCGCTCGAGCAGCTCGCGATGCTGAAGCCGGTGGCACGCGAGAACGGTGTGCACACCGCCGGGAACTCAAGCCAGATCAGCGACGGCGCCGCTGCAGTGCTGATGATGACCGAGCAGCGCGCTGCGGCGCTCGGGCTGCGCGCCAGGGCCCGCATCGTCGACACGTGCAACGTCGGCGTCGACCCGGTGCTCATGCTCACCGGGCCGATCGACGCCACCCAGCATCTCCTGCGCCGCAACAACCTGACGATCGACGACATCGATGTGTTCGAGGTCAACGAGGCCTTCGCGTCGGTCGTGCTCGCATGGATGAAGGAGGTCGGCGCCGATCCCGACCGCGCCAATCCCAACGGCGGCGCGATCGCACTCGGTCATCCGCTGGGCGGCACCGGCGCCTTCCTGATGACCAAGGCGCTGCACGAGCTCGAGCGGATCGGCGGCAGGTTTGCGCTGGTGACGATGTGCTGCGGCGGCGGACTCGGCACCGGCACGTTGATCGAACGCCTCTGAGCACAGGTCGGCGATAGAAGGGCAGATGTGCCCGCTCGTCGCCCCATCGCCACCCGCGCTTCGACCGTCGCGGTCGCCGTCCTGACGGCGAGCCCGCTATGGGGCTGCGACACGCAGCAACACAACGGGGCCGCAACCGACCCGCGGCCAGCCGACACGGTGCTCGAATCGAATGCACTCGTCGTCGGCGTCGTCGACGGCGACACGATCGACGTCATCGTCGAGGGCCGCCGCGAGCGGATCCGCCTCATCGGCATCGACACTCCCGAGACCCTGAAGCCCGACACGCCAGTCGAGTGCTACGGCCCGGAGGCCTCCGCTCGCACAGACGAATTGCTGCCCGCATCGACACCCGTTCGGCTCGAACGCGACATCGAGCCGCGCGACGCCTTCGGCCGCTTGCTCGCATACGTCTACCGCGCCGCCGATGGTCTCTTCGTCAACCTCCACCTCGTGGCCGCCGGGTTCGCCCGTCCGCTGCCCTTCGAGCCGAACACTGCGCATGCGGGCGCCATCGCCAGCGCGGCAGCATCCGCACGATCGCAGTCGCTCGGCCTATGGGCGGCCTGCAGCGGATAGCGTGCGCGCATGCCGACACTCGCCGAACGCCTTGGCTTCTCCGCCGAGGCGCGGCTCGTCATCATCTCGTGCGACGACCTCGGCGCAAGCCACGCCGCGAACGAGGGCGTGCTGCAATCGCTGCGCAGCGGCGTCGCCACGAGCGCCAGCCTGATGGTGCCGGCGCCGTGGGCACACGACGCTGCATCACGGCTGCAGCCCGGCGACGACATCGGGGTGCACCTCACCCTCAACTGCGAGTACGAGCACTACCGATTCGGTCCCATCACCCAGTCACCGAGCCTGCTGTCGGGCGAGGGGGGATTCCCGAGGACCCTCGACGACCTGTGGGAGCACGCCGACCCAGCCGAGGTGCTGCGCGAATGCCGCGCCCAGATCGAGCGGGCCCTCGCATGGGGCGTCGATGTCACCCACCTCGCCCCCCATCTGTCGCCGATCATGCTGCGTCCCGAGTTCTTCGGCATCTACCTCGAGCTGGCAGCGGAGTTCGAACTCCCGATCCGCCTGCCGAGCACGATCTCCGCCGAGCAGGCCGGCTTTCCGTTCCGTCGGCTCGCCGACGACGAGGGTGTGCTGTTTCCCGACCACTTCGACCACGACTGGCGCGCCGGCAGCCGCGAACGCGTCTATGACGCCATCAGTTCGCTGCGGCCAGGGGTCACCGAGGTCCACGTGCAGCCGGTGATCGACTCGCCCGAGGTGCGTGCGCTCACGCCCTCTGCGCCGCTGTGGATCGACGACTTCGAACTCGTCACCAACGACACCCGGCTTCGAACACTGCTCGACGAATCCGGCGCGGTGCGCATTGGCTATCGCCACCTTCGCGATGCAATGCGCTCAGGCGCATCGGGCTGAGCAGCGTCGACACTCGACGCGACGGGCGGGCTCAGGTCCGCGAGGCGAGAATGCGCGCCAGAGCCGCCGCAGCCGAGCCGTCGGCCAGCGCATCGAGCAGCGGCCGCGTCGGGCCCGTGCTCTTCAGCTTGCCGGTCATGAACGCCACCGACGGATCCGTGTCGGCATCGGCGCGCGCCACGGTGACGACCACCTCGGCGTCGTCGGGGCCGTCGACGGCCTCGTCGTTCTTGCCGAATGCCACGCGGTACTGGATGGCAGTCATCGCGACAGCCGCTCGGTGCTCGAGAGCGCGCCACTGCGGATGCCGGCGAACAGATCGTCCTCGAGGTCGCCCTCGGCCGGGCTCCCCACCAGCGAGCGCGCCAGGATCCAGTCCTCCCACGGGTAGACCTCGGCGAGCTGCTCGTCGGTGAGGCCGAACCACCACGGCTCGTTCGGGTCGACCTGCGTGGCGTGGGCCCGCAGCGAGCCGCTCCGCGCCCAGAGGAAGGCGCTGATCTCGACTCGGGTGGTGATGCGGTGGTCCTGACCGGGCCGGTCGAGCCAGTCCTGGTCGTATGGCGACTCGCCGCGGTGACGGATCATGCCCTCGTGCAGCGCCAGCAGGCGGGCCCTCGACCAGACCGAGTAGTAGAGCTTCAGCGGCTGCCACGGTTCGCCTGCCTCGGGGTACCACGCCGGGTCGCCCGCTCGCTCGAATGCCACCAGCGACACCTCGTGCACGCGCACATGGTCGGGATGCGGGTAGCCGCGCTGATCGTCGCCGTAGGTGATGATCACCTGCGGCCGCTCGCGGCGGATCGCGGACACCAGCCGCCCTGCCGCCTCGTCGATATCGGCCATGTGGAAGCACTCGGGGTGAGCGTTGGCGGGCGAGTCCTTCATGCCCGAGTCGCGGTAGCCGAGCATCACCACCTCGTCGAAGCCGATGATCTCGGCCGAGCGCGCCAGCTCCGACGGCCGGATCGCCGCCAGCAGCTCCTTCTCCTGCTCGGCCGACAGCCCGTGGAACGCCTGACCGGGCTCGCGCAGCGTGGGGTTCTGCAGGTCGCCCTCCTCGCCGCCGGTGCAGCAGACCAGCACCGTGCGCACGCCCTCGGCGTGATAGCGGGCCAGGGTCGGCGCGCCCTTCGATGCCTCGTCATCAGGATGGGCGTGCACCGTGAGCATGCACAGGGGGGAATCGACCACGTCCTGCACGATACCGACGCGCACGCCCCCAGATGGGGCCGCCACGTAGGCTGGTGCGGTGGTCCGCCCGTCTCGCATGCCCTCCGCCGCTGGCCGCCCCGTCGTCGGGGTCACCGCCGCACTGCTGGCCGCATCCGCCGCCCTCGTCATGGCCGGGTGCCGCAGCGATGGCCGCGAACTACGCGAGCCGCGGCCCGACCAGACCGCAAGCGTGAGCACCGCCCCCACCACGTCGGTCGGTGCCGAGTTCGGGCTTCCCGACCTCGACGACGCCACCTCGCTGCCCACCACGGCGCCCGCCCTGCCGGGCGGCGTGGGCGAGGTCGTCGCCCCGTGGCGCACCGGGGCACCCATCGACCCGCGCAACACCTGCGACGGACTCAATGTGTCGCCGGCACTTTCCTGGGACCCTGCCCCGGCCGGCACGGCAGAGATCGCCCTGTCACTCACCGATCTCGACATGCCGTCCTTCGTGCACTGGGTGGTCGCTGGCATCTCGCCGGATGCCACGGGCATCGACGAGGACTCGACGCCGCTCGGGGCAGTGGCAGCCCTCAACTCGGTGGGCGACATCGGCTACACGGGCCCGTGCCCGCCGGCAGGAGAAGAACACTCGTACCTGCTGACCGTCCATTATCTTGGCGAGGAGTCGGGCCTCGTCGACGGCGAACCCGGCGAACAGATGCTCGCCCGCATCCGCCAGACGGTCATCGCCACGGCCGAGGTCACGGGGACCTTCAGTCGCTGACGGCGACTGCCGATATCCCACCGACCAGCCCACCCGATGTCAGGACCACCCATCGACGAGTCGCTTCCCTCGCTGCCGGTCGGCCTCTTCCACGCCGACACGGCCGGACGGGTCACAGCCGCCAACGCTGCCTTCGTCGCGCTCGTGCACGGGAACGCGTTCAGCGGCGGGCCGTCGCCGACCTCGATCGTGGGCTCAGCGCCGTGGTCGACCTCACACCCCGCCGACCGTGCCGCCGCCGAGCACGCCTGGCGGCAGGGCGTCGCCGGCGGACAGCCGTTCAAGGTCGAGTACCGGGTGTGGCGCGACGATGGCCGCCTCACCTGGGTGCGACTCGACACGGCGCCATCGCGCAACGAGCACGGCGTCGTCATCGGCTACACGGGCAGCATCTCCGACCACACCGACGAGGTGGGCGGCCGCGACCTGCTCGACCAGCTCACCGCACTCGCTGCCGCCACCACCGACGGCATCTTCGTGCTCGACCGCACCGGCACCCCGATGTTCGCCAACGAGGCCGCACGCCGGCTCTTCGGAATCGACGGCACCGACGGCCCCACCGGCACGACGCCGCTCTCGCAGACACTGCTGCAGTCGGTGAAGGACCAGGTGCCGCGCGCTGTCATGACGGGGGCTGGGAGCGCGCAGTGGTCGGGAGAGGTCGGCTACCGGACGCCCGACGGCATCGCACGCACGCTCGAGGTTGATGTGCTGGTCAGCCGCGGTCCCGACGGAGCGGTCGAGTACTGGGGCGGCGTCGCCCGCGACGTCACCGCCACGCGCCACCTGCAGTCAGAGCTCGCCCGCCAGGCGAACCACGACGCGCTCACCAATCTCCCCAACCGGCTGATGCTGCTTCGCGCTGCAGCCGAGGCAGTCGACCACCACCGCGGCAGCCGCGAGAACATCGCCATGCTGTTCCTCGACGTCGACCGCCTGAAGGATGTCAACGACACCGTCGGCCACGAGGTGGGCGACCAGCTGCTCATCCAGGTTGCCAATCGCGTGCTCCATGCAACTCGGCCCGCCGATCTGGTGGCCCGCATCGGCGGAGACGAGTTCGTCGTGCTGTGCGTCGGCGCCATCGACGAGCAGTCGGCCCTCGACCTCGCCGAGCGCATCCGCCAGGCGCTCAGCGGCCGCGTCATGCTGAGCGGCGTCGAGGTCGACCTGTCGGTGAGCATCGGCGTCGCCATCGGTGCCGCGCAGCAGTACGAGTCGGTCAGCGGCCAGGACGCTGCGATCGAACTGCTCCGCAATGCCGACCTGGCCATGTATCACGCCAAGCGACAGGGTCCGTCGCGCAGCGAGCTGTACACCGACGAGATGCGCGGCGAACTGCGCCGCGCCAAGCAGCTGAGCGGCGATCTCGAGCTGGCGCTCGCCGCCGGGCAGCTGCGGCTCGCCTACCAGCCCATCATCTCGACGCATAGTGGACGCGTTGCCGGTGCCGAGGCCCTGCTGCGATGGGATCACCCTGTGCACGGCACCATGCTGCCTGCCGACTTCCTGCGACTCGCCGAGGACTCGGGCACCATCGTGCCGATCGGCGACTGGGTGATCCGGCAGGCGTGCACCGACGCACGGGCGTGGCTCGATGCCGGCCTGGTCGACCGCGGCTTCAGCGTGCACGTGAATGTCGCCGCCCGCCAGCTTGTCGAGAGCACCTTCGTCGAGAAGGTGAGTGCCATCGTCCGCCATGCCGACCTGAGCCCGCACCAGCTGACGCTCGACTTCGACGAGGCCACGCTCGACGACCGCCACCCCAGCACGCTGCGCACGCTGCAGGCGCTGCGTCGTTTCGGCGTGCAACTCGGACTCGACAGCTTCGGCACGGGTGTGTCGTCGCTCACTGCGCTGCGCACCTGCCAGGCCGACGTGCTGAAGCTCGACGGTTCGATTGCCCGACTACTCGGCACCAGTGGCGATGACGACCCCATCGTGCGCGCGATCATCCAGCTTGCTCATGCGCTCGACATGCAGGTGGTCGCCGAGTGGGTCACGTCGGCCGACCAGCTGCGCCGTCTGCGGCTGCTCGGCTGCGATCTCGTGCAGGGGCACCTGCTCGGCGAACCGGCCGGCGCCGAGGCATTCGGCGAGCGCGCCCGGCGCTGAGACCCCGGCGCCGCACCGCCGTCGGTAATCTCGTCCCGTGGCGTTTCCCTCCCCTCCCCCCGTGCCCTCGTGCTACCGACATGCCGACCGCGAGGGCGGCCGCAACTGCACCCGCTGCGGACGGCCGGCCTGCGGCGACTGCCTCGTGCAGGCAACTGTCGGCTCGCACTGCCTCGACTGCGCGAAGG
>JBJOMQ010000093.1:0-9172 GCA_046052275.1 Actinomycetota bacterium | reverse complement strand
CGTGATGGACGGCGATGCCGTGATCGGCATCATCACCGAGTCGAAGGCTGGACGTGAGGCCATCCTGGCGCGACGGGTGATCGACGCCACCGGCGATGCCGACGTAGCGCACCGGGCGGGCGCCCCCACCCAGCACACGCCGCGTGAGGACATGATGGCCGTCTCGGTGATGTTCCACATGGCTGGCGTCGACAAGCGGGCATTCCTCGACGGCATCCGCGACGATCCGCAGTCGTACCGCGACTGGGCCGGCAACGGCGAATGGGATATCGAGACAAGCGGCAAGGAGGACGACCTGTTCTCGCCGTTCGTTCGCAAGCCGTTCAAGAAGGCAGTCGAGGCAGGGCTCATCCCGGCGCACCTCTCGACGCTCGCCGGCACATGGGGGGCGGTGCACGACTCGGGGGAACTGACGTACATGAACGTCATCCACCTCGGATGCATCGACGGCGTCGACCCCGACGACCTCACCCGCGGCGAGATCGAGGGACGCAGGGCAGCGATGCACGCAATCGAGGCGCTGCGCGCCTACATGCCCGGCTGCGCGGGTGCACGGCTGCGCAACTTCGGCATGACGGTGGGCATCCGCGACACGCGCAAGATCCTGGCCCGCTACGACATGACCGAGCAGGATGTCCGCAACGAGGCCCGATTCGACGATTCGATCGGCATCTATCCCGAGTTCATCGACGGATACGGCGTGCTGATCCTTCCCACCACCGGTCGGTACATGCAGCTGCCGTACCGCAACCTGCTTCCCACGGGCGTGCGCAACCTCCTGGTTGCAGGCCGATCCACTGGGGGCGATCGCATCGCTCATGCCGCCACGCGCAACATGGCGTGCTGCGCAGTGCTGGGTCAGGGCGCCGGCGTAGCGGCGGCACGATCGCTGCACGAGGGACGCGAGATCGACGAGGTCGACATCGGTGGCGTGCAGCGCGAACTCGTGCACCAAGGCGTGCGGATCAGCTAGCCGCTCAGCGCCCGACCTCGGGCGGACGTAGGGCGAGGGTCGGGTACGGCATGGCGCCTGTCGGGCCGCCCGCGGTGATCGGAACCTGTCGCACCTTCCGCAGGGGAGCACCATCACACCCGGTCGCTACGGTGGCGACGATGCCCGACGTCGCCGAGAACCCGTCGCTGCAGCCGTGGCAGGTGGAGCAGGTCTACGCAGTGTCGCCGTCTGCTGCGGCGACCGCAGCGGCAGAGGCGCTCGCGGCCGGGGGCAGGTGGGCCTCGTCCGGATGCGACGGCCGGGCAGTCTGGGGTCGCTGCTCGGGAAGCAACGCCGAGCCCTATGACTGCGCCGCCGACTACCGATTGCTGCGGTATCGCTGCACGTGCGCCAGCCGGCAGGTGCCCTGCAAGCACGTCGTCGCCCTCCTGCTGAGGTGGGCGCGTGGCCGGGTTCCTGCCGTGCCGCCCGACGTACCCGGCGGACCACGCGGTCACCGCCCGCACTGGCTGATGCGGTGGCTCGACGAGGTGCCGGTAGTCGCCGGGCCGGCGATGTCCCCGATGCCGAGTGCGCCTGTCGATGCCGCCGTCGATCTCATTGGCTCGCCCGCCTCCGCACCGCTCGACATTCCGGATGGCGACGGACTGGAGCACGACGCGTCGACGTCTGACGAGCGTCCCCCCGACGACCGGCGGGCGCGCGACGAGCGGGTGCGTTCCACTGCGGCAGGACTCGCCGAGTTCGACCGCTGGGTGCACGACCGGGTGCGCGCTGGCCTCGCCGAGCCGGCACTGGTGAATCCGTCTACGTGGGACGATGCGGCAGCCCGACTGGTGGATGCCAAGGCGGGCGCGCTCGCCAATCGAGTCCGGCGGATGGGCGCAGCACCCGTGTCACGCGCCGGCAGGCGCAGCGGCATCGACGCGCGAATTGCCGATGCGGTCACTGGCACTGCGTCGCTCGAGCACATGCTCGCCGAATTGTCACTCCTGCACGTACTTGCCGACGCAGCGCAGCGCCTCGACACGCTGCCGACGTCACTCGCCGACTCGGTGGCGATGGCGGTGGGCTGGCAGGTGCGCCAGGCAGATGTGCTCGCCGGCGTTCCGGAGACCGACGACTGGATCGTGATGGGCCGCAGCGACACCCGCGAGGACCGGATCGAGGTTCGCCGATCGTGGCTGCGTGCGACGTCGACTGGCCGATGGGCGATGGTGCTGTCGTTCGCTGCGTATGGCCAGGCACTCGACGACAGCCTCGTGGTCGGCCGTCGACTGCACGCCGATGTCTTCCGCTATCCGGGCGCGCTCGGCCTGCGTGCGCTCGTTGGCCGTGTGCACGACGACGGCGATGCCGGCGACGACGACGCAGCCCATCTCGGCGCTGCAGACCTCGCCTGGACAGCCGACACAGCTGGCGCATGCGCCGAGGTGGGGGCGATGGTGGCCGCCGAGCCGTGGATCGAGCGAGTGCCCGTCTGCGTGGTCGCTGCACCGTGCAGGGTCCGACACGGATGGGGCCTCGCCGATCACGCCGGCGTGCTGCCACTGGCCGTCGACGGCGACGCCTTGGGAGTGCTGCTCGCGTGCACGGCCGGCGGCCCACTGCCCATCATGTGCGAGTGGACGCCGTCGGGCCTGCTGCCGCTCGCTGTGTTCCTCGATGACCGTGCGGTCGACATCGGCCCGGTTGCCGATCCGGCCTTCGTGTCGGGCGGACTTGCCAGGACGGTCGCGCTGTGACGAGCACGCTCGACGATCACTGGCGGGCACTCGTCTCGACGGCCCTTCTCGGCACCGACCGCCGTGAGCCGCCGCCGGCACCGCCCGGCCTCTTCGCCGACCTTGCTGCCGACGACATCCAGCGCGATGCGCCGGGCCGCGTGCTGCAGCAGGCCGCCGCGGTCACCGTGGCCCGGCGGGGCGGCCTCGCATCATCGGCACTGCCTGATGACGGCCGACTGTCGCCACCGCCAAGCGACGACCGACCGGTCACGTCGCCGTCGGCCACCCACCTGTGGCAGCGGATGGTTGCGTGGTGGCCGGTGCTCGAGGACGAGTGGCTGAGCGCTGTCGTCACGACGGGGCGCCGTCTCTCGCCAGAACTCGTCGTGCCGCTGCTCGCACGCCATCGGGGCAATCCATCCCGGCATGCCCTCGTGCGCGTCGCTGCGGGTCCGCTCGCCGAGTGGCTCATCGGCTGGTCGGCGCGGCTCGGGCCCACCTCGCGCCGCCCCGTGCCGCCCGAGTCCCTCGGCGTGCTGCCGGAACTCAGCGTCACTCCCGACCTCGTCGCCCTGCTGGCAGTCGGACCCGACGAGCCGCTGGCACCCTCCGGCGGCGCACTCGGAGAGCTCGTCGGCTCGCTGGTCATCGGGCCGCTCCATTCCGGCCACTTCTCCGCGGGCCACGTCCCGGTGCTCGTCAACGTGATGGCGCGAATCCATCCCGGTGTACTGCCGCTCATCGACGACGCGCTGCGCGAGGTGCTGCGCAGCCCCACGGCACATCCGGCAGCGAGCGCTGTCGCCTCGCCGCTGCGAAGTCTTGTCGGCCTCCGCCGCCAGCTGCTCGCCGATCTCGGCGACCGCCGGGTCGGCGATGCGCCAGCCACCATGCCTCGAGTCCCACGGGAGGAACCATGACCGACGCACGAGATGTCCTGCGACCGCACGCCGAGCAGCAGTTCGCCCACGAACTGGCGGCGCTGTCGGCCGCAGACGACCGGCCCAGGCCGCCGAACTGGAATCTGTCGCCCTGGGCGGTCGTGTCGTACCTGATGGGCGGCACGCTCGACGACGGTGCAGTCATCACACCCAAGTACGTCGGGCAGCGCCGACTCATCGAGGTGGCTGTTGCGACGCTCGCCACCGACAGGGCGCTCCTCCTGCTCGGCGTTCCCGGCACGGCGAAGACGTGGGTGAGCGAGCACCTCGCCGCTGCGATCAGCGGCGACTCGACGCTGCTGGTCCAGGGAACTGCAGGTGCTGGAGAAGAGCTGTTGCGCTATGGCTGGAACTACGCGCGGCTCCTGGCTGAGGGGCCGAGTCCGGCAGCACTGGTGCCGAGCCCGGTGTTCACCGCCATGGAGCGCGGTGCAATCGTGCGCGTCGAGGAACTCACCCGCCTGTCCGGCGACGTGCAGGATGCGCTCGTCACGGTGTTGAGCGAGAAGACGCTGCCGGTACCCGAGCTCGGCAGCGAGGTACAGGCAGTGCCGGGCTTCAACCTCATCGCCACCGCCAACGACCGGGATCGAGGTGTGCACGAGCTGTCTGCCGCACTTCGCCGACGATTCAACACCGTGGTGCTTCCCCTGCCGGCGGACCTCGAGGAAGAGGTTGCCATCGTTCGACGCCGCGTGGTCGAGCTCGGTACTGCGCTCCAGTTGCCGCACGTGCCGGCGGCCGACGAGGAGATCCGCCGCGTCGTCACGGTCTTCCGCGAGCTGCGCAGCGGCGCCACCGCCGACGGCAGGATCAGCCTCAAGGTGCCGTCAGGCTCGCTCTCGACAGCAGAGGCGATCTCGGTGGTGGTGAATGGTGTCGCACTCGCGGCCCACTTCGGCTCTGGCCAGCTGGTAGCTGCCGACCTCGCTGCGGGCATCGCCGGATCGGTCGTGAAGGACCCGGTGCACGACACGGTCGCCTGGCGCGAGTACGTCGACGGCGTGATGCGCGAGCGCAGCGACTGGGCCGATCTGTACGAGGCCTGCTGCGACCTGTGAGCGCGTCGGGCGTGCACCTCCTCGGCATCCGGCACCACGGACCCGGCTCGGCGCGGTCGGTGGCGCGGGCGCTCGATGCGCTGTGCCCCGACGCCGTGCTGATCGAGCTGCCAGCCGACTGCGAGGCGCTGCTCGGGTGGGTCGGGTCGCCTGGGCTGGTGCCGCCGGTGGCGCTGCTCGGCCATGCACTGCCACAACGCGGTGGCGACAGCGCGCGGATCGCAGCGGCATTCATGCCGATGGCCGAGTTCAGTCCCGAGTGGCAGGCGCTCAGGTGGGCATCCGAGCGAAGCGTGCCAGTGCATGCCATCGACCTGCCGCTCTCACAGGTCCTCGGCCGGGCAGCCGACGACGACGCGAGCGCGTCCCTCGGCGACGACGGCACCGAGCCACGCCTGCGCCGCATCATCGACGCGCACCTCGATCCGCTCGGTGCGCTCGCCGCTGCCGCCGGGCACGATGACACCGAGCAGTGGTGGGAGGACGTGGTCGAACACCGCGGCGACGGCCCCACGGTGTTCGACACCGTTGCTGCGGCGATGGCCGAGGTGCGCTCCCGCGAGGCCGACGGATCCTGGGAGGGTGACGCGCTCACACTGGCCCGCGAGGCGCATATGCGCCGCTCCCTGCGCCGCGTGCGCTCGAGCGGCGCCCATTGCATCGCCGTCGTGTGCGGGGCGTGGCATGTGCCGGCACTCGTCGAGCCATGGCCGACGGTCGGCGCCGACACCGCCGTGCTGAGGAACTGGTCATCGTCGCACCCCGTCGGTCGCTCCGGCATCAAGGTCGGCGTGTCGTGGGTGCCCTGGACCCATCGGCGTCTCGCCGCCGCCACCGGATACGGCGCAGGTGTGCGCAGCCCCGGCTGGTATGCGCACGTCTTCCGGCATCCGGGCGACGACGGCGTGGTGCGCTGGTTCGTCGACGCCGGGCGACTGCTGCGGGCGCGTGGCATGTCGGCATCGCCCGATCACCTCATCGGTGCAGCGCGCGCGGCGGATGCGCTCGCAGCGCTGCGGGGGAGGCCCCGGGCCGGCCTTGCCGAGGTACGCGATGCCGCCGAGGCAGTGATGGCGGGCAGCGGCGGACTCGCCCTCGTCGACCGCGATCTCGTCGTCGGCGACGCCATCGGCGCAGTGCCCGACGACGCCCCGCAGGTGCCGCTCGCCGCCGACCTCGCCGCCCAGCAGCGAGCACTCCGCCTGCAGCCCACCGCCGAGCAGCGCGAACTCGAGCTCGACCTGCGTACACCCGGCGGCCGCTCGCGGTCGGTGCTGCTCCATCGCCTGCGGGCGATGCGCGTCGAGTGGGGATCGCTCACCGAGAGCCGTGCGAGCACCGGCACCTTCCGCGAGACCTGGGACCTGTGCTGGGAGCCCGAACTGTCGGTGCGCATCGTCGAGGTGTCGCCGCACGGCCTCACCGTCGAGTCTGCTGCCGCCAGCATCCTGCTCGACCGTGCGTCGGCCTCGTCGTCGCTGTCGTCGCTCGTGGCGGTGCTCGACGAGGCGCTGCTCGCCGACCTTCCCGAGGTCGTCGAGCCTGTCGTCGAACTGGTCGAGCATTGCGCAGCGCGCGACCCCGGTGTCACCGACCTCGTCGCGGCGCTCGGGCCGCTCGCGCGTGCTCTCCGCTACGGCGATGTGCGCAGCACCGACGCCGCTGCCCTGCGGAAGGTGGTCGACGGCATCGTGGTGCGGGTGATCGCCGGACTCGTCGTCGCCTGCCGGTCGCTCGACGACACCGAGGCTGCATCGATGACCGATCACCTCGCCGAGGCGCAGTCGGCGCTTGCCCTGCTCGACCACCCGTCGCGGCGCGGCGAGTGGCCTGCGGTACTGGCCATCGTGGCCGAGCGGCCCGATGTGCATGGGCTGGTGCAGGGCCGTGCCACGCGGCTGCTGCACGATGGTGGCGTGTGGCAGCACGCCCAGGTGAGTGCCCGTCTCTCGAGGGCGCTCTCGACGGGTACCGATCCTGCGACCGCCGCCGCATTCGTCGAGGGGCTGATGGCCGGCTCGGCGGGCCTGCTGCTACACGATCGCCCGCTGCTCGACGCGCTCGATACGTGGGTGTCGACCATGCCGCGCGATGTCTTCGATGCCACGGTGCCCCTTCTGCGCCGCACGTTCGGAGCGTTCGCAGCCGCCGAGCGCCGCCAGCTCGGTGTGCTCCTCGACAGCGGCGATCACCGGCCTGCCTCGCCGTTCGGCCCGCTCGACGATCGCATCGACGCAGATCGAGCAGCGGCAGCGCTGGCGACACTTCGACAGCTGATGGGAGTGCCGGCATGACAGTGCACGCCGATACCGAGCCAGGTGCTGGCCGCGTCAGCGACGGTGAACGCCGCCGCCGGTGGCGCCTCGTGCTGGGCGCAGCCGGTGACAGCGGCGAGGGCGAGTCGATCGCTGCCGGATTCACGGCGGTGGCGCTCGCCGGTGCCGATGCCCGCATGGATGCGGCGATGGCCGCCGTCTACGACGCTGCACCGCGACGCGGGCGCGAACGGGCAGGAGGCCTCGGCTCGTCGGCGCCGTCGGTGGCTCGCTGGCTGGGTGACATCCGGCGATACTTCCCGACCAGCGTCGTGCAGGTGATGCAGCGCGACGCCATTGAGCGTCTCGACCTGCAGCAGCTCATCCTCGAACCGGAGCTGCTCAGCGCACTCGAGCCCGACATCCACCTTGCCTCGCTGCTCGTCGAGCTCAACCAGTTGCTGCCCGACGAGACCCGGGCCACGGCACGCGCCATCGTGCGATCCATCGTCGAACAGCTCGAACGGCGCTTTGGGTCGCGCACGCGCGATGCGGTCGACGGCGCCCTTGCCAGCGCACAGCGCACTCATCGGCCGCGTCCCGCCGACATCGACTGGCTGCGCACCATCGAGGCGAATCTCCGGCACTACCTGCCCGAGCAGCGCACCGTGGTGCCCGAACGCCTCGTCGGAAGGACGCGCCGCCGGCGCGGCCTGCAGCGTGAGGTCATCGTGGCGATCGACCAGTCGGCGAGCATGAGCGACAGCGTCGTCTACGCCTCGATGTTCGCCGCCGTGCTGGGGTCGATGTCGTCACTGCGCACGTCGGTGGTCGCATTCGACACGGCGGTTGCCGATCTCACGCCACTGCTCCACGATCCTGTCGACCTCGTGTTCGGAGTGCAGCTCGGTGGCGGCACCGATATCGCGACGGCGATGGCCTACTGCCGCCAACTGGTCTCGTCGCCGGCCGACACGGTGGTCGTCCTGGTCAGCGACCTGTTCGAGGGAGGGTCGCCGACGCTGCTGGTCGAGCGAATGGCCGAGTTCGTCCGGGCCGGCGCCACCGTCGTGGTGTTGCTGGCACTCAGCGACAGCGGTGCTCCGGCTTTCGATCACGCGATGGCTGCGTCGCTGGCCGAGGTGGGCGTGGTATCGCTGGCGTGCACGCCTGACGCCTTTCCCGATCTCTTCGCTGCTGCGGTCGAGGGACGAGATGTCGCTCGGTGGGCCAACGAGCACGGACTGCACACTGCGGTTGCCCCGGCAGCGCCGACGCACGACATCCGCTGACGCCGGGCGGCACTAGCCGTCACGACTTCTGGGTGCCGACCTTCAGATCCTTGAACGGCGACGTGGTGTCGATACCCGGCTCCTTGGGCAGGCCGAGGACGCGCTCGCCGACGATGTTGCGCATGACCTCGTCGGATCCGCCGGCGATGCGGGCACCGGGTGCGCCGAGAATGAGGGCGCTCCATGCGTAGGTTCCCCACTCGCCGGAGTCGGCGATGATCTTCGGCCCGAGGACCATGCTGAGGAAGTCGCCGAGGCGCAGCATGTTCATCGTGCCGGCGAGCTTGGCGATGCTCATCTCGGGACCGGGCATCTGGCCGGCCTTGATCTTGTCCATCGCCCGCTGGTTGTTGTACCCGGCGACCTTCTGGTGGATGAGCAGGTTGGCGAGCGCATCGCGGACGATCGGATCGCTGTCGAGGCCGTAGTGGCGCACGAGCGCCATCACACGCGTGTACATGTTGATGCCGCCGCCACCACCGCCGGCTCCGATCGCGGCCCGCTCGTTCATCAGGGTGGTGAGCGCCACGTTCCAGCCGTTGTTGACGTCGCCGAGGCGGTGGTCGTCGGCGACGCGCACGTCGTTGAAGAAGACCTCGTTGAAGCTCGCACCGCCCGTCATCTGCCGCAGCGGGCGCACCTCGACGCCAGGCGCATGCATGTCGACGATGAAGCCGGTGAGCCCTCGGTGCTTGGGCTGTTCGGGATCGGTGCGGGCGATGATCTCGCCGAGGTCGCTGAACTGGGCGCCGGTGGTCCAGACCTTCTGGCCGGTGATGACCCACTCGTCGCCGTCGCGCACGGCCTTCGTCTGGAGGCTGGCGAGGTCGCTGCCGGCGCCCGGCTCGCTGAACAGCTGGCAGCCGACGATGTCGGCGCGGTACATCGAGCGCAGGTATCGCTCTTTGGCGGATTCTGAGCCGTGGGCGAGGATCGTCGGT
>JBJOMQ010000092.1:0-9179 GCA_046052275.1 Actinomycetota bacterium | reverse complement strand
GGCATGGACGCGAACACGAGGAACGACTACCGCAGCCGTTTGCGGAACCTGGCGAAGAAGGTCAATCCGGGAATCGATTCCCCGGTGATCGCGTCGGCTGGCCATCAGGCTGTCCGGCCCGGTTACACCGCCCCCGAGGAAGCGGCCATCAAGCGAGTCACCTTGCGACAGCGGATCCCTGAGGTGCGGCGCCGCAGCTGTATAGCGGTCGGTCTCGCCGCCGGCGGCGGACTCGACGCGATCGACATCCGCCACCAACTCGCAGAGGGCATCATCGACCGCGGCGACGACGGGATCCTCGTCCATGTCGGTGGCCCTCGTCCGCGCACGGTGGTCATCCGCCGCGAGTACGAGGAACTGGTCCGTGCTGGCATGACGGGCCTGCGTCAGAAGGAGTTGGTGCTCCGTAACCACGGTAAGGGTTCAACCAACCCGGTCGGGCTCGCGCTGGATCGGATGGAGATCAACGGCGAATGCCCGAACATCGAGGTCGCTCGGCTCCGGTCCACATGGCTGACATGGCTGCTCCACCAACCGGTCCCGCTGCGGATCGTGATGCAGGTCGCAGGTCTCAAGTCGGCCCGCACCCTCGGCGACCTACTCCCGTTCCTCGCAAGCGAGGCCGGGGACATCGACTACCTGCGCGACGGGAACCCGTCATGATCAGGCCAGCTCGCCTCCGTCGCGCCGAGCACCTGATCGACTCCTCCGGCGTCGTCGAGGTCATGACGAGTCTCCTGAGAGTCGATGACCGTGGCCGTCCGTACAACCCGAACAAGCTCCGCGTGTTCCTCATCGGCCTGTACCTCACCGTCGAGAACCGCCGAAGCGCAACCATCAAGGACGTGGCCGACACGGTCCACGACCTGATCGACATCGACGACCAGTACCGGCTCGGCATTCGCAGCCGCACCGAGCGGAAGCTCCTCATCACTAAGGGCGACTTCTACTACGTCACCAAGACGATTACCGCTCGGCTCGGCTACGGCGACAGCGTGCCGAAGTACAGGGAGTTTGTTGACGACAACGGCGTGCTCAGGTGCGTCGGCATCACCGACGAGGAGCGGTCCGACCGCCACCAGGCAGTGAACGACATCTGCCGCAGGCTGCTCGCCACCACTCACGTCGGCCCACCACCGGTTGCGTTCGCCATCGACGCGACCGGGATCTGGTCCTGGGGCAAGGGGCCTCGCAAGCCATCGAAGTCCGAGATCGAGTCGACGCTCGACGACCCGGACGACGCAGACCGTCTGATCGACAACGCAACCGGGCCGAGCGAAGAGGACGGCGTGGTGGTCGGAGCGAAGGCTTCCCACGACGGGGACGCCGGCTGGGGCGTCAAGACCGCCAAGGACGGCAACCGCGAAGTGTTCTTCGGCTATCACGAACACACCATCGTGCAAGTGCCCGGACCCGGCGAGCACCCTGACGCAGCACCACGACTGATCCGCGCCTTCGAGCTGACGCCGGCAAACGCGGACATCGTCGACGTCAGCATGCGTGTCCTCGACCAAGTCGACGCCGGGCAGCCCGGAAAGCTGCTCCTCGCGGACAACCACTACCACTACAAGAAGTTCCACCGGTGGTTGCAGCCGCTCCGCGCGAAGCAGTGGGATCCGCTGCACGACCTCCGTGTCAACGAGCAAGGCTTCACCGAGTTTGAACGGATGCGGTGGGCGGCAGGCCATGCGCACTGCCCTGCGACCCCCGACGGTCTGGGCACGATCGCTCGCCCCGGTCCCACCGAAACGAGCCGAGACGCCCACGTCGCGTTCCGGCAGCAGCTCAACCTTCGTCAGCACTACGCCATGAAGATGCACAGCCTGCCCGACCTCGACGGTTCGCACCGCGTCGCATGCCCTGCGCTTGACGGCCGGATCGGGTGCCCGCTCCGTGCCGGTACGACAGCGGCAGCAACCGCGGTCGGTCAGCCCGTTGTTGCGAATCCGCCGAGCATCAACGACCCCGAAGGCCTACCGAAGTGCTGCACGCAGCAGACCGAGCTGGTGCGGCCGCCGGAGTCGATCGCCAAGCTGTACCAGAGCCGCTACTGGGGGAGCGAGGAGTGGGCAGACCTGTACTCGCGTCGCACCTACGTCGAGGGCTCATACGGCAACCGCAAGAACGGCTCCACCGAGAACCTTCGGCGAGGCCTGTTCCGCATCACCGGGCTGCCGCTGGTCAACCTGATGCTCACCATGGTGAACATGTCCTACAACGTGCGCATGACCGAGAACTGGCGGGAACGCTGCATCGACGCACCCAAGGGCTCGGACCCGCTCGGGGCGGGCCACCCGCTCATCGCCGACGACAGCGAGGTCATCGGCTACCGGGTGGTCACCTTTGACAAAGAGTACGGCGACGTGGCGTAGACCGCCAGGGCTCGCTCCTCGCTCCTCGCCGAACCCGCGCTGCTGATGGAACGTCGACCTTGACCGACACTCGGCCTACGCGTCACGCTGCGCGCGTGGATGTTGAGTCACCGTGACTCAGCCGCCGAGATGGACTTTTATGACGCGAGCGTGCCGCCACGTTCCGTGAACGTCAGCGGGGGAGCACCGGCAACGACTCGGCCCGCAGCTTCGCCTGGCGTCGACGCTCGCTGAGCACGCTGTGGAACGCATGGTGCCGGTTCTGATCGAGGTTGAGCGGCAGGTCCAGTGACCCGATCAACTGCTCTTCGACCACCCACGGAGTCGGGTGCTCGTGCACCGTCACCCGGGCATGTGCGGCCATCCACTCCGACAACAGCTGCTCGCCGGCGGAGAACGTTCGACGGCCTCCACTACCAACGCGGCGCAGCTCGATGCCGAGCTCCTCGGACAACAAGACACCCAGTGTCAGCCGAAGCGTCGAACCCGCCGCGTTGCCGCGGTAGTGGTAACGGATCCGCGAGCGGAGCGTCTGCCGGCTCGGCGGCGTGCCGTTGCGCGGCGGCGCCTTCGGCGAGATGCCGACGTAGAGCAGCGTCCACGCATCTCGCTGAACACAGGCAGCGGTCGGGACGCCAGGCGGCACCTTGTCGAACCACCAGCCATACACGCCACTCGCTGCGGGCACTGGACAGGGCCGTGCGAGCACGTCGACCGCTCGTAAGCACTGCGTACCCAAAGGGAACACGTCGGCGGGGACCATCGGCGGCAGCGTACTGGCGAGCCGAACTGCTCTCGACCGCCGCGCGAACTCGGTCAGGCGCTGGAGCCGCCTTGTTGCCGGCGAGGTTGCAGCGAGGGGTGGCCTCGTCTGGCCAGCCACATGCTGTGTTCCCTCGAGATCGCATCCTCGGAGTCGCTGACGAAGGTCGCCCACTTCTCGCTGGGAGTTGAGAGCAGCCGGTCCCGCACAAGGATCAGCTCCTGCTGGGCAACGGCGTATGACGACGTGAGGGTCTTGAACTGGTTGAGCTGCGCCCAGGCAATGGCGGCACCGAAGGCTGCGGCCATCACGCCGAGTAGGTCCGTCCCTGTTGCGTCAACGAATCGTGCTAGTCCAGCAAGGATTCCAATGGTGGCGGCAGTGCAGGCCGTGACAGTCCACAGGTTCTGCCTCCTCCTTGCGGCCTCTGCCTTGTCCGTGTACCACCGGATCTGGTAGTCGATCCTGCCGTTCAGATAGAGGGTGCGGCGATCCTCGAACGCACTTCGTCGTGCACTGCGGAGGGAGTCCGTCAGCTGCCGCGAATCGGCGTCGGCAGGTGCCGATAGACCCCGGTCCGCCATGAAATCCACGACCTCTTGTATCCGTCGAAGGAAGTCTTCTTCGGACTCCGCTTCGTTCGTCCCCGCAGGGAACGGGTCTCCGCCAACTGCGAAACGCCATGCGAGAGTCCGCGCCGACTCGGCTTGAGCGCGCCCGAGATACCAGGCGGACTCGACGTCCTTCAGACTCCGGATCAGCGTTGACACAAGAACAGCAACGAACGCTGCTGTGGCTCCGAGGGCCAGAGCATCATGTCCCTTCACCATCACCCGACCCAGTCCGAGCACACCAGCAACCAGAGCGAGTGACAGCTCCAGCCTCACGAGGTTCTTCGTCAATCGCTGAGCGCGCATCGAGACAGCGTCGGCAACCGCAAACGCAGCCGGAAGCTCGAATGCGTCGTCGCCACTCATGTGCACGCCGAGTTGTTGATGCGCCGTGGTCCGCCGAGCTGAATCAGGGCAGACCTCGACGTACGGGCGCTGAAGGCGTCGTCGATCCAGGCTCGCAGCCCACTGGCCGTCGTCGGGTAGGCGATGTACCTGGCGTAACCCGCATCGCCATTCGCTCCTGTGACATTCAGGCTGACTCGCTCAGGCAGGCGCGCGCGGGCGGCAGCGCCCGAAGGCAGTTGCACGGCAAGAAGCCCGTTCAGGCGATTTCTCCGGTCCCGACGCAACGACGAATACACCTCCCAGTCCACGAACTTCCGAGCCCAGGTGCACCTGCCGATCAGGACGATCGTCACCGTCGAGTCGGCCAACAGGTCATCTCGGACCTTGTCCATCACGTAGTCGTTGTTCGAGCTGTCGATGAACGGACTGCTGTCCGTCAGCCCGATCGACTTGGGGATGAAGACGGACTCGTACGCACTCACGAACGACAGAGCTTCGACGGCATCGTCCGCGTGGTAACTCACGAAGCACTTGTGTCGGACCAGCCCATCGGCTCCCCTGGTGCCCTCGCTTACCCATGCGTTCCGTGCGTTGATGTCTCCGAGGACGCGCAGTGCCATGGCACGGCGAACGAGATCTGACACGACCACCTCCTGACGCGGTGCCGCCCAACCGGCACTTCTCAGGCGGACGCTACATGGAGGGTGTGACACCGTCGGGCGGTCCGACGCTGCGGCGGACGTTCGTTGCGGTGGAGTGTTGTGCTCGGCGAATCACCCCTGGTCAGAGGCGTGTGATGGATCGTGTGAGAAACGCGTCAACTTCGTGTGACAGCCGGGAACGGCCCGCTCGCCGCTGTGTGCCGTGAGCAGGGGCGGAACCAATTCCGCTAACACCCCTCCAGGAGAATTCCCGAGGCCGCTCAGCGGTCATTCGTCGATGGTGCCGTCGCAGTCGTCGTCGCGACCGTTGGTCACCTCGGGGGCACCGGGATAGACGCTGGCGATCGAGTCGTCGCAGTCGTCAGGGGTCTGCCATCCGTCCCCATCGACGTCGAGGCCTTCGTCGATGAGCTCGTTGCAGTTGTTGTCGATGCCGTCACCTATCTCGGTGGCGTCGGGATTGATGGTGGCGTCGTCGTCATTGCAGTCGTACGGCAGCCAGGATCCATCCATGTCGTCATCGATGCCGACCCCCTCGTCGATGACGAAATCGCAGTCGTTGTCGATCTGGTCCGTCAGCTCCGGGGCACCGGGGTAGACGCTCGAGTTGAAGTCATTGCAATCGTCGACGTAGCTGTAGCCATCGTCGTCGAGGTCGAAACCCTCATCGATCTGGGTGTCGCAGTTGTTGTCGATGCCGTCGAACGTCTCCTCGGCCCCTGGATTGACCGTTGGGTCAGCGTCATCGCAGTCAAGGGTCACCGGCCAGCCGTCGAAGTCGCCGTCCGGCTGGAATCCCTCGTCGATCCTTCCGTCGCAGTCGTTGTCGATGCTGTCCTCGACCTCGGTGGCCCCCTGGTTGACGTCGGGGTTGTCAGCGTCGCAGTCCTCGAAGACGTTGAGATTGTCGTTGTCTGGGTAGCCGTCGGCGTCGTCGTCGGTGTACCGAGGAACGAGCACGTACGAATCCCCGCAGGTGATCTGGGCGGTCGGAGTCCTGGGCACCGTGCTGATGGTGCAGCCGCCAGCGCCGCCACCTGCGAGGAGGTCGTCGATCTCGGACGTCGTGTAGTACCGGTCGTCATGGTCGTGATCGGCGAAGTAACCCATGACGTCAAAGACGACGTTGACTGTCGCAGCAGCGTTCTTGATCTTCGCCTGTCCCGCGGCAGACAGTCCCACGGTGACCTCGCTGACCCGCGGTGGCTCTCCGGCCCGCACGTTGAGGTTCGATGTCGTGGGCTCGCTGTCGTCAGCCGGCCAGACCCTGAGATGCGAAGCGCCGGTAGCGCCGACTGCAGTGAGGTTGCCTACCACCGCCGTTGCGTCGATGGGGATGTTGCAGTTGCCCTGCGCGCCGGTGACCTGCAGGACATAGGTCTCGCCTGCGCCGAGTGCAGATCCGCGCGAGCCAATCTGCGTGGCGCTCCGCGTGTCCATCAGCCTGCACGGCTCGATGGGGATGAGCACGTTCCGGTCGCCGCTGCCCACTGCTGCACCGGCAATGTGCGCGATTCCGCTTGCAGCAGTCACCGACAGGACAACCGCCGCAGCGATTGCGCCGATACGCGACATGTTGATTTGCCTTGTCCGTGCCACGACACGCCCCCTCGCTGTCAGTCGGTGTCCACCGTAAGCACAGACCGACGCGCAGGCAAGGGGTGTCGACCGTGGCCGAGCGGGTGCGCGTTACTGCTTCTAGCCCAGCGATGCGGACACGGCGGCGAACGCCCGGTGCACCTCGTCGCTGGTGTCGAGTGGCAGTGCGGAGGGGAACGTCGAGAAGCGGGCGATCACCGTGTCGGTAGCGAGATCGACCCAGCAGAACTGCCCGAAGATGCCGAGGCCGCTGATGCGCTCGTGGCGTCGCAGCACCCAGAACGCATTTCGGTACATCGACCAGTCAGGCGGCACGTCGCTGCCGGCTGGATCGGCCCGGAAGGCGAGCGCAGTGCGGTCGTCGCCGTCGAAGGTGTCGCGTACCCATTCGGGCGGGATGACGCCGTCGCCGGCACGTGCGTAGGCCAGGCCGAGGCGGGCGAGGTCGCGCAGCGAGCAGCTCATTCCGCCCTCCACCACCGGGTGGCCGAGCGGGTCGAGCATGATGTCGGCGTCGTGTTCCATCCCGAGTGGCTGCCATAGGTAGCGGGCGACGATGTCGGGATAGCGGAGGCCTTCGAGCACCTCGAGAACTCGGGCGACGACGTTGGTGAGCGGCGAACGGTAGGAGAACCACGAGCCGTGCGGGCGATCAGTGGCGTACGTGCGGAAGTGGCCGAGCGTGCCGATGGGTATCCGGCTGCCGAGCGGCCGGTATCCGGCGTGTCGCTCGTATTCGATGAGCGGCGACTCGGCGACGCCGTTGCCGGTCGACGCGGCAGGCCCAGCCGTCGAGTAGTCGTCGTAGTCCTCGACGAAGGCGGTACCCGCCGTCATGTCGATGAGGTGCCGCACGGTGGCGCCCTCGGCGCTCGTGCCGCGGAACTCGGGTGCGATGTCACAGACGAGGTCGCTGGCGGCCAGTCGCCCGCGGCCGATGGCGACGCCGAGCGCCGCGCCGCAGACCGACTTCGACACGCTCATCAGCAGGTGGAGGGTGTGCTCGTCGCAGCCGTTGAAGTACCGCTCGTCGACGATCATGCCGCGGTGCACCACGCAGACGGCGTCGCACCATGTGGTGGCAAGGTGCGTTCGCCAGTCGACACGGCTGCCGTCAGCGCGGTCGAAGGTGACGCCGTCGAGGTCGACGGGTCGCCGGGCCAGCACGCGAGGTGAGCTGCCGGCGCGGATCGGCGCGGTGGGAACCACCTCGCGCACGCGGGTGAATGCCGTGCGATTGAAGGGTGGATCCATCCAGTTCGAGAGGGTGACCGTGCGGTCGAGCGGATCTCCCATGCGCAGTGCTCCCTCCGGTGCGTCCGTGGTGCGACGACGCTAGCTGCGGCCGCCAGATGTCAGAACAGCAGCTTGCGCAGCGCGACGGCGACGCCGAAGGCGATCACCACCGACCGCAGCACCTTCGCATTGAGACGGCCTGCGACGAGGCCACCGACGTGACCTCCGACGAGGCTGGTGGGAGCCATCACTGCGGCGAAGGCCCACTCGACCTTGCCGGATGCGACGAAGAAGAGTGCTGCGAGCACGTTGATCGTCAGCGCGAGTACCTGCTTGACCGCATTGAGCTTGGGCAGTTCGCTGTCGAGCATCAGGCCCAGCACTGCGAGCAGCATGATGCCGAGACCGGCGCCGAAGTAGCCGCCGTAGACGGCGGCGATGAAGACACCGATCATCAGCGGTACGGGCACGGGTGCCGTCGAGGGGGTGCGGTGGCCGAAGACGGCGCGCTTGATCTGGTCCTGGAAGGCCAGCAGGCCGCAGGCGGCGAGGATGAGGTACGGCACGACCGCGTCGAAGGCCTTCTCTGGCGTGACCACCAGCAGGATCGAGCCTGCGAGGCCGCCGGCAGCCGAGATGGGAAGCATCACCCGCAGTCGGTGGCGGTGGTCTGCGAGGGCGTGGCGCTGGGCCACGGCTCCGCCGAAGTAGCCGGGGCACAGGGCCACCGTGTTGGTGACGTTGGCCTGCAGGCTGGAGACGCCGACTCCCATGAGCGCTGGGAACGACACCAGGGTGCCGCCGCCGGCGACGGCGTTGACGCCGCCGGCGACGAACGCAGCGGTGCCGGCAAGAACGAGATCGAGGGTGGCGGGCAAGGGATTCCTTCCGGGCGGCAGTCGCTCCGTGACGTGTCGACTGTATACAACGCACCGGGAGGCGCCGCGAATCCGCTGCTGGCATGGCGGCGGCGGCGACCGACGCAGCGAATCGGCGTCACCTGCCGTCGAGGCGGCGATGGTTAGTCTCGGCAGGGTGAGCATCGGCGAGTCGCACCGCACCCTGCGCGAGATCGTCGCCGACGCCATCATGGCCATGATCACGAGTGGCCAGCTGCAGCCCGGCGAACGGCTCTACGAGGACCGGCTCGCCGAGCAGCTCGGCGTGTCGCGCAACCCCGTCCGCGAGGCCATCCGAGCCCTCGAGGGCACCGGTCTGGTCGAGGTGCTGCCCCGGCGCGGCGCCTACGTGAGCACGCTCGAGCCCGAGCATGCCCGACAGCTGCTCGAGCTGCGCAGCGTCATCGAGGCCTACGCCGCCGAGCTCGCCGCCCGTCATCGCGCCACCGCAGATCTCGAGGCAATGCGCCGACTGCTCGACGAGGGGCGACGGGCCACAGCGGCGAACGACCTCGTCAGCGCCGCTGCCTGCCACCGCGACTTCCACCTTGCGATCGAGGCGGCATCGCGCAACCTCTACCTCCACAATGTCGTGTCGCCGCTGCGCAACCAGACCGAGCTGGTGTTCACCACCCTCGTCGACAGCCGTGGCGTCACCAGCTGGGACGAGCACCAGGCCATCTTCGATG
>JBJOMQ010000091.1:0-9253 GCA_046052275.1 Actinomycetota bacterium | reverse complement strand
TTCCACGTTCCTGCAGCTGCCCACACTTCGTCGTATTGCAACAAGTCCGGATCAACAAACACACGCAACTGTGTGCTGTGACCAAACGGAGGAACGCCGCTGTTGGCCTCAGACACCATGTGGCCTCAGACACCATGTGGCCTCAGACACCATGTGGTTCAGCTGCGTGGAACCACTGGCACCAGGAGTCTCGAGGGGAACTCCCCACCCGTGAACAGCGTGTGCCGTCCGCAATTGAAGATGCGGTGATGCTGGAAGTTCGGGAGTTCGGTGATGTCACGACCACGGAGTTCGAGCACCAACGACGATCCGGCCTCGAACAACGTGCTCGACGGCAGTATCTCGACGTTGAGTTCGACCACCTCTTTCGGCACGACCGGACGTTCGCTGCCATAGTCGGCAACGGGTGTAAAGGAGTCGACGACTGATGCCGGGTCTGGACGCCGGGAGGCTCTCAACCAGCCGCGCGTCACGATGTCGCTCCGCGACAGACGGTTCCAGAACCGGACCTCTTTCCCTTGTTCATCGATCTTCCGAACACCGACGAACAGGTCGAGATCGAATCCGGCGCTGGTCGACATGAAACAGCGCAATGCCATGGGTCCGGAGATCTCCGTGTCCTCAGTAAAGGAGTGACGGAAGACGAGGCGGTCATCAGGGGACTGGCTCTCATAGGAAGCCGATGACATCGCTGTCATCGGCTCGGGCACGAGAGAGCGACCCGCCGACTCGAGATACAAGGCCCTTGTCAGTGCGGACACCGGGGGAAACTCGTCCTCGAAGCGCACTTCGAAATCCTCGAGCGAACGGCGCACCTCCAGACGTACTGCAGGAACCGCCACGTCCCGATCGAGGAGGTACCGCTCGTAGAAGGACCGCTGGAACTCGAGGGCCTCGATGCTGTTCGAGACCGTCCACTCATGGCGACCATGCGTGTACAGGTGCTTGTCCCTCGACGCAGCTTTCGCGAAGCCGGTCAGCGCCCCGCGCGAGTGCAGACCCTGTGCCGACCACGAACCGCACACGAGCACCGGCACGTCGATCGCCTCGAAGTCGGTGACCGGCACCGGAAACTCGCTCCGGTTCGGCGTCAATCCGAGTGGAAGGCCCTCGAAGACAGCAAACGGCCCCGGAGTGACAGTCGGCTTCTCACATGCAAAGAACGGCCCCCCGTCGTCAGTCGGTGACGCACTCTTCTCCCCCGACATCCACCACGGGAAGAAGGCCGTCTCAGGGATGCCTCCGTGGCTCACCACATCGGTCAGGACGTCGGTGAAGCCCTCCCACGGAACGATTGCCGCAAGGCCCCGCGGGCGGCAGGCCGCGATCCTCCACTGCACCGCAGCGAGATAGGACACTCCATTGAGCCCGACCTTGCCCGTGCTCCACTCCTGGTCGGCAGCCCAGCCGATCGCATCGCAGAACGCCGAGACCACGGCTTCCCCGAGCCCGAGAGCCGGCTCGCCTTCGGACCTGCCCGACCCGAGCGCGTCGACATGCACGACCACGAAGCCGTGCGGCACCCAGTAACCGGGGTCCGCTGCTTCGAACGGCGTCGCCTCACTCACGCGCATGTCTCCCATGTCCAGTCCGATGGACCGGTTCGCCGGTCCTCGTCCGGTCAGCGTGTAGTCGAGAGGGTGGAGGTCCTTGCCGTAGGTCGTGCAGCACATGATCACCGGCCGAGGCCCACCCGACGACGGACGGAAGACGTTGGCGGCGAGACGTGGCCCCTGGACCGTCGGGATCATCACGTCACGCTCGACAATGATGTCAGCAGGGAGTTCGTAGATCTCGGTGTGGTCGTTTCCGACCACGGCGCGGATGGTGGTCCGATCAGTCATCCCAAAATCCATTCGATCATCGCTTCTGCATGTCGTTCGGGCACGCACCGTTCTGCACCCAACAACGAGCGCATGAGTGCCGCCTGAGCGAACGGTGTCGGGGCGAGGCTGATCATCATCATGAACACCTCCTCGGCAGAGACGTCCCGCCCGCCACCCGCCGCTCTCACCTCGGCCCAGACGAGTTCGAGCGCAGCAAGGGCCGGCCGAACATGGTGCGCCAACAGCCAGTCCACTCTTTCGGATCTCAAGGCCGACTCAATCAGCATGATGCGGCTCAGCTGTGGGTGCTCGGCGGTGTGATCCACGTGCAGCCGAATCACGTCTTCGAACACCCCAACCGGGTCGGGCATGGGCTCATCGAGCTGCTGCGGCAATGCCTTGTCCAACTGCGACCGAAGGCGAGCGAACAACTGGTCCACGGTGGCCCGCCAGAGATCGTCCTTCGATCCGACGTGATAGCCGATCTGCGCCTGGTGGACGCCGGCCTGTTCCGCAATCACGCGAGTCGAAGCGCCCTCGAAACCGAGGGCAGCGAACTGATTCGCTGCGCTGTCGAGGATCCGCTGCCGCACCTCCTCTGAACTCGTGCGGCGCTCTCGTTGATGCTTGGAACTCCCTGCCACACGTCCGATCATAGTTTTGTCGATCGACAAAACTATGATCGGCTTGCCGAAGCCTCAGCCGCGCTTGAGGTCGGTCACCAGACCTTCGCTCGCTTCGACGAGCTTGTGGGGCTCGATGCCGAACACGTCGTGCCACGTACCGGCGGCAGCCCACACCTCGTCGTACTGCAGCAGGTCGGGGTCGATGAACACGCGTAGGTGGGTCGTGTGGCCGAACGGGGGCACGCCGCTGTTGGTTTCTGAACCCTGAGTTTCGGCAGGACACGCCGATCAGCGAACCCGACGCCGCTCCATCCGCGGGATCCCGGGTGACGGATCGTTGATTGCCCAACTGATGACAACCTCCGGCGAGATGCGGAACCTGGGCGAGCCATCGCCGCTCTCGATGACCGCGGTGCCGATGACCTTCACCCCTCGAGGCGACCACGGATCGACCGACGCGAGGTCGTCGACGACGACGGACACCCGCGGGTTCGCCTGGATGTTGCGGAACCGGACGGTGTGGGTGATGTCGAAACCAGCCGTGACGATGTCGTCGCCGTCGAGCTGGAACACGACTGGAGCAACGTCGGGACGACCGCTCGGCGACGCCGAGGCGAAGCGCATGAGCGGCTGTGACCGGAGGTACGCGGCCTCTGCCGGCGTGAAGGCGCTCACGAGGCACCACCTGCCGCAGGCGCGGCGATCGGGAAGGCGTCGATGTCCCACCACCTCGCCATCGGCAACGAGCGCACCGAGGCCGTCGCCTCCCCGGCGTCGGCACCAAAGACCTGGATGAACACCGTGCCTCGCGCCAGCGACAAGCGGATGTCGCCGACGCGTCCCTGAGCCGAGAGCGTTGCCACCGCTGCTTGCTCCTCCGCCACGACGGCGAAGACTTCTCTCATGTCCGTCCCCGCACGGAACGTACAGACCACCATGAACTCGTCCACCACGGATCCTCTCCTGCCCTCACCATTTGAGGGCCAGCACACAATCCCACCTCAACCGAAGTTGAGGTCAAGCAGAATGTTGCGGTGACGTCACCAAGCCTGAAGTCCTCCGACCAACTCACCATCGGCCAGGTCGCCGCCCGCAGCGGAATGGCCGTGTCGGCGTTGCACTTCTACGAACGCGAGGGGCTCATCTTCAGCGTTCGGTCCGCCGGCAACCAGCGCCGGTACGCGCGTGACGTACTTCGCCGTCTCGCGTTCATCAGAGCATCGCAACGAGCTGGCATCCCTCTCGCCGACATCAGGGAAACCCTCGACGAGCTCCCATTGGGACGCACACCGAGAGAGAACGACTGGGCTCGGGTCGCAGCACGTTGGCTCGGAGTCCTCGGCCAGCAGATCGACTACCTCCAGCGAATCCGCGAGGACCTATGGACGTGCATCGGGTGCGGGTGCCTGTCGTTCGACCGATGCACCCTGCTGAACCCCGACGACGAGATGGCAGCCGAAGGCGCTGGACCGCGCCGCCTTCTGCCGGGCACACCCCGCCCGACCCCTGTGGATGTCAGCCGCGCTTGAGGTCGACAACGAGGCCTTCACTCGCCTCCACGAGCTTGTGGGGTTCGATGCCGAACACGTCGTGCCAGGTGCCCGCCGCGGCCCACACCTCGTCGTACTGCAGGAGGTCGGGATCGATGAACACGCGCAGATGCGTCGTGTGGCCGAACGGCGGTACGCCGCCGATCGGGAATCCCGTGGCCTCGCGGACAGTGTCGGCATCGACACGTGCGCATGCGACGCCGCCAGCCGCTGCGGCCAGTTTCGACTCGCTGAGCTGATTCGCACCGCTCACGTAGGCGAGCACCAGTTCGCCGTCGACTGCGAAGATCAGGCTCTTCACGATCTGCCCGACATCGACGCCGATCGCCGTCGCAGCATCGACTGCAGTCTTGGTGCCCTCGGGGAACCGCCGAGTGGCGATCTCGAACCCGGCAGCCCGGGCCGCAGCTCTCACCCGCTCGACGTTGGGGTGCTCAGCGGCATCCTGCACGGTTCGGGAGCCTACGGCGACCGGCGCCCCGCAGAAAATCTGCACGTCCGCGTGGCAGCCACCGGCACCAGCGTCTAGCATCCATCGCTGAAGGGGAGTATCCCTCAGCACCGCAGTCGTCAGTACGGCTCAGGCCCGGCGGCGGTGGGTTCGATAAGGACCGGGAGAGACCTTCGGGCAGTTCAGTGAACCGACCGAAGGACCACCGATGATTACCCTCCCTGAGCCCGACGCCAAGTCTGCTGCTGCCCTGCGTGCGAGCGCCGCTGCGCCGCCCGATCCCGTTGCCGATGCCCCCCACCGCCATACGCCGGCCGATGTTGCCCGCACGTACGGCGTCGACCCGGCTGCGGGGCTGAGCACCGGCGAGGCGGCTCAGCGGCGCTCACTGCACGGTCCGAACGAGCTCGAGGCGGCTCATCGAGTGCCTGCCTGGAAGCGCTTCCTCGCCCAGTTCAAGGACCTGCTGATCCTCATCCTCCTGGCGGCTGCGGTGATCGCGTATGTGGTCTCGGGCGAGGTGAAGACCCCCGCTGTCGTGCTCTTCGTGGTGATCCTCAATGCCACGATCGGCTTCATCCAGGAGAACCGAGCCGAGCGCTCGCTCGAGGCACTGCGGACGATGCTGGTGACCAAGAGCCGGGTGCGCCGAGACGGCCTTGTCGACTACGTCGCCGCCTCGGAGCTGGTGCCCGGCGACGTCGTGGTGCTCGAGGCCGGCGACCGGGTGCCGGCCGACGGACGCCTGGTGCTTGCCTCGTCGCTCGAGATCGAGGAGGCAGCCCTCACCGGCGAGAGCCAGCCCGCCGTGAAGTCCACTGACGTGGCCGACCGTGACGAGGTTCCGCTCGGCGACCGAGTGGGCATGGCCTTCATGAATACGCAGGTCACGCGGGGACGAGCGGAGATGGTCGTCACCGCCACGGGCATGCGCACCGAGATCGGCCGCATCGCCGGCCTACTACGCGGCACCGAGAGCGAGCGGACACCGCTGCAGGTGCAGCTCGACGGGTTGGCGCACAGCCTCGCCAAGCTGGCAGGTGTCATCGTCGCCGCCGTGTTCGTGATCGGACTGATCCGCGGCGAGTCGGCAACCGACCTCCTTCTCACGGCCGTGGCCCTCGCAGTAGCCGCGATCCCCGAGGGCCTCCCCGCAGTCACCGTGGTCACCCTCGCCCTGGGCGTGTCGAACATGGCGAGACAGAACGCCATCGTGAAGCGACTCGCATCAGTCGAGACATTGGGCTGCACGAGCGTCATCTGCAGCGACAAGACCGGCACGCTGACCCTGAACCAGATGACTGCCGTCGAGCTCGTCTCGCAGCTGACACCACACTCTGTCACCGGGAGCGGCTACTCGACCGAGGGCGACATTGCCTCTGCGCCCGGCGACGAGCGCGCTGTAATCGACACTGCCCTCATGGCGATGGCGCTCTGCAACGACTCAGACGTGCGACATGTCGACGGTGAGTGGCATCTCATCGGCGATCCGACCGAGGGGGCACTCGTGGTGCTGGCCGCCAAGGGAGGCATCGATGTCACCGAGTCGCGCCAGCGCCATCCGCGCCTCGCCGAAGTCCCGTTCGACTCCGCGAACAAGTTCATGGCAACCGTGCACGAGATGATCACCGACTCGGGCGACCGAGTCGTGCGCCTGCTCGCAAAGGGTGCCCCAGACGTGCTCCTCGCCCGCTCGTCGATGGTCATCGACCGGCATGGGGCGCGGGCGCCGATGGACACGCTCCGTGACGAGGTGATCGCCCACAACGAGCGCCTGGCCTCGCAGGGCCTGCGGGTGCTTGCCGTGGCCGTTCGCGAGCTCGATCCCGAGACCTGGAACGAGTTCACCACGGGTGGCGGTGACCCGATGTCGCTCGTGGACGACCTGACGCTGTTCGCTCTTGCCGGCATCGTCGACCCGCCCCGGCCCGAGGCCCGCGATGCGATCGCCATCGCCCAGCAGGCCGGCATCTCAGTGCGCATGATCACCGGCGACCACGCCGCCACGGCTGCGGCAATCGGGAGCCAGCTCGGCCTTCGCGGTGAGAGCATCACGGGCGCCGAACTCGAGCGGCTCGACGACGCCGAACTCGACCGCCGCATCGACGACATCGCCGTGTTTGCACGTGTCGCACCCGAGCACAAGATGCGCCTCGTCAGCGCCCTGCAGCGCAAGGGGCGGGTCGTTGCGATGACCGGTGACGGTGTCAACGATGCACCCGCGCTGAAGAAGGCCGACATCGGGGTGGCGATGGGCATCACCGGCACTGAGGTGAGCAAGGAAGCCGCCACGATGGTGCTCACCGACGACAACTTCGCCACGATCGTCGAGGCGGTGCGCCGCGGTCGGACGATCTACGCCAACATCGTCAAGTTCGTGCGATTCCAGCTCAGCACGACGCTCGGCTTCGCAATCCTGTTCCTGCTGGCGTCGATCTTCGGCGTCGCTGGCGGAAAGCCCTTCGCTGCCATCGCCATTCTCTGGGTCAACCTCATCATGGATGGCCCGCCGGCGATGGCGCTCGGCGTCGACCGCGCCGACGGCGACGTGATGCAGCGGTCGCCCCGGCCCAAGGACGAGCCCATCCTCACGCGATCGCGTTGGACGGCGATCGCGCTTGCGGCAGTCGTGATGGCCATCGGGACGCTGATCCTGCTCGCCACCGCCGACGAGATCCTCGCCGGCACACTTGCGTTCACGACGTTCGTGCTCTTCCAGTTCTTCAACATCCTCAATGCCCGCCACGACACCCGCTCGGTGTTCCATCGCGACACACTCGGCAATCGCTGGCTGTGGCTTTCGCTCGGCGCAGTGCTGCTGCTCCAGGTCGGCGTCGTCTACGTCGGCTTCCTGCAGCGCCTCTTCGATACCGCCGCCCTCGAGGCACGGCACTGGGTGCTCGCCATCGTGGTTGCCAGCGCCGTGGTGTGGGTCGAGGAGATCCGCAAACTCGTCGTTCGCCGTCGCTTGCGAGGCCTTGCGTGATCGCCGCTACCACCCCCTCCTTCGTCCACCACCCCCACAACCTCACACAGGAGCAGTGATGTTCAAGAACACCATGAAGACGACGGTGCTGCTCGCAGCACTCGGCGGCCTCATCGTGGCCGTCGCCGGCGCACTCGGCGGAGGCAGCAGCGGCTCGTTCACCATCGGCGTCGTGCTGGCGCTGGTGATGGTGGGCGGGTCGTACTGGTTCAGCGACCGGCTTGCCCTGAGGGCAGCCAGGGCGACGGTCATCGAGCGCAGCGATGCCCCCGAGTTCTACGACATCGTCGCAACGCTCTCACAGCGGGCCGGGATGCCGATGCCACGAGTGGCGATCTCGCCGAGCGAACAGCCGAATGCCTTCGCCACCGGCCGGGGTCCCAACCACGCCGTGGTCTGCGCCACGAGCGGCCTCCTGCAGAGCATGCCCCGCAACGAGATTGAGGCCGTGATGGCCCACGAACTGATGCACGTGAAGCACCGCGACATCCTCATCGGGTCAGTGGCCGCTGCCGTCGCTACTGCCATCAGCTACATCGCGCAGATGGCAATGTTCGCGAGCATGTTCGCCGGCGGCCGCGACGACGAGGACCGCCCCAATCCGATCGCCATGCTGCTGATGTCGCTGCTGGCACCCATCGCCGCGTCGCTGATCCAGATGGCGATCAGCCGGTCACGTGAATTCGAGGCCGACCGCGGTGCTGCCGAGCTGCTCGGTACGGGTACCTCGCTGGCCGACGCGCTCGAGCGCATCGAGACGCTCGCTGCGCGCCGGCCGATGATGGTCGCTCCGGCGCAGGCCCAGGCCTACATCCACAACCCGCTGGCCGAGTTCCGCGGCGGGCGGCAGTCGTCGATGGCCCGCCTGTTCAGCACACATCCGAGCACCGACGAGCGCATCCGCAGGCTCCGCGCCATGTGACGCAACATCCCTGACACTGCCGGCGCCCCGCATCGCCGGCAGTCGTCATCAGCGCTGGCCGCAACTCCCGGCCGCCAGCGCCTCCAGTCGACGGGGGCGGGCTTCGATCTCCAGTCCGCCCCCGTCGGCGCGTTCTCAGCGAGTGAATGCCTCGTAGCCGTCGCGCTCGAGCAGATCGGCGAGCTCGGATCCTCCCGAGGCAACGATGCGGCCCTTCACCAGGATGTGCACCCTGTCTGGCCGGAGTTCCTCGAGCAGGCGGTTGTAGTGGGTGATCGCGATGACACCGAGCGGCTCGCCGGCAGAGGCGTCGTTGGTGGCATCCTCGACGCGCCGTGCGCAGTCGCGCAACGCATCGATGTCGAGGCCTGAGTCGAGCTCGTCGAGGATGGCGAACTTGGGTGACAGGACCGCCAGCTGCAGGGTTTCGTTGCGCTTCTTCTCGCCGCCTGAGAGATCGACGTTGAGCGGCCGCTCGAGCAGTGCAGCTGGGAAGCTGATCCGGGCGGCCTCGGCAGCGACGTCGGCGACGAGCTGCGTTGTGGACCGCCCCCTGCCCTCGGCTGCTGCATGCAGCACATCGGCGAGCATGACGCCAGGCACCTCGGTGGGGTACTGCATCACCAGGTGCAGGCCGGCCTGGGCTCGCTGCCAGGTTGGCAGCGCAAGGAGATCGATGCCGTCCAGCGTCACCCTTCCCGCCTCAACGACATAGCCGGGCTTGCCCATCAGGACCGCCGACAGGGTGCTCTTCCCCGCCCCGTTCGGACCCATGATGGCGTGCACCTCGCCGGAGGTGACGGTGAGGTCGATGCCGTGCAGGATGCGCGTGCCGTCGACTGATGCAACGAGTCCCTCGATGCACAGCGTGCTCACTTTGCGCCTCCTTCGG
>JBJOMQ010000090.1:0-9608 GCA_046052275.1 Actinomycetota bacterium | reverse complement strand
CCAGATGAATTGGTCGAGCCTGTTAATTTCCCTGTTAACGCAGGTCGTCAGTAAACTCCTTTCTGCTGGCGTCTTTGAGCGCATCTTGGCGGAAGTGCAGACCCAGTGGAGCGCGCCCACAACGGGCGAGGAAAAGCGCGCCGCTGTCCTGGCCATCATCAAAGGGGAGTTTGGCGCGCTCAGTTCCTCTTTGATCAACCTCGGCATCGAGGTGGCGGTCACCAAGATTCGTGTCGCGCTGGGCCTGCAGTCCGTGGTCCTGAATCTCGACGAAGAGATTGTCGCGACCGAAGATGTCCTGCAGCCGAGCGGCCTTCTCGACGGCTCCCTTCTCGTCGCCGTTCAGCAGCGACTGCAGCACATGGCCGCCGAGGCACCCCGTCGTCGCGATGACGCCGCCACTGTGCCGCTCGAGCAGCTCCCAGTCGAGTCTCGGCTTGTAGTAATAGCCTTCGAGGTAGGCAAGGCTCGCCAGTTGGATGAGATTGCGGTAGCCCTCGTCGTTCTCGGCGAGCAGGGTGAGGTGGTAGTACTGCTTCCGGCCGCCCTCGGCCTCGCCGCCGGAGTCGTCGAGGCGTCCTCGTCGTGGTGGGCGCTCGTGCCGCGAGTCGTGGGCCATGTAGGCCTCGGTGCCGATGACGGGCTTGATGCCCTGCCGGTGGCACTCCTTGTAGAACTCGAGCGCGCCGTACATGTTGCCGTGATCGGTCATCCCCAGCGCTGGCTGGCCATCCTCGACGGCGCGCGCCACGAGTTCGTCGAGTCGCGCGGCACCGTCGAGCATCGAGAACTCGGTATGCACATGGAGGTGGGTGAACGAGTCGCCCACGGGCTGGGCCCCCTTGCCGGTCGAGGATCACATCGTTGTAGTTCTGCGACCATACCCGCGTCGGACCACGGCCGGAACCCCGCCCCCGAGACAGTGTGCGACCGGGATGTTCTCAGCCCCTGGGTCGGCCCGCACCGCCCTGCGAGAACGGGTCAGAGATAGGTTCCGGGACGCTCGGCAGCCTCGACCACCCGCCCGGCGGGCATCCCTCCCGGGCCGGCCATCCCCTGCGGCAGCTGGCGCATCTGCTCGAGCTGCTGGCGGGCGGCGAGTTGCTGGGCGAACAGGGTGGCCTGGATGCCGTGGAAGAGTCCCTCCAGCCAGCCGACGAGCTGTGCCTGGGCGATGCGCAGCTCTGCCTCGGTGGGGACGTCGTCGAACGGCAGGGCGAGCATCCGCAGCTCCTCCTGGAGGTCGGGCGACAGCGCGTCACTGAGCTCGACGATCGAGCGCTCGTAGATCTCGGCGAGCCGCTCCCGGCTTGCGGCATCGAGCGGGCTGCTGCGCACCTCGTCGAGGAGCTGCTTCACCATCGAGCCGATGCGCATCACCTTGGCGGGCTCGGTGACGGTCTCCGGCGGGACGTCCGGGTGTCCGTCGACCGCCGCCACGGCCTCGCCGTTGCTGTCGCTGACCGTGGTGTCGTGGGCATCGCTCATGGAGACCTCTCTGATGTGTCGTCGTGACGGGAACGCTGCGTCGGCGGTCAGCAGGTGCTGCACCCCGGCGCACCGGAGGGCGCGGTCAGGTCGTCGTCCACAGTAACGGTACGACCATCTCGGCAGAAGTCAGCGAGCCGTGCCGGCAGACAAGGTCGAATCCGCTCGGCTCGTCGGGATCGTCGAAGCTCACCGGCGACCGTGCCACGACCGCCACGTCGCCGAGCCGGCTGGCGACCGGCGGACTGACCACCGGACCGAACCACCCCTCCGCGAGCACTTCGGCGCGCGAGCGAACCCACGCAAGGTCACCGTGGCACGACTGGGCGGCAGCCCGCAGGTCGTCGGCGGCGCCGGGCCGGGCGTGCAGCCACCGAAAGCGCCCCTCCCCCGACTGGTGCCGCGTGAGCCGCTGAACATCGGGATGCAGGGTCACCGTGTTGCTGCCGACATGCACCTGCCCGTGATCGGCAGTGACGACCAGCGTCACGCCTGCCGGAAGCCGGTCGAGTACGTCGCCCACCAGCCGGTCGGTGGATGCGAGCTCGGCGTCGTAGTGGTCGCCGAATCCGAACACGTGCGCCACCTTGTCGATTCCGTCGTAGTACGCGTACGCGAACCGCTCGCCCTCGCGCATGATGGCGCCCAGTTCGACGGCGAGACCCGACATCGTCCGCCAGCCCCGCGCCACCGTGCCGCGGAGGTGCGCCGCGGTGAATGCCGTGCCCTCGAGATCAGCGCGGCTGACGACCGGCACGCGTTCTCCGAGGAACGGCCGGAATGGCTGCGCCCGCTCTGGTGACAGGCGCCGGCGGGCGTCGCCATCGGCCGTCTGCCACCGCAGCACGTTCATCACGGCGCCGCCGATGTCCATTCTGTAGCCCACCAAGCCGTGCTCACCCGGCGTCAGCCCCGTCGAGATGGAGGTGAGTGCCGTTGCCGTGGTCGACGGTGCCACCGTGGTGATGGGCATGCCCTCCATGGCGGCCATCGATGGTGCGAGGGTGCGCCGCTGCTGCAACTGCTGCCATCCGAGACCGTCGATGACGAGGACGACCACCCGGGACGCTGCCGCGATCGCTGCCGGCATCCACGCCGGACCGGGCGCCCCGCGAGGTCGCAGCACGGCGGGCACGATGCCGCTGACATTGGCTCCCGAGTAGTCGGGCAGCACAGGGTTGTGATCGCCCACGTCGGTCATCTGGCCAGTCCAGCACAGCCTCGAGGGTGTCGCCATCTCGCGCACCCCTGCCGCGCCTACGATGCAATGGTGCGTGTCTCGAGCAAGGGTGACTATGCGTGTCGGGCATTGCTCTCGCTCGCACTCCACCAGCAGGCACCCGGGCCGACGTCGGTACGCGACATCGCTGAGCGGACAGCGATTCCCCAGCCGTACCTCGAGCAGATCCTCCTGTCACTGAAGGGTGCGGGTCTCGTGCGGTCCAAGCGCGGCGTGGGAGGCGGCTATGTGCTTGCCAGGCCACCCGTCGAGATCCGCCTCAGCGAGATCCTGTCGGCAGTCGATGGCCCGATCAGCCTCGGCGACTTCGGCGAACCCCATCAAGACGGCGCATGCGATCATGAGGGCCAGTGCGTGCTGCTGGCCATCTGGAAGTCGGCGGGCGAGGAGATGCGTCGCATGATGGAGGCGTTCACGCTGCAGGATGTCGCCGATGCGGCGCGCGGCGACGCAACCTGGCCCGAGGCTGGCGCGAGGTCGGCCGACCCAGTGGTGCGCCGCTAGGTCGCCAGTTCACTCGCCGAAGCGCTCGAGGACGTCCGCGAGGTCGCTGGGAAGCGGCGAGTCGAACCTGAGCCGCCGACCGCTGAGCGGATGGTCGAACTCGAGGGACACGGCGTGCAGGAACGGTCGCGGCACGTCGACCGCAACCCGGTACCCGCCGTACATCGCGTCGCCGGCTACCGGGTGCTCGATCGCCGCGAGGTGGACTCGGATCTGGTGCGTGCGACCGGACTCGAGTCGGCATTCGAGCAAGCTCGCCGCAGTGGGCTCTCGGAACTCGCGCAGCACCGCATATCTGGTGCGACTCGGCTTGCCATCGACGACCACGGCCATTCGCAGGGGATCTCGGCGGTCGCGGCCGACCGGCGCATCGATGACGCCGTTGGCATTGTCGAGGTGCCCCCAGACCAGCGCCAGGTAGGTGCGACCGACGGAGCGCCGGGCGAGGGCATCGACGAGTGCCAGATAGGCAGGCTGCGTCCGAGCCACGACGAGAAGGCCCGACGTGCCGACGTCCAGCCGATGGACGATGCCGGGCCGATGTCGCTCACCCACATCGGCAACCTCGGGGAATCGCGCCAGCACTCCGTTCACCAGCGTGCCGGCACCGTGCCCTGCGGCTGGGTGCACGACGAGACCGGCGGGCTTGTCGATGACCACCACATCATCGTCTGAGTAGACGATGTCGAACTGGACGCCCGGATCCGGTCCCGGCAATGCCTCACCGGGAACAAGGGACTCGTCGACGGAGACCACCTGGCCCTCGACGAGGCGCTGCTTGCCCAGCGCAGCGGGCACCCCGTCGAGCGTCACGCCGCCGCAGGCCAGCAACTCTGCCGCCTCGCTCCTGCTGCAGCCGGCCATGAGCGACACCACCCTGTCGAGTCGCTCGCCGGCGAGCGCCGACGGAATGGTCTCGGTGATCACCCGTCACTCCGCTCGGCGCTGGTCTCGCGACGGCCAGACCGGTAGATCCACAGGAGCAGCAGTGCTCCGCCCACGTTCACTGCCATGTCGGCAACATTGAAGATCGGAAACCACTGGAAGTCGATGAAGTCGACGACCGCACCGCGCATCCACCCCCCGTCACGTGTGATCCGGTCGACCACATTGCCCAGGGCGCCGCCGACGACGAGGCCGGCCCCGACACCCGCGAGCCTGCTCTCGAGCCGCCGGGTCCACCAGACGACCGTGAGGGCGATGCCAGTGGCTACCACCCCGATCACCGGACCGAGCCCCTGCCCGGCCGAGAAAGCCATTCCCTGGTTGAACGAGAGATTCCACTGCAGTGTCCACACCACGGGAACCTCACGTCCGTCACCGAGTTCGCGGAGTGCCCACTCCTTGGTGACCTGGTCGATCACCAGCACGACCGCTCCCAGCATCAGGCAGAGCCGAAGCACCGATCTCGGCGCCTCGGCTGTCGGTCGCTCGTCGACGGTCATCGGCGGCCGAATCCGCCGACCTTCTCCTCCACGAGCACTGTCGACCAGGGCAGGGCCTCGAGGCGCTCGCGCGGAATCGGCCGTCCCGACTCGACGGAGTAGCCATACGCACCGGTCGTCAGGCGCTGCAGCGCAAGATCGATCTCGTCGACGGTCTGGCGGACCTGAGCGCTCAGCACGAGATCGCGCTCGCGCTCGACCACGAGCGTGTCGCCCTCGCCGCCCTCGTCGCCGAAATCGACGTCACCCATCTCATGCTCTTCGGTGAGCTGGTGCACCTCGTCCTCGAGCCTGGTCGCCTGGCCCACGAGGAACTCGCGCTCTCTCAGGAGCTGGTCGCGCCGCGCAGTCAGGAACTTCGCGTCGAAGTCCTTCGTGTAGGCAATGCCGTCCTTGGTGACGCCCTTGACGACAGGCTTCGGGATGACCGGCGCGACGGGGGGCTTCTTCGTCGCTACAGCCTGCGGCTTCTTCGTCGCTGCCGACGCAGATGCCGTCGTCGCAGCGCCCGCAGAGGCAGGCCTCGAGGCACCCGTCTTCGTCGCCGTCGCGACGCCGGACTGCGTGGCCGGAGCCTTCGTGGACGCCGACTTCTTTGACGGCGCCTTCGTCGCGGGCGCCTTCTTGGCCGGCGCCTTCTTCGCCGGGGCCTTCTTCGCCGGGGCCTTCTTCGCCGGGGCCTTCTTCGCCGGGGCCTTCTTGGCGGCGGCCTTCTTGGCGGCGGCCTTCTTGGCCGGCGCCTTCTTTGCGGCGGCCTTCTTCGCCGGCGCCTTCTTCGCCGCGGCCTTCTTGGCGGGCGACTTCTTTGCCGGGGCCTTCTTCGCTGCTGCCGGCTTCTTCTTCGCCGTCGCCATCGCCACGCTCCTCCAGGGGTCGGATTGGGGATCGGATGCTACCGGCGCCCTCGCTCCATGCGGCGAGCACCCGGGCAGCGGCACGCAGGCAGATAGGCCGGCCCGCCGGGGCGGCTACCCCGCCCGCTCGACCGAGACGTGGATGGCCTCGCCGTCGAGTTCGGCGGTCTCGGTGCCGGGGGCCCAGACGAGGTCGACCGTCAGTGTCGCATCTGTGAGCAGCGACTGGAACGCCGTCACGCGCCGGCGAACTGCCTCGGACACGCCGAGCGTGAGCCGAATCCGGTCGCTCACGCGGAGACCGGCATCCTTTCGTGCGTCCTGCACGATGCGGATGAGGTCGCGAGTGAGACCCTCGGCCTCGAGCTCGGGCGTCAAGGCCGTGTCGAGCGACACGACACCGTGTGCAGTGGCGAGCACGCCCTGTGCGCCATCACCAGCCGTCACCAGCCGCAGCACATACTCGCCTTCCAGCAGCGCGATGCCGCCGGCGACCACGCCGTCGGGGCCGTGCTGCCAGTCGCCCGCTCGCACTGCCTTGATCACCGACTGCGTGGCTCCGCCGAGCCGTTTCCCGAATGCGGCAGGAATCAGCTCGATATCGGTGCCCGCGACACTCGCCACGTCATCCGACAGCAGCACCGACTTCACGTTCACCTCGTCTGCGATCAGTGACCTGAAGGGCTCGAGACGCGAGGCATGCTCGACCGCAATCGTGAGCGCCGCGAGCGGCTGGCGGACGCGCAGTTGGTGATCCTTGCGGACACGCAGCGCGACACTGCACACGTCGCGGACGAGATCCATCGACTCGACGAGGGCTGCGTCGGCGGGGATGGATGTGGCGTCGGGCCACTCGGTGAGGTGCACGCTTCGTGCCCCCGTGAGACCTCGATACACATGCTCGGTCAGCATCGGGAGCAGCGGCGCCAGAGACCGGCACGCCAGCGTCAGCACGGTGTGCAGCGTGTCGATGGCATCCTGGTCGCCGGCCCAGAACCGTTCGCGGCTGCGACGCACATACCAGTTTGTGAGCACGTCGAGATAGCCGCGCACAGAGCCGCAGGCGGCGAAGAGGTCGTACTCGTCCATGGTGCCCGTGAGGTCGGCGACGAGGTCGTGGGTCTTTGCCAGCACGTACCGGTCGAGGACGTCCGCGCTGTCGGTACGGATGGATCCCACAGTGCCCGCTGCATTCGCGTACAGCGAGAGGAAGTACCAGGTGTTCCAGATCGGGAGCAGCACCTGGCGCACCGTCTCGCGAAGTCCGTCGTCGGTGACCATCAGGTCATTGCCGCGGAGAATCGGCGAGCCCAGCAGGTACCACCGCATCGCATCGCTGCCGTGGGTGTCGAACACCACGAGGGGATCCGGGTAGTTCATGAGGCTCTTCGACATCTTGCGGCCGTCGTTGCCGAGGACGATCCCGTGGCTGACGCACGTCGTGAAACTCGGTCGATCGAAGAGCGCAGTAGCCAGCACATGCAGCGTGTAGAACCAGCCCCGCGTCTGTCCGATGTACTCGACGATGAAGTCGCCCGGGTAGTGCGACTCAAACCACTCCCGGTTCTCGAACGGATAGTGCACCTGCGCAAATGGCATGCTGCCGCTCTCGAACCAGCAGTCGAGCACCTCGGGCACCCTCCGCATCATCGACTTCCCCGTCGGGTCGTCGGGGTTCGGGCGCACGAGGTTGTCGATGTGCGGCCGGTGGAGATCGACCACCGTGGTACCGAAGTCGCGCTCGAGCTCAGCGATGCTGCCGTAGACATCGACACGCGGATAGGCGGGATCGTCGCTCTTCCACACTGGAATCGGCGAGCCCCAGAACCGGTTGCGGCTGATACTCCAGTCGCGGGCGTTCTCGAGCCACTTCCCGAACTGCCCGTCCTTGATGTGCTCAGGAACCCAGCGGATCTCCTGGTTGAGCTCGACCATCCGCTGCTTGATCGCCGTCACCTCGACGAACCACGAGCTGATGGCGCGATACACGAGCGGCTTGCTGCACCGCCAGCAGTGCGGATACGAGTGCATGTAGGAGTCGTGCCGCACCAGCGCGCCGCGGTCGCGGAGAGCGCGGATGACCTCGGGATTCGCGTCGAACACCTGCACGCCAGCCCATGGCCCGACCTCGTCGGTGTAGCAGCCCTTCTCGTCCATCGGGCAGACGGTGGGGATGCCGACTGCCGAGCACGTCGTCTGGTCGTCCTCGCCGAATCCCGGTGCCAGGTGCACGACGCCTGTGCCATCGTCGGTGCTCACGAACTCTGCGGCGAGCACGTGGAATGCGTTGGGGGTCTCGGCGAAGAAGTCGAAGAGCGGGGTGTAGCCACGGCCGACGAGATCAGCGCCGCGCATTGCCCCGAGCTGCACGGCTCCCTCGAGTTCGCGCTCGTATGCGGCGCGTCGGGATTCGGCGAGGATCACTCGCTGCCCATCGGGCATCTCGAGGAGCGCATAGTCGATGTCGGGACCGACAGCCAGCGCCAGGTTGCTGGGGAGCGTCCACGGTGTCGTGGTCCAAGCGAGGAGGTCCTCGCCCGAGTCGAGCCGGAAGCGCACGGTGACAGCGGGGTCCTGTCGGTCGTGGTAGACGTCGTCCATCCGAGTCTCGGTGTTGCTGAGCGGGGTCTCGCAGCGCCAGCAATAGGCGAGCACGCGATAGCCCTCGTAGACGAGACCCTTGTCCCAGAGGGTCTTGAACGCCCACATGACACTCTCCATGTAGGGCGTGTCGAGTGTCTTGTAGTCGTTGTCGAAGTCGACCCAGCGCGCTTGGCGGGTGACGTAGCGGCGCCAGTCGTCGGTGAACCGGAGCACACTCGACCGGCATGCATCGTTGAACCGGTCGATCCCGAACGCGGCGATCTCCGGGTGGCCGCTGATGCCGAGTTCCTTCTCTGCGACCACTTCTGCCGGGAGTCCGTGGCAATCCCACCCGAACCGGCGGTGCACCTGCTGGCCGCGCATCGTGCGATAGCGCGGCACCGCGTCCTTCACGAACCCGGTGAGCAGGTGACCGTAGTGGGGCAGGCCGTTGGCAAATGGCGGACCGTCATAGAACACGTACTCGTCGGCCCCGTTGCGCCAGTCGACTGACGCCTGGAATGTGCCGTCTGCCGCCCAGTGGTCGAGGACGTCGCGTTCGAGGTCTGGGAAAGAGGGCTGAGCAGGCACGTCGGGATAGGTCACGGAGGGCTCCTGAGATCGCTGCGATGCTACCGGTGCGCCGTCGGCACCACGGAGAGGTGCTCAGTGCAACTCGTCGCCGCCGATGCGGAATGATCCCTCGTCGCCCGCGACGTCGCCGCGCTGACGCGCCCGCTCGGCGAGGAGGTCGAGCGGGCGTGACGATGGCGCACCCGCTCGCTGCGGCGTCGCCGGCGCACGGTCTGCGGGCGACGCCTGCGGCGGCTCGACGCGGTGCATTCTCGCGGCCCGTTCTGCAGCGCTCGCCGCAGCACTCACCGGCAGGTCGTCGTCCCAGTCCGCATCGACAGGAAGCGGACGAACCGGCAGGCGCAAGGCGTCCCACGTGTCGTCGACATCATCGAGGTCGCCGCTGTCGTCGAGATCATCGTTGTCGTCGACCTCGCTGCCGTCATCGACCTCAGTGCCGTCGTCGGCCTCACTACCATCGTCGATGGCATCGACCGGCTCGTCCCCGTTGCGGATGGCGACAGCGTTGACGAGCTCTGGCGCACTGTGATCACCGGGCAGGCCGACGTTGCCGACAGCGCCGTTGTCGTCGCGGCCGTCAGTCTCGACGAGGTGAGCAGACACCTCGAGACCAACGGAATCGCTGCGGCGGGTTGCAGCGTCGAGTGGCGTCGTGAGATCGACCGTGCCGACGACATCGGCAGCGATGCCGTCGTCGTTGGTGTCGACGTACTCGTCTGGACCTCCCGGGGCAGAACCCTCCGCCGGGATCGCACTGTCGACGGAATCCTGCTCGGCGTGCACTCCGGCGACGGGGAGCGACACGCTGAACGCGGATCCTGCGTCGCTGCTCCCCTGCCGGGAATCGCCCACCACCCTGTCAGTGCCGAGCGCCTCGGTCTCGGCATGCACGGCATCGAT
>JBJOMQ010000089.1:0-9609 GCA_046052275.1 Actinomycetota bacterium | reverse complement strand
CAATCGTGTCGAGTCCCCAGAACGGCTCAACCGCCGTGGCGCGACCCGGCAGGAGCGACGGCGCATGCACACGGGCGCCGATAGTGCGAGCCAGCAGGTCGGTGGCAACGTTGGCCACCTGGTGATCGCCGAATGCGCCGATAAGCAGCACCGTCTTCGCAGCACGGCCCGGATACGCGTTCGACGTCAGATGCTGCGCATACCCGGCGTTCTCGCCGCGGTCCCACAGCATCTGCGCCAGCATGACGGCCATGAGGCTGTCGTCGGCATCGGTGTAGGCCGCCTCGAACAGCGCCTGGAACTGCGGCCAGTCCGACGACCGCGGGAGCAGCAGCGAGTAGTTGGCACCGGGTACGCCCAGTACCGCTCGCGACCACTCGATCGATACGGCCGTGGCTGCACCTCCGAGGATTCCGCCTTGGCTGTTGCCGACGAAGTGCGCACCGTTCTCCTGCAGGATCGGCGTTCCACTGGCGGTCTGAAATGCGACGTCGTCGTTGAACCCGCCGTTGACGAGTCGCCCGAGCATCTGGAAGGCGACATGACCGGCGAGCATCCGATCGGCCTGCTCGCCGAATCGGCCCATGTCGGCGAGGATCCCGGCAAGGTTGCCGACGTCCTCAGACGACATGCCAAGCCAGTCCGTGGCGCAGGCGGCAAGACCGGTGGCGACGACGGCGCCGAAGAAGTCGACCTCCGTTCGGTCGCCGAGCAGTCCGTGCCCGTACACCACGGTCGGCACCGCCGATGAAGTCGCGCTCGGCACGACGCATCGATACCGGGCGTCGTACGAGGGTGACGCATCGTTCAGTACTGGCACGCCGTCGTCGCCAAGTATGAGCCGGCCTCCCGGGCTGCCGTCGTTGTCGAGGAAGTTCGGGATCTCGAAGGTGCCGTCGATGGTGCGAACGCCGCCAGCATCGGCAACCTCATCGACCGTGAACGATGGAAAGCCTCCGTCGAGCAGTTCGTACGACTGGTCGAGCATCGACAGCAGACGGCCCGACAGCGACTCGGCGCTCGCCACGGTGAACTCCCACGTCGGTTCATCGACCACCACCGGCGAGCCGCTCGAATCGACGAGCGCGCCGATCGTCACCCGATAGGTGTGGCTCTCGGTCAGCAGCCGGGCGGGTCGAACGGTCACAAGGCCCGAGCGAGGATCGAGCTCGGCCCAGTAGGGCCATGCCACACCACCCGCATCGACATCCACGAGCGAGATCGGCGACGAACCATCGACCGAAGCACCAATGTCATCGGCGGTTGGCACGCCCGAGGCGGCGAGGTCGACGCCGTCAGCGACGAACACGATGGCTGACGACGGCGAGAAGCCGTCGGCCCTGTTCTGGTCGTCGAGCGACATCGCCACGCCCTCGACATTCACCGGTGCCGCCTCAGCGGGGATCGACACCCTCAGCCCGGTTGGTGTCGATGTATCCGGCACGGTGAATCGATTCGACGGGAACGGCAGCAGGCACCCGCGGACTCCTCGCTCGCCGCACGCCGGACGAGCAGGTTCAGCGGTAGTCGATACCCCGATGGATTCCGTCGAGGCGACTGTGGGCGACGCCTGAGGACTCGAACCAGTCTCGTCAAGACTCGTCGAGCACGACGCAACACACACCGTCACCGCCACCACGGCACCTGCCCATCGTCCACGGCGCTGCATCGGCATACTCTGGCACTTCCCGCCGTTGGCGGGCGTCGCCCGTGTCGTCTGTTCCAGTGCCGTTCACGCCGCAGAGGCAGCGATCGCTACCGTGGCAAGTCGATGGACACATCAACAGGGCCACGCTTCATCAGGGTTGGCGCGGCCCATCGGTTCGTTCCCTGGGGAGCGGGCTGTGTCGTTGCGTTGCTCATCCTCGGGCCAGTCCTGCGACCCGGAGTCCTCTTCAACCTCGACCTCATCGCTCCCCCGCGACTCGAGACACCCAGTGGGTTCTGGGGACTCGGACCAGAACTCCCACGACGACTGCCCATGTGGGCCGTTATCGCCTGGGTATCACATCTCATTCCCGCCACTCTGGTGACGAAGGCCCTCATGTTCGCTGCAATTGCGGGTGCGTGGGCCGGGATGTCGCGAATGGTCGAGCGTCTGTCGCCCGGTGTTCCGCTGCTGGCCACCCAAGCTGCGGCTGCGATCTACGCGGTGAGTCCGTTCATTCTCACCCGAGCGGTCGTCGGTCATCTCATGGTGACCATCCCGCACGCGCTGCTCCCGTGGTTGCTTCCCCTCATCCTCCGATCGCCGCAGCGCAATAGCCGGGTTTTCCTCGTTGCTGCCGCGTTCGGCGCAACCGGGCACTTCGGCGGCTCCGTCGTCCTCTGCCTCGTCGTGGTCGCTGCGATCTGCAAGGTGTTCGATCGGCCGTGGAGGGCCATGGCGGCCGCCCTGTGCGCGCAGATGATCTGGGTCGTGCCCGGCATCGTCGTCGCGCTCACCACGCCGCGGATCCGGATGTCGGGGTCCGATGCATTTCCCACCCATGCGCGCGGATTCGACGGACTCGCCCGGCTCTCGGCAGGTGGTGGATTCTGGAATCGGTACTTCCAGGTAGGTGGATCGGGATTTCTCGTCGCAGCGATGGGAGCGGTGCTCCTCGGACTGGCGATCGTCGGATCTCGATCAGTGCCCCAGCCGACGCGAGTCGTACTCGGGTCGCTCGGCGCTCTCGGCTGGGTGGTCGCTGCCGCCTCTGCACTCGGCGGCGTGTCAACAATCCTCTCCGCCGCCAACACCTACCTGCTGTTCGGACTGTGGCGAGACGGACAGCGACTGCTGACGCTGCACCTCCTCTGGCTGGCACCATGTGCCTCGCTGGGCGCAGTCCGCCTTGCGCACAGGGCATCAGAGCGCCAGCAATCGCGAACAGCGGCCGGAGTGGCTGCGCTCCCGCTCGGCATCGCGCTTGCGCTCGGCATTCCCGGCCTTTGGGGATTCGGTGGCCAACTCGCGGCTGAGCGCCTGCCCCTGTCGTGGGAGAGGGTTCGCTCAGAGATCCGTGCCGATCCGGGCACCGTGCTCGTCGTCCCCTGGAACCAGTACTTCAATCTCCGCCTCGGTGACGGGCCGGTTCGACGGGTGCTCAATCCAATTCCGCTCTACGTGGGCGGCGACGTGCTCGTCTCATCAGACAACGGGCTCTCATCTGACAGCAAGGAGGGTTCCGACTCCCGCGAGCCATTCGCCACCGACATCGTTGAGCGAATGGCCGAAGGCGACCGGGTCGGTGCCGAACTGGGCCAACTTGGCGTGAAGTGGGTGATCGCCCTCGATCGAGCTCGTGACGGTGCAGTGGCCGGACTGCGCGACGATCCCGCCGTGCAGCGCGTCGTCGACGCCGACAACATCACTCTGTATCGACTCGACGACTCGGTGCTCATCCCTACCGTCCGGGCGGAAATCATCGACTGGCACCTACCTGTCCTGGCCACCACCACCTCGACTGAGGACCCGATTGTGCTGGGACGACCCTGGAGCGCCGGCTGGTTCAGGGGGTGGAGTCACGGCTCCGCCGGCCCCGGCGGGCTGCTGACGCTGCCAGCGGGCGACGGACCGATCTGGAACCCCGCAGCGCTGGTCGTGCTGGCCTGCCAGCTCGTATGGGCGCTGGCTGTCGTGGCGGTAGCCAGGCGGGCGGGCAGGCCTGACGAGGCCTTTACAGTTAAGAATGAGTAATGGTAGGGTCTTGTTACTTGATCTAATAGACAGGCGGTCCCAGATGGAATCCATGCGCAAGCGCAGGCTCGGCCTCAACCTCGCCGGCATCGGCGCTGTCGGTCTTGTGACGGCAGTGATCATGTCGCCGTCCGGTGCTCAGGCAGCGTGCTCGTCGGCCGACTACACCGTCGACGGTGTCTTCGACCTCCAGGGCTACCTCGCGTGCCTCGGTGCCGAGAGTGGCGGCACCCTTCCCGGCACCGGGTCAAGTGTCTTCCAGCTCGTCGGCATTGCGCTGGCATTCGTGGTCATCGGCGCAGCGACCATGTTCGCTCCCCGCCGCGGCCGCACCGCCGCCTAACGCATTTCAGCTTCTCGACGCAGCGCGTATCCACGCGCTGTGGCTGCGGACATCGCCGCCACGCGGCCTGCGCAGCCACGGAAACGGGTAACTCGCCACGACGTGCAGTTGCGCGGCACGCCGCTGGTACCCGGGTACGGGTGCGAAGGTTGATGCAAGGGCGATGCCCTTGAGCATCTCGACTGGGTCGCCGAGGAGCACGCGAAGCGGACGCTGCTCTGCGAGCTCGGCGAGGGTCTCGGCGATGAACACAAGTCGCTTGCCGCTGAGCCGAAGTCGTCGAAGCATGGGTTCGTCGAAGACGAACACTGCCGGAAGGTCCGGCCACGCAGCGAGCGCAGCATCACGCTCGCCGAGCGATTCTGCTGTCAGCCAGACCTCTTCTGGCGTCGCCGTTACGTGCGGCTCTGCTGGTCCGGCAAGGTCGGGCCCACGGCGCAGCAAGGTGTCGTCAAGTGCAGGTCCGGGTGCTACTGAGGGCCACTCCTGGATCGGACACCGGTCCGCAAGGTCGCACGACGTGCACCACGACGCTGCTCGTCGCTCCACCTGCCATCGCGAGAACCCGTACGCCTCTGATGTCATCGCCCCGACCGACCACTGCCAGCCGTAGCGATTCGCCGCCCGAGACCCATCGAGCAAGTGGCGAAACATCCACTCCTCGCCGGCAGCCCAGTCGTGGCCCGCACGGACAGACCAATGCGATGCGACCCACATCCGCGTCTGGTTGACGAGCCATCCCGTCTGCTCGAGTTCGGCCCGCACCTCACGCAGGCAGTTCATCTCGTCGGGCAGCGGGACTGGCCAGCGCGTATCGGCGACTGTGGGCTCTCCGCGCATCGGCCTGGCATTCCGCGTACCGACGCGTGCGTAGAGGTGACGTGCGTACTCCTGCCACCAGAGCTCGTCGACAAACTTTCGCCGATCTGCTGCCGGTGCCCCGCTGGTTGCCTCGATCACCTCGGCAAGGGTCAGCAACCCGTGTCGGATGTAGGGCGACAGCACCGAGGCGCCACGGGCCGACATCGGATGCACCTGGCTTCGCCGCTTGGCGTAGCCGGTGATGTCGAGCGACGCGAGAGCTGCATCAGCGGCACGCTGCCCACCGCGTCGTACCGGCAGCGCAGCAACGCCCGGATCGCAGATCAAGTGACCGAGGTGCTGTTCGACCCACGCTGTGACATCGTCGAACATCGGAACTGGAAGCTGCGGCACGGACGAGATTCTCCGTCGCCGTCGACGGCCACGCCTCACTGCTCGCCGATTCCGGTCCACCGCCCACGACCCGTTCCCACTCGCCTGCTCGCCGATTCGAGCCGCCATCGTGTCGGTGCGGGCGCCCCAACTCGGTCCATCGCCGCCGGAGTGGAGATGGCCTCAATTCCCCTAGGCGTGGCGTGCGGCGGGTGATCGCCTAACGCTGGAGCACGAGATGGCCGCTCTCAGAACGCGTGCTGAGCCTACGAGGAGACGCAGGTATCGCTCTCGGCGCTGCCGCCGCCGAGTGGCAGTTGCTCGATGAGTTCCTTGTCTGACTCTGCGAAGTACTCACCCTGATAGAAGCAATGTGCGTAGAACACGTACTGGGGTGCCGCGCTGCCCGACCACTTGTCGAAGTCGAAATCTGCTGGGATCTGGGGATTGGGCGCGCGGAGGTCGAGGATGGCCACGTCGAGTTGCGCACCGACGACATCTGACTGCGCGTTCGGCGGTGGAACCCCCACGGACGTAGCAATCACGGTGCCTTTGGTAAGCCAGATGCCCGGGTTCGAGAACGTTTCACGACTGTCGCCCTCTCTGGCCTCGCCGAGAGGATCGAGTAGCGCTGACTTCACCTCGGGCGATGGGTCGTGCATCTTCGACAGGCGCAACATCAAGCCGCACGGGTGAACGATGTTCAATCCGAACAGGTACGACCCTGCCTTGAGGAACTGCCAGGCACCGGTGATGTAGCCGTCGAAGGGCATCGTGACGACGATGTCGGTCGGGTATGGCTGATCGGGGCCGCTCCAGCGGAAGGTTCCGTTCACCAGGTACTCGCCGTCCCTCGCCTGGCCCGGCAGCAACTTGCTCTGGACTGCACTGAGGTCGAGGAGCGCGCCCTCGTCGATCAGCGGCGATGGGCAGTCGGGTGGGGTGCCAGTCGGCGCGTACGCAGCTGCGGCGTCGTCCCAGGACCACGAGACCGGCTTCGGCGGATCGGTATCGGCAGGCGCGACCGTCGTGCCGATCGAATCCCGCCCCTCGTCGGACGTCGACGAATCTGCCTGCTGCGAACCGGGTCCAGCAATGTCACCCGGCCCGTTGCCCGGCGTCGGACCGCACGCCGTGCCAGCAGCGAGTGCGGTACACACGAGACCAGTCCACATCAAGCGTCGCATGCCGCGAAACCTAATCCCTCCAACGTGGGCCGACGCACACGACTCTGGAAGACGCGGAGCGCAGACGCAGAAAGATCTCCGGTTAGCGCAGTAGGGTCGGTGGATGCGCATGATCGCCCACCGTGCCAGGTGGCGACACCCGCTCCGTGGTGTCTCGAGACAGGCGGCCGTGGGCACCTGCGCCGGTCTCGGTGCAGTGTTGGCGACAGCGATCGCCCTCAGCCTGACCGTTGCTCCCGCCAACGGGGCACCATCGAGCGCTGCAACCTCGACACGCCGCGACACGCTGCGAGTCGTCACCTTCAATGTGCTCGCCCCACCGTGGGCAGATCCCGCCTACTACCCGGCCGAGGCCGCAGCACTTCTCGATCGCACCTACCGCCGCGAACGGATCATCCGCTTCCTCACCGCTCAGGCGAGGACTACCGACATCTTCGCGCTGCAGGAGACAACGCCCACCGAACTGGCGCACATCGCGGCAGCAGTCCCTGGATTCACCCCATTCCAGGCGAACCACCGACCTGACTACTGGTCGAACTGGATCACGCCCGCAAATCCGTGGGAACCCAATGGAGTCGCACTGCTCGTCAAGACGAGGCGATTCACCTCGATGTCATTTCGCGACGTGCCACTCTCGTCTGACGGTAACCATGCCGCCATGATGACCGCTGTGAGCGCTACCACCGGGGTGCCCGTGCGCGTCTTGTCGATCCATCTCGACTCCGACTCAGCCGGGAATCGCAACCGGGAGTTCAACGCCGCTCTTTCGCACCTGGTCGCACGACCCTCGTCCATCGACTTCATTGCCGGCGACTTCAATACAGATACTGATACCGGCAACCTTCACATCGACATCGTCAGGGCAGGGTTCACCGACATCCTCGATTCGCTCGGGCTCGCCACCTTCACATCGCCATGGAGCGAGTCGTACTACGCACACGGCCAGTGGGGCGTGATGGACCACGTCATTGTCCGTGGCGCGACCCCGTCCTCCGGCGTCGTGTACAACTTCGATCAATACCTTCGCTACCCAGACGACCAAGACGCCCGGATCGTGCAGAACTTGATCGACTGTGGCTCCGACCACTACCCGGTCGCCGGGTCGGCAACTCGCTGACACCAGCCACCCGGTCCAGGGTTGCCGTGGGGCTCAGCGACGCGTCGACGCTGCACAGAGCCGCGCGCTGTGGGCACAGCACTTCGCGCGTCGACGCGTGCGTAGAGACGGCGGGCGTACTCCTGTCAGCAGAGCTCGTCGACGAACTTCCGGCGGTCTGCCGAAGGTGCACCGGCAACTGCCTCGGCGACCTCTGCCACGGTCAGCAGACGGTGTCGGATGTATGGCGACAGCATGGAGGAACCGCGGCTCGCCCTCGGATGCACTTGGATGCGCTGCTGTGCGTATCTCGTGACGTCGAGCGCTGCAAGTGCTACACCGGAGGCACGCTGCCCACCGCGTCGTGCCGGCAGCGCAGCAACGCCCGGATCACAGATCAAGTGACCGAGGTGCTGTTCGACCCACGCCGCGACATCGTCGAAGATCGGAACTGGAAGCTGCGGCACGGACGAGATTCTCCGTCGCCGTTGACGGCCACGCCTCACTGCGCGTCGAGTCCGGTCCACCGCCCTTGCTCTGACCCCGCCGTCACAGTCGTCGGTGTTGTCGTCCGCTGCAATATGTGAGGCAGAACTGCGAGATGGCGCTTAATGAAACCTGGGAACATCCTCGAGGCAGCCGTCCTTCTGGCCGCATTCGCCAGTTTCGTGCTGAGTGTCACGCTCTACGTCCGGGCAGGCGACGACCTGGCTTGCCGACGAGATGCGCCAACCACTCCTGCACGTATGCGGTGCCATCGTGAGCATCATCGTGTTCACCGGCTCATTCCTCTCCGCGATCTACAGCTTCGGTCGCTGGGAGAGCAAGGCCGACGGCTGACCGGCCGGCCGACGCTCCACCGAACGTGGGCCGAGCGCATCCGGCCGGCAGATCTGTCAGCGACCGGGGCCGAACAATCCGAATGCGAGGTCGGGGTCGCCGGGCCGCCAGGCGTTCCGGAACTGTGAGCGTTCACCCAGATCGCGAGCGCGCTCTACGAGTCGGCGCCCGAGCTCCATCTGACTCGTCTCCCAGTGCAGCAGTGCATCGGAAACAGAGTCGTGCGCTTGGAGCGCAGCGATGAGCTTCCAGCCGTCTTCCGCCGCCTTCGCAGTTCCAGCCGCAGCGTGCGGACGCGCCGAGAACGCGCCGTCACCCAGCAGAGCAACGCGACCCATCACCATCTTCGGCGTCTCGATGTCTTGGATCACCTGCAAGAACGGCTCGGGTGTGCGCTGCACCACTTCGGTGAGTGGTGGGGCAAGTTGCTCGGCAGCGGCTTTCATCTCGTCGATGAATCGCGCCTGCACCATGCCGGGATGGAGCGACGTGCTGCGTGGCACACCATCGGCACCGGTCATCAGTTCCTCGAGGTCGGCACCCGCCGCCACGTTTCGGTACCACACGTAGTTGACCAATCGCTCGCCGGGCCTCACCGACCCGTCGACGCTCGGAATCGGGTAGGCGACGATGTGGCTCGACGGGATGACGCTGTAGCTGATGGCATCGGCGAGGAGTTCGAACGTGTCAGCCGTGAGGTCCGACTCCGCAATCAGGCCTCGCCATCCCACATACCCCGAGTACGTGGCCTCCACCGTGCCGAACAGTCGCCGACGAACAGTGGAGTCGAAGCCGTCGGCAGCCACCACGAGGTCGGCGTGGTCGACCAGACCGTTGGCGAATCGCAACTCCACCGGCCCATCGCCATCTGGGTCGAGGCCGCACAGCGTGTGGCCCAGCAGGTGCCGTTGCCCGAACCCGGCAAGCAGGTTCCGGTACAGGGTGTTCCATGCCGTGAAGCGATACGGGCTCGGCTCCTCGTGGACGATCGCACCATCAGGGTCGAAGTAGCGCAGCACACTCGACGGGCAGCTGATCGCATCGATCTCGAGACCCATCCGCTCGAGCAGATACCGCACAGTGGAGGCATGCACCACGATGCCCGCCCCGCGCCCGTCGAGGGGAACAGTCGACTTCTCGTAGACGACCACGTCCCACCCGTCGTCGTGCAGCAGGTTCGCTGCCGTCAACCCGCCGAGTGATCCGCCAATCACCGCCGCTCGCCTGCCGTCACCTCGCACTTCAGCCTCCTCACCGAGCGCCAGGC
>JBJOMQ010000088.1:0-9663 GCA_046052275.1 Actinomycetota bacterium | reverse complement strand
CGGTGCGCGACGTCGAGCACGGCAGCGGCCATCGCCGACGCATCGAACTCGACGAGTCCGGGGAACGGTGTCGACGGAGGGAATCGCACGTGGTGCAGGGCATCGACGCTGCCATCGGGCCGCACCACTGCTGCGCGCAGGCCGGACGTTCCGACATCGATGACAAGGATGCTCATGTCGGGTCCCTCCGAGCATGTGATCGCGGCACGACACCGCGGCGCTGCAGCCCGCTGCCGAACACGCCGCCCACCGTGCCGACGAACAGCACCGCACTGAGGTTGAACAGCACGCCCAGCCAGCTGACGTCGCCGCCGCGCCAGAGCTTGACGACGATGAAGACGGCCTGGGCGGCGGAGTACGTGACAGCGGCGCATGCGATGCCGTGCAGCAGTGGGAGGCCGGTGCGCTGGATCCATGCGGCGACACCGGAGCCGACGAAGAAGCCTGCGAGCGCAGCGAGCGACAGCAGCGAGGCGAGGCCGCGGCTGTCGGTGCGATCGGCCACCAGCCGCGCGGCAACGGAGAAGGGCACCCCGAACAGCAGCGAGGTGATGGCGCCCTGTACGAGCGCAGTGCGGTCGAATCTGGTCATGGCCACGAATGCTCCGGTGGGGTGATGCCGGCATCTGCCCGCCGGTCGGTCGACGGCGGGCCGAAGCCCATCTTGCCGGGATTCATGATGCCGTGCGGGTCGAGCGCCTGCTTGATCCGCGCCAGCACCTCCCACGACGAGCCGAGTGCCGCGCCGACGAACCGGGCACGGTTGATGCCGATGCCGTGGTGGTGCGACAGGTTGCTGCCGGCGGCGAGGGCTGCGCGCTGGCCCGCATCCCACAGCGCCACGTAGGTTCGCTCGAACTCGTCGGGCGGCGGCGTCGCAGCGAACGTGAAGTAGAGGCATGCGCCGTCGTCGTAGCTGTGCGACAGGTGGCAGGTGGCGGCACGTGCGTGCGGCACCGCCAGCAGCGCTGCCTCGGTGTGCTCGACGACCTGCGGCAGGACCGACCACGGCGCAGCGACCTCGAGCGTGTCGACCACGTAGCCCTTGCGCGTAAGCGCCTGCAGCGCACCGGTCTCGTTGCGGTGTTCCATCCACCGTGCCACCGGATCGCTGCCAGCGCGGTCGGCTCCTGCGGCGGCGCACTCGTCGTCGACGATGCGCATCGTCGCGTCGACGAGGCGCTCGTCGCCCTCATCGAGCACCAGCAGCATGCAGTTGCTCCCGTCGCCGCCGTGGCTGCGGGCGGTCTCGGCAGCGTCGTAGAGGCGGAGCACCGCTGGTGTCGCGCCGCGGCGGATGATGCGCCGGCAGATGTCGAGTGCTGCAGCGAATGCTGCCGCAGGGCCGTTTGCATTGCGGAACGAGTACGAGGCGCGCTGCTCGGCGGGCGGCACCGGATGGCTGCGCAGCCAGACGCGGGTGATGACCCCGAACGTGCCCTCGCTGCCGATGAACAGCTGTGTGAGGTCGGGCCCCTCTGCGGCTGCGGGGCTTCCGCCGGTGCGCACCAGTGTGCCGTCGGCCAGTACCACCTCGAGTCCGACGACGAGATGCTCGATCTTGCCGTAGCGGGTGGAGTACTGGCCTGCGCCGCGGGCAGCCACCCATCCGCCGACCGTCGAGATGTCGAAGCTCTGCGGATAGTGGCCGACCGACAGGCCGTAGCGCTCGCGAAGTTCTCGCTCGAGGTCGGGCCCGAACGTGCCGGGCAGCACCTCGACGATGCCCGACGTCTCGTCGACGGCGACGATGCCCTGCAGCACAGTGAGGTCGAGCAGTACGCCGCCATGCACGGGTGCTGCGCCGCCCACCACGCTGCTTCGCCCTCCGGCTGGGGTGACCGCCACGCCGGACGCGTTGCACAGGCGCACGACGTCGGCAACCTGTGCCGCAGTGTGCGGGCGGACGACTGCCGCGGCGCGACGCGGCACGCTGCCGTCGAGGGCCCACCGCAGAGCGAGCGGCCACCAGTCGCGGCTGGCATCGGCGGTCGCCGCCTCGCCGGTCTCGACGGCGCACACCGACGTGAGCCTGTCGAGCAGTCCTGCAGGAAGTGGATCGGTGGGGCCGAGGCGCGACGCTGCGCCGGCCAGTTCGATCGGCGACTGCGGCAGTGTCACCGCTCGACGACCGACCCGGCACCGGCGGCTGCCCGCTGCTCGGCGGCGCACCGCTCGAGGAAGTCGGCGACCTGGCGCTCGGTCTCGGCGCTGTCCCAGCCGAGCAGCGGTGCGATGAGGTCTGCTGTCCGCCGTGCGGCGCGCTCGGCCTGGCTGCGCTCGAACAGCCTCGCTGGAATCCGTCGGGTGAGCACGTCGTCGAGAGTGGTGGCCATCTCGTCGGTGACCGCATAGACGGCCTCGGCGGCGACGAAGGGCAGGCCATCGATGAGGTGCTCAGCGAGCGCCGGTGAGCGGGCGATGAGTGCCTGCACCTCGGCGGAGCTCGAGCCGTAGCGGTGGGCGAGATGCGCCATCGGGTCGCCGGCGGCCGGTTCGGCGAAGCCCTGCGCGCCGTGCAGCGGCAGCCGGCGCGTTCGGCAGCGCGCCGACCGGCCGAGGTATCTGAGCACTGCGTCGACGGTGTCCTCTGCCATCTCGCGGTACGTCGTGAGCTTTCCGCCGGTGACGGTGACCACGCCGCCCGGCGATGGCGTCACCTTGTGGCGCCTCGACAGGTCGGCGGTGCGGCCCGACGAGGCGGCCTTCACGAGGGGGCGCAGGCCGGCCCACACGCCGGTGATGTCGTCGGCGGTCACGCCCGTGGTGACGCTGGCGTTCAGCGCCCGCAGCACGTAGTCGATGTCGTCGCCGGTGCACTGCGGGTCGTCGACCGGTCCGCTGTAGTCGGTGTCGGTGGTGCCGACGTAGGTGTGCTCGAACGTGCCGTCGTGGCGCGGGCCCCACGGCACGACGAACAGGCTGCGCTTGTCGCCGGGCACAGGGATCACGACGGCGATGTCGTTTCGCACCTTCTCCCAGGGCACGGTGAGGTGCACTCCCTTGGCGGGCCTAATCGAGTCGGGGTCGGCCCCCTCGTCGAGCGCGCGCACGGCATCGCTCCACACGCCGGCAGCGTTGACCACCGCCGAAGCGCGCACCTCGATCCGCCGGCCGTCGGCCTCGACGACCACGGCGGTGACTCGTCCGCCGGCATCCTTCACGAGGTCGACCGCAGGGCATCGATTCGCCACCACGGCGCCGTGGTCTGCGGCGGTGCGGGCCACAGTGAGGACAAGCCGCGCATCGTCGACCGTGGCGTCGTAGTAGAGGTACGCCGAGGCAAGGCGCTCCGACGGCATCGTCGGCATGTGGGCGAGCGCGGCCTGCTTGCGCAGCCGGCGATGGATGCGGCCGATCCGCCAGCCGCCGGTGAGGTCGTACATCCACATCGCCGAGCCGAGGGCTCGGGCGATCTTGCGCGACACGACGCCGTCGCGTGTCAGCACGGGGATCATGAACGGCAGCACCTTCACGAGGTGTGGTGCGTTTCGCCTGAGTCGCTGCCGCTCGTGGAGGGCCTGGTACACCAATCCGACCTCGCCCTGCTGCAGGTAGCGCAGCCCGCCGTGAACGAGCTTCGAGCTCTTCGACGACGTACCCGACGCGAAGTCGCCGCGTTCGACGAGTGCCACGCGCAGGCCACGCGTCGCTGCGTCGAGTGCGACACCGGCACCGGTGATGCCGCCGCCGACGACGACGAGATCGAAGTGGTCGGACTCGAGCCGGGCGAGCATCGCATCGCGCGTGAATGGAAGGCCGACGCGATCGACGGAGCCCGGATGAGTCGACATGCCCCGCATCCTAGGAAGCCGCCGTCGTCCGCGGGGGACGGCGGGATGGCCGACGCCGACGCGTCGAGTGCGCCGATCGACTGCGGCTATGGCCGCCATTCAGACAACCGCGGGCGCCTGACGGGCCACGAATGGCGGCTGCGCCGCCGCCGTCGGTACCCTCGCAGTCGCCCTGCGAGGAGCCGACGCGGTTGTGTGCCGTTGTCGGACGCCGGACTGGGCTCCCACGTGGCCGGCAGTGCCGGTCGCCCGTCACAAGGAGCAACGCATGAGCCTGCACGGCACCAAGACCCACGAGAACCTCAAGGAGGCGTTCGCCGGCGAGAGCCAGGCCAACCGCCGCTACCTGTGGTTCGCCCAGAAGGCCGACGTCGAGGGCTACCCCGACGCAGCCGCCCTGTTCCGCAGCGTCGCCGAGGGCGAGACCGGCCATGCGCACGGCCACCTCGAGTTCCTCGCCCAGGTCGGCGACCCGGCAACGGGCGAGCCGATCGGCGAGACCGAGGAGAACTTCAAGTCGGCCATCGCCGGCGAGACCTACGAGTACACCCAGATGTACCCCGGCTTCGCCTCGACCGCCCGCGACGAGGGCTTCGCCGAGATCGCCGAGTGGTTCGAGACGCTTGCCCGCGCCGAGAAGAGCCACGCCGGCCGCTTCGCCGAGGGCCTCAAGGCACTCTGACCGCCAGCCTCGCCGTGCCGGCGGCCGTCCCCCGAGATCCGGGGCGTGCGGCCGCCGGCTCGACGCGAGTGGCGTCGGGTGGAACACGCCGCCGACGCCTGCAAGCGCGACACTGGACGACCATATGACGATCACGTACGACCCGAAGCACCCGAAGTACCTCGATGAGGCTGATGTGCGCGATGAACTCACTCGCGTCTACGACCTCTGTCACGGGTGCCGACTCTGCTTCAAGTTCTGCACGTCGTTCCCCACGCTCTTCGAGATGATCGACCAGCACGACGACCAGGACGCCGGTCGACTCACTCCTGCTCAGCAGGACCAGGTCATCGACGAGTGCTTCCAGTGCAAGCTCTGCTACATCAATTGCCCGTATATCCCCGAGCTCCACGAGTGGGCGCTCGACTTCCCACGGCTGATGCTGCGTGCCGACGCAATGCGCCACGCCACCAAGCAGGTATCGCTGCGCAAGCGCATCACCGACAATGTGATGGGCCGCACGGACCTGATGGGCAAGGCAGCCAGTGCTGCAGCGCCCCTCGCGAACAGAGTGGTCGGCGCCCGAGCGGGCTCTGCCGTACGAAAGCTCGTCGAGGCCACGGCCGGCGTGTCGGCAGTGCGTCTCCTGCCTCCGTACGCCCGGCAGCGGTTCAGCACGTGGTTCGCGAAGCGGCCGCGTGTGCGCATCGCCAAGCGTCAAGGCCGAGTCGCCGTGTTCCCGACGTGCCTCGTCGAGTACCAGCAGCCGCAGATCGGTCACGATCTGGTGAAGGTCTACGAGCGCAACGGCATCGAGTGCTCGCTCGCCGATGGCGCCGGCTGCTGCGGGGCGCCGTGGCTGCACAGCGGCGATGTCGAGGCGTTCACCAAGGTCGCCGAGAAGAACGTGGCGGCGCTGGCCGCCAGCGTGCGCAAGGGCAATGACATCGTCGTGCCCCAGCCCACCTGCGGCTATGTGCTGAAGAAGGATTACGTCGACTATGTCGGGAACGACGACGCCCGCCTCGTTGCCGAGCACACCTACGACGCCGCCGAGTACCTGATGCGGATCCACAAGGATGAGAGCACGTCGCTCGATACCGAGTTCACGGGATTCATCCCGGCGACGGTCACCTATCACACGCCGTGCCACCTGAAGGCCCAGAACATCGGGCTGAAGAGCCGCGATCTCATCAAGCTCACCGGCGCCAAGGTGAAGCTGGTGCAGCAGTGCAGCGGCATCGACGGGATGTGGGGGCTCCGCGCAGAGAATGCCGAGCTCAGCATGCCGATCGGCCGGAAGCTGGCCGAGGAGATCCAGCGAGCAGGCGGCGACGTCGTCGCCGGCGACTGCCACCTTGCCAATACCGCCATCAATGAGCAGACCGGCGAGGAGCCGCTGCACCCCCTGCAGCTCCTCGCCAGGGCCTACGGAATCCCCGAGGAAGGACCTACGCGATGACTGACCGCACCGCACTCACCCCGTCGCGAAAGCTGACGCTCGCCGACATTGCCGATACCCGCGCCTACGAGCGCGAGCGTGACGAGTTCCGCGACCGCATCATCGAGCTCAAGCGCCGCCGCCGCGTGCACGTCGGCACGGTCGTGACGCTGGTGTTCGAGAACCGCGAGACCATCCGCTTCCAGATCCAGGAGATGGCACGGGTCGAGCACATCGCCACCGACGAAGGCATCCAGGAAGAGCTCGACGTGTACAACCCGCTGGTTCCCGAGCCCGGCCAGCTGCGAGCGACGCTGTTCATCGAGCTCACCAACGACGAGCAGATGCGCGTGTGGCTGCCCAAGCTCGTCGGCATCGAGCGCTCGGTTCTGTTCCGGCTCGCCGATGGCAGCGAGGTGCGCTGCACTGTCGAGGCGCAGCACAGCAGCCAGCTCACCCGCGAACACGTCACTGCCGCCGTGCACTATCTCGAGTTCGAGTTCACGCCGGCGCAGGTGGACGCCTTCGCCGATGGTGTGCAGCTGGTGATCGACCATCCCGAATACCTCGAGGTCGTCGAGCTGTCGCCCACCACCGTGGCCGAGCTCCGCGCCGACCTGCAGCCCGACCCGGCCTGACCCCCTGCCCCGACCGGCGAGGTGCGGGCACCGGTGGCTGGTGCCGCCTGCCCCGGCCCCCGTGTCCGGACCTCGGCCCCCTGGCCTGCCCGGCTGGGTCCGTGCCGTTGCGCAAGGAGAAAAAGCCTCTGGCGCGGCGGCCCAGCCGACCCTAGATTTCTCCGTGTTGGCCGTGGCGGCCAACTGCAGGCAATGGGGGCAGCGGAGTCGTGTCGGCCAACGAGATCCAGTGGCGGCAACTTGGGGCATGTCGTGGGCTCGACCCCACGATCTTCTACCCGGACGACGACGATGAGGCCCTCGACGCCAAGGAAGTCTGCGCCGAGTGCGGCGTGCGAGTCGCCTGTCTCGAGTACGCGCTCTCGATCCGCGAGAAGGCGGGGGTCTGGGGTGGCGCTACCGAGCGTGAGCGGCGACGCATGATCCGCCAGCGCCGTCGCAGCGCGTGAGCATCGACGATCTGGGCGGCTGGCCGGCGCTGCTCACCGACCTCCTCGAACGTCGTGATCTTCCCGCCGCGCACGCTCGCGCTGCAATGTCGACGATCCTCGCCGGCGAGGCGACGTCTGCCCAGCTGATCGGCTTCATCGTCGCGCTGAGGGCCAAGGGAGAGACGCCCGAGGAGATCTCGGGACTCCTCGATGCAGTGCTCGCGGCTGCCACCATCGTCGAACTGCCCGACGACGTGCGCGACAGGGCGGTCGACATCGTCGGCACGGGCGGCGACCGCAGCGCCAGCATCAACGTCAGCACGATGGCGTCGCTTGTGGTAGCCGGGGCTGGCGTGCCTGTCTGCAAGCACGGTGCCCGGGCAGCAAGCTCGAAGTGCGGCACTGCCGACGTGCTCGAGGCACTCGGGGTTGCCGTCGAGCTGCCACCTGAGGGCGTGCTGCGATGCGTGCTCGAGGCCGGTATGGGCTTCTGCCACGCGCCGCGCTACCACCCTGCGTTCAGGTTCGCCGCGCCGAGCCGCCGCGAGATCGGCATTCCCACCGTGTTCAACCTGCTCGGACCGATGGCCAATCCCGGCCGCGTCCGGCGCCAGCTCATCGGCGTTGCCAATCCAGCGGTCGCCGAGCGGATGCTGGCCTCGCTGCGGCTTCACGGATCGACTCGTGCCTGGGTGGTGCACGGCAACGGCCTCGACGAGCTCACCACCACTGGTACGTCGAGTGTTCTGGCGCTCGAGGACGACGTGGTCCGCCACTTCACCGTCGATCCGGTCGCACTCGGCCTCGCCCCGGCGATCATCGACGAGTTGGTGGGCAGCACGCCGGACATCAACGCGGATCATGTGCGACGAGTCCTCGATGGGGCGCACGGCGCCCACCGCAACATCGTGGTGCTCAACGCGGCCGCCGCACTGGTCGTGGCGGGTGTCGCTGAGGGCCTCGAGGAGGGACTCGTCGCTGCCACGACATCCATCGACAGCGGGGCCGCGGCGGGTGTCCTCGCGCGCCTCGTCGAGGTGTCGCAGGCTGCTGCAGCGGAGCTCGGGCGATGACCGTCAGGGTGCCCGCGTCGTCGGCCAACCTCGGCCCGGGCTTCGACACGCTCGGGATGGCGCTCACTCTCCACGCCGAGCTCGGCATCGTCGGCACCGATCCGATCGGCGACGACGGGTCGGCTCGAGAGATCGACGAGACGCATCCCGCCACGGTCGCGTTCCGCAATGGCGGTGGCGAGGGGCACCTCTGGCTGCACTGCCCGATTCCGGCAGGACGCGGCATGGGATTCAGCGGGGCCGTCCGCGTCGCCGGACTCGTCGCTGCGCACGCTCAGCGGCATGGCGACGACCCGGACGCTCTCGAGGCGGCGATGCCGTCGCTGCTGCACGCTGCCTCCGAACTCGAGGGGCACGCCGACAACGTCGCGGCCTCGCTCTACGGCGGTGTCGTGGCAACCGCCGGGGGACGGGCGGTCCGGGTACCGATGTCGTTCGATCCGGCGATGGTGATGTGGGTACCGTCGTTCACCACATCCACCAACGAGTCGCGGGGCAAGCTGCCCACCGTGGTGCCGCTCGCCGATGTCGTGTTCAATCTCGGTCGCACAGCGCTGCTCGTCGCTGCGCTCGCGGCCGGCGACATCGAGTCGCTTCGCGAGGCGACCCGCGACCGGCTGCACCAGGACGTCAGGCTCTCGCTGGCGGAGCCGTCGCGGCACGCCATTGAGGCGGCGCTCGAGGCGGGGGCGTGGGCGAGCTGGCTGAGCGGCTCCGGTCCGACGGTGGCGGCGATGTGCAGCATCGACGCCGCCGAGTCGATCGCTGCGGCGCTGCCCGCCGAGGGCCACGCCAAGGTGCTGCGCATCGATCACGCCGGTGCGGTGATCGAGATCTCCTGACCATCGGTCACGGTGGTGGCGATGCCGCCTTCCACCGCGGCGAGGCTCGTGACCAGACGCACCTGGGCACTGGGCAGCGAGTAGCCGCCGCTGCACCACAGCAGGCGCAGTCGGTCGCCGGCGCGCTCGAAGGCCCGCCCGAGGCACCACGTCTCGTCTGCTGCTGCGGCAGGCAGGGCTGCCGGGTACGGATCGACGAGCGGCGGCGGGAGGTCGAGGCCGGTATCGAGCTGGCCGTCCGGGTGTGCCGCGACGAGAACGCCGTCACGTACGTGCAGCACGGTGTCGCCGATGCGCACGCCGAGATCGCCTGCGGCGCGGAGCCGGTCGGACTGCTGATGTCTCGACAGCGCCGCTGCGTAGGCGTTGGCACGGTCGCGGGTGAGTGCTGCCTCCTCGTAGCGCTGCTCGGCAGCGAGCCGCGCCACTCGGGCCCACAGCGGCACGAGGACGAGATCGGGGTCGGTGGTGAGCGCGGCGGCAGCCTGCGCAACGGCAAGCCAGTGCTGTCGCTCGTCGGCATCGGGCGCTGCTGGGCAGATGGCGACGCCGAGCATCGGCCCATGGCACTCGCCCACCCGGTTGCGAGCTCCCGCCCGATGGCTGCAGCGCCTGATCGGGATGACCGTCTGCACCGCTTCGATGACCGCCGTGGCGGCGGCGCGCGACGTGAGCGGTCCGAGGTGCACACCGGTGGCGTGCGGCGTGCGGACGACCGACAGGCGCGGCCACGGCGAATCGGTGTCGAGTCGCACGTAGCAGTACTTGTCCCAGGTGGTGCCG
>JBJOMQ010000087.1:0-9695 GCA_046052275.1 Actinomycetota bacterium | reverse complement strand
CGCCACCCGCACCGACCAGCGTGTGGATCTCGTCGACGAAGGTGATGACATCGCCGGCAGCGTCGGTGATCTCCTTCAGCACGGCCTTCAGCCGCTCCTCGAACTCGCCGCGGTACTTGGCGCCGGCGAGCATTGCCCCGAGGTCGAGTGCGATCAGTCGCTTGTTGCGGAGTCCCTCGGGAACATCACCGTCGGCGATGCGGCGTGCGAGCCCCTCGACGATCGCGGTCTTGCCGACGCCCGGCTCGCCGATGAGCACCGGGTTGTTCTTGGTGCGACGGCTGAGCACCTGGATGACGCGGCGGATCTCGTCATCTCGGCCGATGACCGGATCGATCTTGCCGTCGCGGGCGCGCTGGGTGAGATCCTGCCCGTACTTCTCGAGCGCCTTGAACTGGTCCTCGGGGTTCTGGCTGGTGACGCGGTGGCTGCCGCGCACTTCCTTGAGTGCCGCCAGCAGTTCTTCGCTGCCGACCCCGAGGCGCTGGTTCATGGCGAGCAGCAGGTGCTCGACCGAGAGGTAGTCGTCGCGCAGGTCCTTCTGATATCGCTGCGCGTTCTGCAGGGTGTTGTCGAGTTCGCGGGAGAGTCGGGGTTCGCCTCCGCCGAAGGCACGGGGCAGCGAGGCCACGGCATCGTCGGCACGCTGGCGGAGTGCGCCTGCGGCGATGCCCAGCGAGGCGAGTACGTCGGGTACGACCGTGCCCTCCTGGCGGAGGAGAGCGGCCAGCACGTGGTCGGGGGTGATCTCGGGGTTGTTGAGCGACTTCGCCTGATCGATGGCTGCGGCGAAGGCCTCATTGGTCTTCGTGGTCCAGTGCTTCGGGTCGAACGCCATGGCGGCACGATACCGAGTCGCGCAATGATTGCAACAGAAAACTTGATACGAGACGTATCAAGTTAGGTGGCGACCCCTCAGCCGCTGAGCAGTTCGAGGTGGGCGCGGACGGCCCCGTCGGCCACCCATCCCTTCGAGGCGGCGTAGGCGATCATCCCGTCGAAGCCCGACTCCCACCCTGGTCGAGCGGCGGCGGGCACCTCTGCCCCAGCGGCGCGGCGCAACGCGTCGATCGCCAGCCAGGCGTGCTCGCCCTCAATGTGGCCGAGGGCTGCGAGCGCCCTCGCGAGCGAGGAGGTGTCGAGGCCAGCCGCGGCTCGGACCGACAGGCTCGTCAGCGTCTCAGGGTCGCGAACCCGTGCTCCATCTGCTGAGACTTCGACGTACATCGCCCACCTCCGTGCCCCGACCGTACGCCGTCGTCAGTCGACGAGACCGAACCAGGCGCATGAATCGCCCGGCAACTCGGCCATGAGCGGCTCGGCACCACGTGCGCTGGTGTCGCTCATCGCAGCACCGGTCGACGAGATCACCGCCGAGCGCATCTGGCGGGCGGCGGCGCCCAGCACCTCGCTCGCAACAGGATGAGCACCGGTGTTCAGCGCCACGAGCACGTTGCCGCGCCGGTAGGCCACCACGTCGTCGGCGCCGGGGATCGACGAGTCGACCTCCACCCACGACAGGCCGGTCGACTGGTCGAGCTGGCGGCGAGCTGCCACGAGGCGCCGGTAGAAGTTGAGCGTCGATGCGGGGTCGGCAGCCTGCAACGACATTGCGTAGCTACCCCAGTCGTCGGGCTGTGGCAGCCATGGCTCGGCAGGTCGCGGCGAGAAGCCGAACGCAGTCGCGCGATCGGTTGTCCACGGCAGTGGAACCCGGCAGCCATCACGGCCGATCTCGCGGCCGTCGGTCTGGAAGAAGATCGGGTCTTCGCGTCGGTCGGCCGGGATGTCGAGCACCTCGGGCAGGCCGAGTTCCTCGCCCTGATAGAGGTAGAGCGAGCCAGGCAGGCCGGCGGCAAAGGCAATCATGGCGTGGGCGCGGCGCACGCCGATGTCGAGATCGACCGCCGTGCCGGTGTAGACGAGATTGCTACCCGTCCAACTCTCGGGCGACGATGCGTCGGCCCTGCCGTAGCGGGTGACGGCGCGCTGTACGTCATGGTTGTTCAGCGTCCACGTCAGCGACGATCCGGCGCCCGTGAGCAGGTCGTAGATGTCGGTCACGGCTGTGCGCAGCAGCGTGGCGTTCCACGGGCTGAGCATCAGGTCGAATCCGAAGGACTGGTGGAACTGGTCGTGCTCGACGAACTTCAGCAGCAGGTCGGGCCGCCGCGGTGTGTATGCCTCGCTCACGGTGACGAGATGCCGTCCCGGATGCGAACGCTCGTACTCGTTGACCACCGATCGCCACTCACGCCACACGTCGTGCGCCGAGTCGACGAAGACCGTGTACGGATTGTGCGACCACGCATCGGTCTCGGCGACACCATCAGGGGCCGGTGGCGCATCGGGGAGATCGGGATGCTTGCCGGCCACCGTGACCGCGTCGACGCGGAATCCGTCGACGCCGCGGTCGAACCAGAAGGTGAGCATCTCGCGGAAGTGCTGCCGCACATCGCCATTCCCCCAGTTGAGGTCGGGCTGCGCCGGGGCGAAGGTGTGCAGGTACCACTGCCCGAGTTGGCCGTGCGGTTCGGTGATGCGCGTCCATGCCGGGCCGCCGAACACCGACCTCCAGTTGTTGGGTGGCTCGGCGCCGTCGGGGCCGCGCCCGTCGCGGAAGTAGAAGCGGGCACGCTCCGCACTTCCGGGTGCAGCCTGCAGTGCCGCCGTGAACCAGGCGTGCTGCGCACTGCAGTGGTTGGGCACCACGTCCATCAGCACGCGGATGCGGCGGCGGTTGGCCTCGGCGACGAGTCGGTCGAAGGTGGCGAGGTCGCCGTACGTCGGCTCGATGTCGAAGTAGTCGCTGACGTCGTATCCGTGGTCGAGTTGCGGCGACGGATAGCAGGGGTTCAGCCACACCGCATCGACGCCCAGCTGCTCGAGGTGGTCGAGCCGGTCGATGATGCCCTGCAGGTCACCCCTGCCGTCGCCGTCGGCGTCGGCGAACGATCGCACGTACAACTGGTAGACGACGGCGCTGCGCCACCATGGCTCAGTTGGCGCCAGGGGCGTGTGACTGCTCATCGTCAACATTGTTGCCGCGTCAGCGGCGTTGTGCGGGTTGCGCGTCAGACGGCCCGGATCGGCGGGCGGCGCGGGACGTGCTCGAGCACGACTGCCGGCACCGGCTGGTCGCCTCCTGCCGTCGACACCGCAGCGCCGGCAGTGAGACCCGTCGCTGTCGTATGCATCACCTGATTGAAGACGCCGCCACTCGGGGCGGCGGCGACGATGAAGATCGGCCGCGCCGTGCCCCCGACGTATGAGGTCGAGATGTAGTCGCCGACCATCCGGCCCTGCGACGTCGACGGAAGCCAGCCGAGCGACATTGCCGGCGAGAGGTCGATGGGCGTGGTCCACGAGGTACCGCCGTTCGCCGACGATACGTAGCCGACCCGCAGGCTGCATGTGGCGGAGGTGCAGTTGGCAACCGGGTAGTAGTAGTACGCAAGTGCCAGCTTGGCGGTGCTGCCCGAACTGGAAGCGTCGACGGCGAGTCCGGGGATGAAGTGATCGACGCTGCTGGTGGTGGCGTCGATCGGAATGCGCACCACACGTGTCCACGTCGTGCCGTTCGTCGACGTTGTCATGACGATGTCGTTCGATTTGCAGCCCTTGCGGAACCTGCAGTCCTGCCAGACCACGTAGACCTTTCCGCTGGCGTCGATCTCTGCGGAGGGCAGTGGCCCGGTGCGCAGACCACCGGCGACAGAGTGGTGGCTGATATTGGTGATGGTGGTGGTTGACGACCATGTCGCGCCGCCATCGGTCGAGTTGAAGGCGAGGAGTGCACCCTCGTTCGCGCTGTCGACCGGCACGATCACCTTGCCGCTCGGCTGCACCACTGGCTGGCCACCGATGCCGGTCGCGTTGTTGGCGGTCTTCTTGCGCGACCCCCAGGTGAGGCCGCCGTCGGTGGAGGTGCTCATGTACAGCCGGTTGCCGTCGCCGTTGTCATCCCACTGCGTGTAGCAATTGCCGTAGTACGGACTGGTCGAGGTGTTGTCGCACACGATCCAGTTCTTGTCGACGTTGCCCAGGTTGCTGGTGTTCACCAGTATCGGGTTACCCCAGGTGCGCCCGCCGTCGGTGGAGCGACTCGTCAGCACGCCAGCGCCGCGCACTCCGCCCGACTCGAGCAGGGGCAGCGACGAGATCATCCAGACGCCGTGTCGCGCGTCGTAGGCGACGACCGGGTCACTCACCCGGTCGTACGGGTTGGCGGCGTTCTGGTGCTTCGTGATGCCGGGCAGACATCCGTTGATCCATGTCGCCCCGCTGTCATTCGAGGTGGAAAAGCAGATGTTCGATGCGCCGCCGTCGTAGAAGCGCCCGGTCTGTGCAGCGGCCACGATCGTCGAGCCGAACGCAAACGAGTCGGGCTCGACCTGGGTTGCGTGTTGGCTGGACGAGTTGGCGTACGGATCCGCTCCGATGGCGACGATCGACGTCGCTGCATCGACCGGGGAGACAGCCGGCGCGAGGGAGGAGGCGAGGGCCGTCATGACGCAGACGGTGGCGAGGCGCAGCGTGGCGGGGCGTCGACGAGTGGTTCGGTATGGGCGGGCGGGTGTCATGGGAAGTCCTTACGTCGCAGGCGCTGGTCGAGGGGACCCTACGTGACCGACGAACGGTCGCCGATGGGTCCGCCCTCCTGCCGGTCTTGCATTTGTCATGACAAAGAGCCAGACTTCCTTCGATTTGTCAGTACAAAGGGGGGGCGAGTGGACGAGACACTGTTCGGTACCCGAACGGCGAAAGGCGAGTGGACGCCCGACCGGCGGGCGAGTTACGGCCCGCTGTTCGCCCGCCCGACCAACGTGGCTCGCATCGCACGCTGGTTCGTCGGCTTCCCCGGCTACCTGTTCCCGTGGAACACGCTCTATCTCGGCGTTGCTGCGCTCGCCTACGCAGTAGCCACACCGTCGTTCGGCACGATGGCGTCATTCGGTGCTGGCTGGATCGCCCTGGTTCTCCTGCGCAACTACGCCATCACGCTCGGGTGGTACGGGCTCTTCCACATCGTGCTCTATGTGCGCCGCACGCAGGACACCCGCTTCAAGTACAACGCCCGCTGGCCTCGCACGAGCGATCGCTTCACGTTCGGCAGCCAGACCCGCGAGAACGTGTTCTTCACGCTGGCGTTCGGCGTGCCGGTGTGGACGGCGTGGGAGGTGGTGACGCTGTGGCTGTTCGCCAATGGACACATCCCGTGGGTGTCATGGGCCGACAACCCGGTGTGGATCATCGCCCTCTTCTTGCTCATCCCGCTGTGGCGCGAGGTGCACTTCTACGCAATCCACCGGCTCATCCACGTGCCGTGGCTCTACCGGCGAATCCACGCGCTGCACCACAAGAACACCAATCCCGGACCGTGGTCGGGTCTCTCGATGCACCCTGTCGAGCACTTGCTCTACTTCAGCGCAGTGCTCATCCACTGGATCGTGCCGTCGCATCCGCTACATGCCATCTACAACCTCACCCACCTTGCGATGGCACCGGTTCCGGGACACGCCGGCTTCGAGAAGGTCGAGCTCGGCAGCGGTCGCGCGCTCGACACGAGCGGCCTCTCGCACTACCTGCACCACAAGTACTTCGAGGTCAACTACGCCGATGGTGCGATCCCGATGGACCGCTGGTTCGGCTCGTTCCACGACGGGTCACCGGAGGCGCATGCCGCAATGAAGGAACGCCTCGCCAAGCGCAGCGTGGCGGTCGACTGACATGGCGCTGGTTCCCGGTCGCCTGACCGTGCACGAGGTGCTGCGGTCGAAGGGCTCGAAGAAGTGGGTGCAAATCCACGTCGACGACGCAGCCGAGGCCGAGGCGGCTGTCGAGGCGGGCATCCGGATCATCAACTGCGAGCCCGACCACCACCTCGAGTCCATCAGGGCGGCGGCGCCGACGGCTCTGCTGACGGCCGGCATGGTGCACGGCTCGGCAACCTCCCCGGCCGACGCCGTGCGAGTGGGGTTCGAGGTGCTGCGACGCGGCGCTGATGTCGTCTACTGCTCGCAGTCGCCGTACATGATCGAGGCGATGGCCCGTGAGGGCATCCCCGTTGCCGGCCATGTGGGCCTTGTGCCGAACCTCGCGGCGTGGACCGGCTTCCGAGCGGTCGGCCGAACAGTCGACGAGGCACTGCGCGTGATGCAGAAGGTACGCGATCTCGAGAACGCCGGTGCGGCGTTCTGCGAGGTGGAGGTGGTGCCAGTGGAGCTTGCCGAACTCATCACCAGGTCGACGCGCATGATCACCCAGGGAATGGGCTGCGGCACGGCGTGCGACACCCAATACCTGTTCTCGTGCGACGTGCTCGGTACCAACACCGGTCACTACCCGCGGCACTCGAAGAAGTACGACGACTTCGCCCGGCGCGAGGCCGAGCTGCAACAGGCCAGGGTGGCTGCCTTCCGGGCCTTCGCCACCGACGTTGAGACCGGCGGCTATCCCTCGGCGGCCCACGAGGTACACATGGACGCCGCCACGCTCGACGAACTCCGCCGTCGCATCCAGTAGCTGCCGGTCGCGGTCGTGTGCCCCGCTGTCATAGGGTGGCGGCATGGCGGATGATGATGTGACAGGTCTGGGAGCGGACGCGACCGAGGTCGATCTGGCCGCGACAACCGAGGTGACCGTGGGGTCGGCCGTCGGCCGACGCCGCATATCGCCGCGAGGACTCATCCTGGGCGTCAGCGTGCTGGCGGTGGTCGGTGCCGTGGTGGTCGTCGCGATCGGACTCGAGGAGCCTGGTTCGAACGTGGTCGTGGTGCGCTCGGGCGGCAGCGATCCCGACACGTCGATCTCAGTGGGATTCACCTCGACGGTGCCGGAGACGACGGTGGACCCGACACTGCCCGAGACGACTGGCACCGTCGTCGGCGAAGTCGACACCACCGGCACGGGCTCGGACGTGCAGGGACCGGGGCCCACCGATCCTCCGCCCACGGCGCAGCCGCCCGGACCGACGACCCCACCGACCCTGCCGCCCCAGACGACGACTGCGCCGACGGTTCCTCCGACCACGCTTGACCCTGGCCTCGTCACCACGACAGCGTGGTTTCCAACTCCCTGACCAGCGCCCACACGCGACACGGCCCCCGGTTGCCCGGGGGCCGGTCGTCAGATGTGAGGTGTCGGCGGGCGGTCAGCCGAAGCAGTCGTCGTCGTTGATGTCGGCGCTGTAGTTGCCGCCGCCGTCGATGCCGCGGGCTGCACCTGCGTTGCAGATGTCGATGTCGCCGGTGCGGCCGCGGTGGTCTTCCTCGGGGTCGTTCACGTCGCCGACGTCCCCGATGTAGGTCTTATTCGTGATGATCTCGCCATCAAGCCTGATGGCACGGGCGTCGGCGACGGCTGCGATGGATGTGATGCCGACGAACAGCGCGGCGGCGATGCGTGCTTTCCTCATGGTGTGCTCCATTGGTCGATAGTGGACGTCGAGAGCCTAGTCAATGCTGTTGTCCCAGAGAATGAGCCAAGCGGCGCCCGGTGAATTGGTCGCATGGTGCGGCTCCGACCGAGCTCCGGCCAGCGTGTCACAGCGGTGGCTCCGCTGTGCGTTAATGGGGCATGGCCTCATACGACGTCATCGGCGATGTCCACGGGTGCGCCGACGCCCTCGAGCGACTGCTTCGGCAGATGGGATACGTCGAGCGCGGTGGTGCATGGCGTCATCCGGGGCGGACTGCGGTTTTCGTGGGCGATCTCATCGATCGCGGACCGCAGCAGGTGGAGACAGTCACGCTGGTGCGGCGAATGGTCGATGCGGGGACCGCGCTGATCACGATGGGCAACCACGAGTTCAACGCTGTCGCCTGGGCGACACCTGACGGGTCGAGACCGGGGATGTTCCTCCGCCGCCGCGACGGCGACAAAGGCAGACGGCATCGCGAGCAGCACGCCGAGTTTCTCGCTCAGGTGGGAGAAGACTCTGCGCTGCACCGCGAGTTTGTCGAGTGGTTCCGCACACTGCCGATGCACCTCGACCTCGGTGCACTGCGAGTGGTGCATGCCTGCTGGCACGACGAGTCGATCGAGGTCCTGCGCGCTGCCGAGCGATCCGGCCGGCTGACCGACGAGTTCCTCCATGCCGCCCACGATCGCGGTCACCTCTGTCCGACCGCTGCTGAAGAGGGTCGTGCCGATGCAACCGCCCACGGCGATGGCAACTGCTGCTGTCGGGCAAGCTCGCCCGAGTACAGGGCCATCGAGACAGTGCTGAAGGGCCCCGAGATGCCCGTCTCCCCCTCGTATCTCGACAAAGGGGGTCACGTGCGCAGCCGGGCCCGAGTGCGCTGGTGGGATGTCTCGGCAACGACGGTTCGCACCCTTGCAGAGATCCCTCCATGCACGAAGACCCCGAGTGGCAGGCGATACCCGACGCTTCCTGACGCTCCGAGTTCTGAAGCCGAACCGTTCCGCTATCTCGGCGAGGTGCCGGTGGTGTTCGGCCACTACTGGCGGACGAAGCGGAATCCAGTCGTTGAGCCGAGTGCGGTGTGCGTCGATCTCAGTGCCGTTCGAGGCGGCCACATGGCTGCCTACCGATTCGACGGTGAGCCCACAATCGATCCCGGTCGAGTTGTCGCGGTCAGGGGCTTGTCCCGATGGTCTCGGTGAGTCACCCGCTCTGATCCAGTCGTCGGATCCCGGCGGTAACTAGCAGCGCAGGTGAGGGTGATGTCGTGCCGACCGCTACGGGCCGCAGACGGGTGGGCCGCCGGCCTGTTCCATGAACCAGTAGGCCACCATGTGGCAGATGGCGTGATGTGCGTCCTCGATGCGGCCCATGTGCGGGTTCGGCACGTTCACCTCAAGTTGCACGGCCCTGCCGAGCCTGCCGCCGTCGCGACCGGTGAGGCCGATCGTCGTCAGTCCTGCAGCGTTGGCCCACTCGGTGGCGTTGACGACGTTCGGTGAGTTGCCGCTGCCGCTGATGGCCACCAGTACGTCGCCCGGCTCGGCGAAGTTCTTCAGCGGCTCGACGAGTGCGACCTCGTACCCGACGTCGTTCGAGTAGGCGGTGAGCGTGGCCTGGTTGTCGCTGAGGCACATGATCTTGAAGCGTGCCTCGCGCCCGTAGCTGGCACCCTTCACCACGTCGCAGACGAAGTGCGCGGCGGTGGACGCGCTGCCCCCGTTGCCACACGTGAAGATGCGGCGTCCGTGGTCGCGAGCCTCGGTGAACACGTCGATCATCTGCTGCACGCGGTCGAGCGGCAGTGTCTGGATCGAGTGACCCAGGCTGTCGCGGTAGTTCGTCAGGAAGTCGGTCATGGCGTCCTCTCTCCGGCGGCCTCGCGGGCCAGCTCCATCGCTCCCCACAGCACGCTGTCCTTGCCCAGCTCGGCGGGCACGACATCGATCCGTGCCTTGCTCCACTCGGTCATCTGCCGGTGCAGCTCGGCTCGAAGCGGGGCAAACAGCCGCTCTCCAGCCTTCGGAATGCCGCCACCGATGACGATCCGCGCCGGGTTGAGCAGCATCAGCGCCACTTTCAGCCCTCGTGCGAGGTCGACGACGTACCGCTCGACGAAATCCGGCTCTTCCATCAGTTCCTTGGCCGTTCGTCCGTAGTCGCGCTCGAGCCACAGTCCGCTGCACATCCGCTCGAAGCAGCCGTTCGAGCCGCACAGGCAGTCCGGCCCGTCGGGTCGGATGGTGACGTGGCCGATCTCGCCGGCGTA
>JBJOMQ010000086.1:0-9778 GCA_046052275.1 Actinomycetota bacterium | reverse complement strand
GCCGCCGATCACGCCGAACACCTGGAACACCCCCATCGCAGCGAGCAGTCCGCCGAGCACCTTCGAGATGCCGCCGATGCGGCGATACGAGGGTGCGGGCAAGCCGTATCCGGCGGGCGATGCGTAGCCGCCATACGGCGGGGGCGGCGTCATGTCGGGCGGCGGCGGGATGCTGCCCGGCGGCGGGGGAGGGGGCGGGAAGTCGCTCATGGTGCAACCCTAGGCGTGCGGCTCGGGCACACTGTGCCGATGGGCTTCTTCGACCGCAACCGGCAGGAACTGGTCGCCAAGGGCTACGACCCCGATCGCCTGCCGCCCGGCCAGTACCTCACCGAGCGGTTTCCCGTGCTGCACGTGGGCGATGTGCCCAGCTATGCGCCCGGCGAGTGGAACCTCGCCGTCGGCGGCATGGTCGAGCGGCCATTCGTGATCGACCTCGACGAGCTGAAGACGATGCCGTCGGTGACGCTGACGTTCGACATCCACTGCGTCACGAAGTGGAGCAAGTTCGACACCACCTGGACCGGCGTGCGCGTGCGCGACCTGCTCGAGCGTGCCGGTGTGCAGCAGGGCGCAACGCATGTGATGGAGCATGCAGAGTACGGCTACACCACCAACGTGCCGCTCGCCGACATCACTACCGACGAGGCGATCGTTGCGTACGCCTTCGAGGGCGAGGAGATCGAACCCATCCACGGTGGTCCGGTGCGCATCGTGGTGCCGCACCTCTACTTCTGGAAGAGCGCGAAGTGGGTGCGCGGTCTCGAGGTGCGCAGCAGCGATGCCCCCGGCTTCTGGGAGCAGAACGGCTACCACATGTATGGCGACCCGTTCCTCGAGCAGCGCCACTGGGGCGACTGAGCACAGGTGCCGACGGGCCGCGTCAGCGGCGGGCGTCGATGCGGGTGAGGAACTCGAGCGTGCGTTCGAGCAGCAGGGCGGCGGCCTCGGGCACATAGTCGTCGAGTGACCGGTCGGCGAATAGATGCTGCGTGCCGGGGTAGGTGAAGAGGTTGGCATCGGGCGCGGCGGCCACCAGTGCCCGGGCGGCGTCGAGGTCGCCCTCGCCGGCGAAGAACGGATCGGCGTCCATGCCGTGCACCTGCACCGGTACGTCGTGTGGCCAACCGTTGCCGAACGCGTCGGCTGGCGCGCATGCGTGGTAGAGCAGCGCGCCGGCCGCGCCGGGCCGGGTCTGGGCAAGGCGCTGGGCTGGCATCACGCCGAGCGAGAATCCGGCGACCACGATCGCGTCCGGCAGTCCGTCGGCGGCGGCAACGCCCCGCTCGACCAGGGTGTCGAAGCCGGCATTGTCGATGAATGCCATGCCGTCGTCGATCGACGTGAAGCGGGCGCCGTCGAACAGGTCGGGGGTGTGCACCACGTGGCCGGCACGGCGCAGTTCGCCGGCGAAGGCGGTCACGCCGTCGGTGAGTCCGCACACGTGATGGAACAGCACTACCTCGGCCATGCGGTCGACGGTATCGGTCAGCTCGGCTGGACGTCGCCGGGCGGCAGGTAACTGCCGCGGTGCCCGATCGCGGTGTCGTACACGGCCTTGCCGACGACGGCAACGAGGATGATCATTCCGCCGACGATGGTGAGTGGCTTCGGCGCGAGGTCGAGGACGAGATACGCCAGCACCGGCACGGCGATGGTCTCGGTCTGCGAGAACACGATCATCGGCACGGCCGGCACGTGCTTGGCAGCCCAGTTGAACATCGTCGTGCCGCCGACGATGAACACCGCGCCATGGGCGATCGCATACAGCGTGTCGTCGAGCGGTGGCAGTAGGGCGTTGCCCTTGGCGACGGTGACGATGCTGCACACGACGATCATCAGCAGGCCGTAGCCGGGCAGCACTGCCGACCAGTCCTTGGTCGTGTCAGTGCGGATCGCGACCGTGTAGACGGCGAAGCCGATCGATGCTGCGAATGCGGCGAGGTTGCCGATGACGCTGCCGGCCTCGAGGTCGCTCATCACGGTGACAAGCAGGCCTGCCAGTCCGACGGCGAGCGCGACGATCGTGGACGGCGCAAGACGCTCGCCGAGGAACCGAGCGAACACCACTGCGACAAGCGGCGTGAGCGAGCCGAGGAAGGCCGCATTGGCGGGCGTTGTGGTGTCGACGGCGTACACATAGGCGAGTGACGCGACGAACAGGCCGAGGTTGGCGGCGATCATCGCCCGGCCACTGCGCCAGGCGCGAATCGTGGGGAATGGCCTCCCGCGCAGGGCGCTGATGCACTCGATCACGACGATGGTGCCGATCGAGCGCCAGATGAGGTACTGGAATGCATCGGTGTCCTCGGCGACACGCTTCAGGATGGTGCCGAAACCCCAGACCACGCCGGCCGTCACTGCCAGCAGTGAGGGCACGACCGGCAGTCGCTCGCGTGTGACGGAGGCTGCGGTCATACGTCGGCCGAGCGTAGTGGTACGGCCGTACCGGCAATGGTGACGGCATGCTGCTGCGGTAGAAGTGGTGGTGGTGTCGACGGTTCCTGATCCCATGCGAGCGGCGCGCAGCTTCCGGCCGCGGCGTCGCGGGCTGTCGCCCCAGCGTGCCGTCGAGTTCGAGCGGGCGTCGACGACGTTCGTGCTGCCTGCCGGGGGTGGGCCGATCGACCTTGCAGCAGTGTTCCCCGGTTACCCCGACGTGGTGCTCGACGTGGGGTTTGGCGCCGGCGAGGGACTCGTGGCGATGGCGTCGGCGCAGCCCGATGTGGCACTGATCGGCGTTGAGGTGCACACACCCGGGGTCGCCCGCGTGGTGGCCGACGCCGAGGCGGCGGGTTGGGGTCACGTGCGGGTGATCGCCACCGACGTGCTCGAGGTGCTGCCGCGTCTGCAGCCGGGGGCGCTGGCCGGGATCCGCGTGTGGTTCCCCGATCCGTGGCCCAAGCAGCGCCAGCGGCACCGTCGACTCCTGCGACACGACGTGCTTGCAGCCCTCGTCGACCGGTTGCGGCCCGGGGGCTGGCTGCACGTGGCCACCGACGTCGCCGACTATGCCCAGCAGGTCGAGCGAGTTGCTGCCGCAGACGCCCGACTCGGGGGCGGCCGCATCGAACGACCCGACTGGCGGCCGGTGACGCGGTTCGAGGATCGCGGCCGGCGCGAGGGCCGCGAGGCCGTCGACCTGTGGTTCACCCGCCTGCGCTGATGTGTGTGGCAGCAGGTGCTCAGGCGGGCACCGGATCGGGCCAGCGGCCGATGCCGCCATTGCGCAGCAGCATGCCGGTGAACTGCCGGTCGAGGAACTGCTGTCGCCACACGAGCATCTGCTGTGCCAGCGGCAGGACCACGGCGGGATCGTCGACGCGCGTGCACCACGTGGGGTCGGCGGCGAGGTCGAAGCACAGCCAGTCGCCGTTGCCGAACTGCACGTAGGCGTGCGTGTCGTTGCGCAGCACCGCCAGGTTCTGCCGCTCGAGTCGTCGATCCCACGGCCAGTCGTGGCCGCCGGCGGCGATGAACCATTCGCGCCAGTCCCACTCGTAGTGCGCCGCATCGCGCCAGTGCGCCGGTTGCTCGCCGCGCAGGAATGGGGTGAGGGGCAGGCCGTCGCACTGCAGCGGCACGGGCACGCCGATTGCCTCGCACACGGTGGGCATGATGTCGACGTTCTCGGTGAACTCGGTGACGACGCGGCCGTGTCCGGCGGGCAGGCGCGGGTCGCGCACGATCCCGACGATGTGGTAGCTGCTCTCGAAGAAGCCGGCCTTCTGGATGAGGCCCTGGTCGCAGAGCTGCTCGCCGTGGTCGGCGGTGATGACGATGACCGTGTTGTCCCATTCGCCGCGATCGCGCAGTGCAGCCCAGATTCGGCCGAGGTGGTGGTCGACCTCGGTGATCATCCCCCAGTACTGCGAGCGGAGGTGCCCGATGGCGTCGGGCTCGGTGGGGGCTGTGGCGCCGGTGCCGGACAGCAGCACTTCGTGCACCGGGTGCACGTCGGGTGGGATGGGGAGCGGGTCGGGCAGCGACGTCGGGTCGTACATCGTGCTGTAGTGGCCGGCGGCGCTGTAGGGAGGATGCGGCCGGATGAACGACAGGTGGGTGAACCATGGCGTGCTGCCGTCGGGACCCGTGTCGCGGTCGCCGAGCCAGTGCAGGAACGAGTCGGTGAGAAACGTGGTGACCGAGTGCTCGGCCGGGCGCTCGTGCTCGGTGGCGAGCATCACGTCGGGGTCGGTGGCGTCGTAGCCGAGCGACTGCAGCCACTCGAGCCACGGGGCGTGCCGTTCGTCGAGGCACAGCAGCTCTTCGAAGCCGGGTAGCACGCCCTCGTAGTGGCTGAGCCGCCAGTCGTTCGGGTCGGTGATCTGGCGCGGGTCGGCACCGACGTCGGTGTAGCCGAACACCACGGGGCGGTATCCGCCGCGGATCGCAGCGCGGGCCACGTTGTCGATTCGGTGGTCGAGCGGCGTGCCGTTGGCGACAACGCGGTTGTTCATCTGGTACGTGCCGGTGTACAGCGCGGCGCGGCCGGGTGCACACGGTGCTGCCTGCGAGTAGTGACGGGCGAGACGGGTGCCGTGGGCGGCGAGCTCGTCGAGGTGCGGTGTGCGCACCACCGGATGCCCGGCACAGCCGAGCGAGTCGCCGCGGAACTGGTCGAGGGTGATGAGGAGCACGTTCGGTCGCATCGCTGCCGATGGTAGGTGACGCCAGGTCGGCTGTGCGGTGGCAGTGCAGTAGGTTGCGCCGCATTCCGATGGGCGCGCAGACGGGATCCGGTGGGGACGGGCACGGACTCGCTGACGCGCTCGCCGCCCAGTTGACGGTCGACGAGATGGTGCTGCTGACGGCTGGCGCCGACGCATGGCACACCGCTGCGATCGAGCGTCTGGGCATCCCGTCGATGCGGGTGACCGACGGACCGGTGGGCGCCAGGGGCACTCGCTTCGACGGCGAGCGGTCGATCAACGTGCCGTGCAGCACGCTGCTGGCCGCCACCTGGGACCCCGATGCGGTTCAGGCGATCGGCGCCGTGCTCGGCCGCGAGACGCGCGCCAAGGGCGCGCACGTGCTGCTGGCGCCGACGGTGAACCTGCATCGGACGCCAGTGGGCGGGCGCAACTTCGAGTGCATGAGCGAGGACCCGTACCTGACGGCGCGAATGGCAGTCGCCTACGTGCGCGGGGTGCAGGGCGAGGGCGTCGGGTGCTGCATCAAGCACTTCGTCGGCAACGACACCGAGTTCGAGCGCATGACGATCGACTCGCGCGTCGACGAGCGCACGCTGCGCGAGCTGTACCTGCGGCCGTTCGAGGATGCCGTGATCGAGGCCGGCGTGCTGGCGGTGATGTCTGCCTACAACCGGGTCAACGGCACCTATGCGGCCGACAGCGCATTGATCGCCGAGGTGCTTCGCGGCGAGTGGGGCTTTCCCGGCACGGTGATCAGCGACTGGTTCGGGCTGCACTCGACCGCCGAGGGAGTCCGCGCTGGCCTCGACCTCGAGATGCCCGGGCCGACGCTGCACCGCGGGCAGCAGTTGCACGCGGCGATTGCGTCGGGTGCGGTCACCGAGGACGAGGTGCGGGCAAGGGCGCGTTCGGTGCTGTGGCTGCTCGAGGCGACCGGCGCCCTGCACGGCGACGGGCCCGGGCCGGAGGGGAGCCGTGACGATCCGGCCGACGAGGGCCTCGTGCGCCGCGTGGCGTCCGAGGGAATGGTGCTGCTGCGCAACCTGCCGCTGGCGGACGGCCGCACGGTGCTGCCGGCTGATGCGGCGACACTTGCGGCACGCGGCACGCGGCGCGTTGCGGTGATCGGGCCGAACGCCGAGGTGGGGCAGGTCCGCGGCGGGGGCAGCGCGCACGTCACCCCGACGCGCGTCGCGCATCCGCTTGATGCGCTGCAGCGCCGCTTTGCTGCGTTCGGGATCGAGGTGGTGCATGCACCCGGGTGTCACACCCACCGGCGCCTGCCCGAACTCGACCTCCGCCTGTGCAGCCAACTGGCCGTCGATGCGTTCGACGCTCCCGAGGATCTCGACGACCCCGCCGCGACGCCGGTGCGCACGCGTCATCCGCGTTCGTCGCGCATCACGTGGTTCCGGTCACCCACGGGCCGCGATGGTGGCAATCCGTCGTTCGGTGCGAGGGTGCGCACGGAGTTCACCCCCGACATTGGGGGCGTGTGGACCTTCGGGCTCGAGAGCGTGGCGCCGACCCGGTTGCTCATCGACGGACGCGTGCTCATCGACACTCTCGACGCCCCTGCCGGCGGCTCGTTCTTCGGAACAGGACGGGCCGAGGTGACGGCGACGGTCGAGTTGGAAGCGGGCCGCGCCTACTCGCTGTCGGTCGAGGCACGGCACCACGCAACTGGCCGGGCGATCGCCGGCGTCAACATCGGCGCCCTCGCGCCACAGCATGGCGATCTCGTCGATGAGGCGGTGGCCGCGGCGGCAGGTGCCGACCTCAGCATCGTCATCGTCGGCACCAACGACGACTGGGAGAGCGAGGGCTGGGACCGCGCGACGATCGACCTGCCCGGCCGCCAGGACGAGCTCGTCAGCCGTGTCGCCGAGGTGAGCGCCGCCACCGTCGTGGTGCTGAACGCCGGGTCGCCGGTGTCGATGCCGTGGCTCGATGAGGTGGATGCCGTGCTGATGGCCTGGTTCCCGGGCCAGGGAATGGGCGAGTCACTCGCCGACATCCTCACGGGCGATGTCGAGCCGCAGGGGCGCCTGCCGGTGACGTTCCCTCGCCGACTCGAGGACACGCCCGCGTTCGAGCATCACCCGGGCCGCAACGGTGTCGCGCACTACCTGGAGGGGAGGCTGGTCGGCCATCACTGGTACTCGACCGTGGGCCGCGAGCCGCTGTTCCCGTTCGGCTTCGGACTGGGCTACTCGTGCGTCGGCATCGACGACGTTGCTGCGCTCGACGCTTACACGGTGACCGCCACGCTGTCGAACAGCGGCAGCCGCGATGCGGTGGAGGTGCTGCAGGTGTACTCGCACGTCATCGACGGTGCGGGTGCCGGCCGAGCCGCGCTCGACCGCGACGAGCCCGAGCAGCGCCTCGTCGGATTCGCCAAGGTGCGGGTGCCGGCCGGCTCGACGCAGCGGGTGCGCATCGAGCTCGACCGGCACGCATATCGAACCTGGGACACCGAACAGTCGGCGTGGACGACCCGTGCAGTGCCGCACGAGCTGCGCATCGGCCGGTCATCTGCCGATGTCGCGGCGCGCGTGATCGTGCATCCCGAGGTGGCACAGTGATGTTCGACGAGGCCGTGCTCTATTCGCATCTCGCGGCGACGCTGTTCATGGTCGGCCTGATCTGGTTCGTGCAGGTGGTGCACTATCCACTGATGGCGGCGGTGGGCGAGCAGCAGTTCGTCGCCTACGAGGACCGCCACCGCACGCTGACCGGCACGGTGGTAGGCCCGCCGATGGCGGTGGAGGGTGTCACCACCCTGCTGCTGTTCTTCGCGCCGCCCGAGGGCGTGGGACGTACGCTGCCGCTGGTTGCCGGCCTCGTGCTGGCGCTGGTGCTGGGCAGCACGGTGCTGGTGCAGGTGCCGCTGCACGAGCAGCTCAGCAGGGGGTTCGACTCGGCGGCAGCGCGTCGCCTGGTGACCACCAATTGGGTGCGCACCGTCGGCTGGTCGGCACGCGGCGGCCTCGCCATCGTCATGCTCGCCCGACACCTGGGTGGGTGACTGCGCCGCCGCAGCGTCAGACGTTGAAGCGGAACTCCATGACGTCGCCGTCGGAGGGGTGGTATTCCTTGCCCTCGATGCGGATCTTGCCGAGATCCTTGGCCTTGGTCCACGAGCCGATCTCGAGCAGTTCGTCCCAGTGGACGACCTCTGCCTTGATGAAGCCGCGCTGGAAGTCGGTGTGGATGCGGCCGGCACACTCGGGAGCGCTCGAGCCGGCATGGAATGTCCAGGCGCGGCTCTCCTTCTCGCCGGTGGTGAAGAAGGTGCGCAGGCCGAGCAGGTGGTACGCCGAGCGAACCATTCGGAACAGGGCTCCCTCGCCGAGACCGAAGCCCTCGAGCATCTCGGCGCGCTCGGCGGGATCGACGATCGATGCGGCCTCGGCCTCGAGCTGCACGCACATGCCGATCACCTCGACGTTGTCGCCGGCCGACTGGAACTCGGCGCGGACGCGGGCCTCGACCTCAGGTATGCGGTCGAGCTCGCCCTCGCCCACGTTCACCACGGCGAGCACCGAGCGGTTGGTGAGCAGGAAGTACGGCTGCAGCTGCTCGCGCCACTCGGGCTTCAGCCCGGCGCGGTAGAGCGGGAGGCCGGCGCTGAGCGCCTCGTTGGCCGCCTGCAGTGCCTCGAGTTCGCCGGCTGCTGACTTGTCGAGCTTCGCCTGGCGCTGTGCCTGGGTGAATCGCTTCTCGACCGTCTCGAGGTCGGCGAGCGCAAGCTCGATCTCGACGACGCGGAGGTGCTCGAGCGGATCGCTCGGGCCGGGAACATCGTCGTCGACGAAGGCACGCAGCACGAACACGATGGCGTCGACCTCGCGGATGTTGGCGAGGAACTTGTTGCCGAGGCCCTCGCCCTTCGATGCGCCCTCGACGAGGCCGCCGATGTCGACCACCTGCACGGCGGCGTGCACAGTGTTCTTGCTCTTCGACATCGCTGACAGCCGGTCGAGCCGGTCGTCGGGCACCTTGGCCACGCCGATGTTCGGATCCTTCGTGGCGAAGGCGTACGGGGCAGCGAGCGCGCCGCCGCCGGTGAGGGCGTTGTAGAGCGAGCTCTTGCCTGCGTTGGGGAGGCCGACCAGGCCGAAGCGTTCCATAGCGAGTGCCGAAGGCTACCGCCGGTGGATGCCGGGCCCCGTGCTGCGGATGCCCGTGCTGTGTCTGCCGATGCATGCCGTGTGCTGCGCACAGGGCAGCATGGGACTTCGGCGAATGGCTGGCGGCGGTGCTGCTGCGGCGATAGCTGCATCGCTGTCGCTGGTGACGTGTGGCCCGACGCTGTCGCCGGCCGACGCGGTCGTGCCCGAGCACTGCGTCGACCACGTGCCGTTCGACGGCTCGGTCGACGTGCCGGGCGACCATCGATGCGCGGGACTCGCTCTCGAGTATCACGTGGCGGGAGCGGACCGTTCGCCGTCGCCGCTGTGGGCGGGGCAGTGGCTGTTCACCGACGATGAGGGCCTCTTCCGAACCGGATGGTGCACGTACCACAGCGGTCAGCATCCGCTGTCGGGCCCGCCGTCGAATCCGGTGCCGCAGTCGTTCGCGCGTGATGCCAGCGGCCATCTCAGCGGCTACCTCGCGTGGCGCTATCGCGACACAGCTGACGATCTCACGGCGGCAGCGCTGTGGGCCGTGTTCCACTATCTCGCCGGCGATGCCGCGGGCCAGCACCGTGCCGACGATGCCTCGGCTGCGCTCGTGCCGTCGCTCGACATGCTGGGGAACGCCACGGGCCGCGCCGATCTCCAGGCCCGCGCCATCGAACTGCTCGGTGAGGCACAGCGCCTCGCAGGTGATCAGGTGCCCGAGTGGCGCCTCGACCTGACGGTCGCCGTCGGCCAGTCTCCCGCCGAGGGCACGGCGACCGTCATCCTCAGGGCCGGCACCGAACCTGTGGTCGGCCAGCACGTCTCCGTGCTCGTGAGCGGCGGTGACGCGCCGCATGCTGCCACCACGGGCGCGGACGGTTCAGCCACGGTGGCGGTGCCCCTCCTGCCCGGCACCGTCACCGTGGCTGCGACCACCGACGCACCAGGAGCGGCCATGGTCTATCGCGGCACGCCGGCGACACCGACGCCGAACGG
>JBJOMQ010000085.1:0-9842 GCA_046052275.1 Actinomycetota bacterium | reverse complement strand
CGACAGCGCCGCACCCACCTTCGACGTGCAGGCCGACGTGAGCAAGGTCGATACGGGCAGCGCGAAGCTCGATGGAAACCTGCAGGGTCCGAACTTCTTCAACCAGGCGGAGTTCCCGATGATCGCATTCAAGTCGAAGTCGGGCGAGCGCGTGGGCGAGCGTCATTGGAAGCTGAAGGGCGACCTCACCCTGCGCGGCGTGACGAAGGAGATCGAGGTCGATTGCACGGTCAGCGGGATCGGCAAGGGTCCGGTTGGCCAGAAGGTCGGCTTCGAGTGCACGTTCACGCTGATGCGCGTGGACTACGGCATGAAGTGGGGGATCGAGGCGCCGAAGGGCGCGCTCGGCAACGAGGTGCGCATGACGATCTCGCTCGAGGGCGATGTCGCGAAGGCGGCTGGTTGATCGATGGACGGCGTCGTCGGCTACATCGTCGGCTCGGGACTGTGGGTGAGCACTGGCGACGCGTGGTACCGGTCGCTCGAGCAGCCGCCATGGAAGCCGCCCAGCGTCGTGATCGGCATCATCTGGCCCTACAACTTCGCGGCGCTCATCGCGGCCGGCATCGCTGTGGCACTCAGCGGATCACCTGCTGCCCGGACGGTGTGGCTCACCGGCCTGGCGCTCAGCGTCGCTGCAGCGCTCGCGTGGGCGCGCCTGTTCTTTGCCGGCCATTCGCTGTGGCCGGCCGCGATTGCCCTCATCGCCTCAGCGGTGCTGACCGTGCCCATCGTGGTGGCCGCATGTAACTCTCGCACCTGGGCGGGTGCGATCCTGCTGCCGTACAACTTTTGGGTGGCGGTGGCCGCCTCGGTATCGGTCGGCTACGCGCGCCGGAACTGAGCCGGCGGCGCTGCGGCGAGGTCAGACGATCTCGTGGCCCGAGTCGAGCAAACGGCCGGCCAGGTGGGCGATGTGGGCAGGTCCCACCTCGCAGCACCCACCCACGATCGTCGCCCCTAACTCGACCCACGCCATCGCGAAGTCGCCGTACTTCTCGGGTGTCAGGTCGTGGCGATGGGTCAACTCCTTCACCGTCGGCGCGTCCTTCAGGAAGTTGTCGCTGATATGGGTGAACCCGTTGGCGTAGGCCCCGAACGGCAGGCCCAACGCGCGAATCTCGCTCATGGCCGCTGCCATCACCTCGGGTACCGAGCAATTCGCCAGCACCGCCGCCACGGGGTGCCGTGCCACGACTGCAGCGAGATCGGCGACAGGTTCGCCGGACCGCAGCCGAGTTCCGTCGTGGTCGTCGACCGACACCGACAGCCACACCGGCTTGCCTGCCGCCTGGGCCCCCAGCGCCGCAGCCTCGGCCATCGCCAACGAGGACATCGTCTCGCACAGGATCATGTCGACATGGGGCCCAAGGATGCGCGCCACCTCCTCGTACTTCGGCGCTGCAACCTCGACCGCATCCGCCAGGTCGGGTCGATAGCTCGCCTTCAGCGGCCCGACCGACCCTGCGATCCGAGCCACGCGCGTGCCCCGCGCCTCGTGCGCTTCGACCAACGCTCGAAGGTGCAGCGAGCGGAACAGGTGGTCCAGGTCGAATCGAATCAGCCGGTCATGGTGGCCGGCGTAAGTATTCGTCGTGGCCACTGTCGCGCCAGCGGCGAAGTAGTCCTCGTGGATCGCCCGCACCATCCCGGGGTGGTCGATCATCACCCGCGTCGCCCACAGTGACGTCGGCTCGTCGCCAGAGCGCGCCACGAGCTCTTGCCCCATTCCCCCGTCGAGCAGCGTGATCCTTGCCATCGTCATCCCCCTCGGCGCGCTGCAGGAGCGCGAACCTCGAGGCCGAGGCCTCGCACATTCATCACTGTGATGACTCCGACCGTAGCCAACTACCGCATGCCGACCCATCGATATGCGCCACCTTCGCACTCGAGGCGGCCCGAGCTGCAAGTCCCCCGCTGAACATGCAGGTATCCGAGCCGCAACATCGGCCGCGCTCACGTGCCTGCACCCGGTAACCCCGATCAAGTCCGATCCGACTGGCACTCTCAGGCCGATCCACCGCAGAGAGCCGTGGCAGCGGCAGACCTTCAGAGCAGTGTGCGGAACGGAAAGAATGGGGCGGTGGCTGGACACTTGTCAGGTATGACGGGTGTCTCGGTCGATCCCGCGCGGCGGGCGCGATTTGCCGAGCTGTTCGGTCTCGTGTTCGAGCCGCTGCAGGCCTACGTGCTGCGGCGGGGCGGAGGATCGGACACCGACGACATCGTCGCCGAGGCCCTCACCGTGCTGTGGAGACGACTCGACGACATCCCTGACGATGCGCCGCTCGCATGGGCATTCGGCGTAGCACGACGCTGCCTCTCGAACCACCGTCGCTCGGCAACACGTTACGGACAGTTGGTTGAGCGACTCGCCGCGAATCCGGCTCCCCCGCCGACGCCGAACCACGACCTCGACGACGCCCTCGCCTGTCTCGACCCCGACCAGCGCGAGATCCTGCGCCTCTGGGCGTGGGAGGGGCTCGCACCGCGCGACATCGCCGTGGCGATGAACATCTCTGCAAACGCAGCAAGCATCCGCCTGCACCGCGCGCGGAGGGAACTCAGCGAATTGCTCGAGTCGCGAAAGATCGCCGCCACGACCGGACACACAGGGAACAGGACGACCGAGGAGCACCGATGAACGACAGCGAGATTTTCGACCGCCTGCAGCGAATCGACCCGCTCCTCGAGGGCGCCCGCATCACGCCTGCGCACAGCGCGCAGGCACTGACCCTCATGGAGAGCATCATGACCACAGAGTTGGAGAGCACATCCCGCGATCGAGTCACCGCCGGGGACACCGCACCCGAGACGACCGGCGTCGCCCAGAGGTCGCGGCGGCGCTGGTTCGCCCCTGCAGGAATCGGCGCGGCGGTTGCCGCAGTCGCGGTGGCAGTCGTCCTTCCAGGGATCGGAGCGAGCAGCACAGCCCTCGCCTGGACTCCTACGCCCCGTGTCTCCACCGAGTCTGACGCCGCCTCAGCGCGTCAGGCCTGCGTGGTCCCCGAGGGCACCGAGTCGCAGCCCGGCGATGCCGGGGGACGCACTGGCAACGCCGCCACAGAACCGGCCGTACCCACGCCTGCGCCCGTGGAGCTCGGGCCGCTGGCAGCACTCGACATGCGCGGCAACGGCGGCCTCGCCGTCTTCGCCGGCGGCGAGGGAATCGTGATGTGCATGCTCCGCGTGGTGGACGGCACCGCCGAGTACGCCGGGCTGGTGTCGACTGCCGTGCTGCCCCAGTCCCCCGGCGGACTGACCGTCGACGGCGTCATGAGCACGTACGTCGACACCCCCACGGCCGTGACCATGCTCACTGGCACGGCCGGGTCGGCCGAGCGAGTCGAGATCGAGGTCGCCGGCCTCGACGCCATCACCGCAACGCTGGTCGACGGCCGCTTCGCCGCCTGGTGGCCCGAGAACACGAGCAGCGACTCGAGCCTCGATGAGCCCATCACGATCCGCTCGTTTGCCGCTGACGGCACCGAGGTCGCCGAGTTCGTCTGGACCCTTGACCGCGACACGACCGACGCACCACGGGGCGCCACTCCCTGACCATCAACCCCCGCGATCGAGGCGGGGTTCCAGCCCACGGGCCGGAACCCCGCCTCGTGTCGCGTGTGCGCCGTGCGGTCGACAACGTGGAGGCAGGAACGGTCAGCCGTTCACCTCGCCGAAGTCCGATACGTCATCGCCGAATGGCCCTTGGAGATGCGCCTGACGCGCAGCACGATCAGTCCCTGTCGAGGATTGAGAGGCAACGATGGACCCGAGCCGCACTGCACGTCATTCCAGGGCTGCGCTCGCGCTGCTGGCAGCGCTCACGGTGCCAGCAGTTACCGGGTGCGGCAGCGGCGATGACGCCACGACCGCATCCACCTCGCCCAGCACATCAGAGGCCACGTCGACCACGGCGCCGGCAGTCGACCTGTCGGCGAGCGTCGAGTCGCTCAGCTACCTCATGCAGGGCCTGCTGACCACTCCGCAGATAGGTGGCGGATGGGTCGACATGGGCCGAGTCGTCGTCCCGCCCAGCAGTGATCCGACCATCGGGCCCCTGTGCCCAGACGGTGCCGCTCTCGCCGCACCGATCGGATCGACCCTGAATGTGCAGGTCCACACTTCGTTCCAGCGCGAGTCCGGCAACCAGTCGACGGCAACCACGCAGGTTGGGGGAACCGGCACCAACCCGGCCCTATCAGGCGGCACGGTGATGGAGATGCTGCTCTGGAACGATCGGCAACAGACCGATCAGGCCTTTGCGGCACTGGCAGCTGCAACCGAGGCCTGCGTCGGCGTGCAGTGGTCGGACTCTGACATGGGCGACGTCGTCGGAACCGACTTCGACGCACCAGCGCTGGGAACGAGTTCGTTCACCTTCGGGTACAGGCCAGCCGCGCCTCCCGCCAGCGACCCATGGCTGGAGACACAGGGCATCTCGATCCTGCTGTCCGACGAGAGCTCGCCCGTGTCGATCGTCGTCACTGTCACACTCAACATCGTGCACAACAATCCCGACGAGGTAGTAGCCGAAGTCGACACCGATGAGCTGACACGAATCGCCCAAGTGGCGGTCGACAGGATCATGGACGGCCTCTGACCGGCAGCGTCGGCGCTCAGCGACGCCCGTTGCGTGGTGCTGTCAGGCCGCTCTCAGCGGCGACGGCAACAATGAGCGACTGACGATCGACGACGGAGCCGAGTTTGAGCTCGAGCGGGCCGTCGATCAGCAGTGTCGCCAGGCCGTGCGCAAGCGACCACATCGTCGTCACCCGGCTGCGGATCTCGTCGACCGTCGCGTCGGCACCGAGGACCTGTTGCACGTGGTCGACGAGCACGTCGAACGACTCGTCGGCTACTGCGGCGAGCTCGGGACTCTCGCCGATGTGGGTGAGATCAGACCGGAACAGCACCCGGAAGTGGCCCGTGTGCTCGACGGCAAAGTTGACGTAGCCGGCGAGCAGCGCCGTAGCCGTGTCGACGTCGGTTCGCTGGGCTGCATCGCGCAACGCTGCGGCGAACATGGCGAATCCCTCGAGTGCGATCGCCTGGAAGATGCCCGTCCGGTCGGCGAAGTGGTGATAAGGAGCCTGGTGGCTCACCCCTGCGGCAGCTGCGAGCTGACGGAACGACAGGCTGTCGGCGCCGTGCTCGGCGATGTGGTCGACGGCAGCGCGTAGCACCGTCTCTCGGAGGGATGCAGCCGCCACGAGCGCAGGCTATGGCGGTCACTTGACATCGTCAAGCATCTCCTAGACACTGTCAACATGACGTCGACTGCCAGCCGCTACCTGTCCGGCAACTTCGCCCCTGTCGCAGAGGAGGTGACGGTCGTGGATCTCCCCGTGGTCGGCACCCTGCCGCCCGAGTTGAACGGCCGCTACCTGCGCAACGGACCGAACCCGATCGCCGAGGTCGACCCGGTCACGCACCACTGGTTCCTCGGCGACGGCATGGTGCACGGCATCTGCCTGCGCGAGGGGCGCGCCGAGTGGTACCGAAACCGATATGTCGGCTCGTCGGCCGTCAGCGCCGCACGCGGCCTGCCCGACATCGCCGGCCGCGACTGGAGCAGCACTCCGGTCGGCCCGAACACCAACGTCGGCGGCTTCGCCGGCACCACGTGGGCGATGATGGAGGCCGGCGCGTGCCCGGTCGAGCTCACCTACGAGCTCGAGACCGTCGGCCGCAACGACTTCTCCGGCACCCTGCCCGGCGCATTCACGGCACACCCCAAGGTCGACCCCGTCACTGGCGAGATGCATGCGATGACGTACGCATGGGCGCAGTGGCTCGACCATGTGCAGTACGTGCGCGTCGGCACCGATGGCCGGGTGAACCGAACTGTCGACATCCCGCTGCCGGGCATGTCGATGGTCCACGACATCTCGATCACCGACCGCTACGTGGTCGTCTACGACCAGCCCGTGCTCGTCGACCTCGACCTCGCGTTCGCAGGGCGTGCGTTCCCCTTCCGCTGGAGCGACGACTACGGCAACCGCATCGGCCTGATGCCGCGCGAGGGAACCGCCGCCGACATCGTGTGGATCGACGTGCCGGTCGGCTACGTGTTCCACCCACTCAATGCCTACGACACACCCGACGGTCGAGTGGTGCTCGACGTGTGCTTCTACGACGTGATGATGCGCGACGACGTCAACGGACCGTTCGGCGACTCGCTCCCCCGACTCGTGCGCTGGGAGGCCGATCCAGCGACGCGCAGCGTCAGCGTCACCACGATCGACGACCGAGTCAACGAGTTCCCCCGCCACCGCGGCTCGCTCACCGGCAAGCCCTACCGCTACGGCTACTGCGCCGAGGTCGACACGCAGACCATGCACTGGCCCACGGTGAAGCACGACCTCGTCACCGGCGCCCGTGAGGCCTTCGACCACGGACCCGGCCGCGCCGCCGGCGAGCCCGTCTTCGTCGCCCGTCCCGGCAGCACCGACGAGGACGACGGCTGGCTGCTCACCTTCGTCCACGACGGCAACGACGACTCCGCCGAGTTCGCGGTGATCGACGCCCAGGACTTCTCCCGCGGCTACGTCGCGAGAGTGCGGCTGCCGCAGCGTGTCCCGTTCGGCTTCCATGGCAACTGGGTGCCCGACCGGGGCATGGCTCGATGAGCGAGACAGCCGCTGCCGACCGCCGCTCTGCGGCGCACGAACGCGCCTACGCCCGTCGCTGGTGGGTGATGGCGGTGCTGAGCGCCAGCGTGTTCCTAGTCGTCGTCGACAACCTGATCGTGAACGTCGCGCTGCCGACCCTGCAGCGCGAACTCGATGCCACCGTCACGTCGCTGCAGTGGATCGTCGACGCATATGCGCTCGTCTTCGCCTGCCTCCTGCTCGCAGGCGGCGGCATCGGCGACCGCTGGGGCCGCAAGCGCTCGCTGCAGGTCGGACTCGTGCTCTTCGCGGTGTGCAGCGGCTTCGCCGCCTTCGCCGACTCGGCCGACGGACTGATCTTCTGGCGCGGGGCGATGGGCGTCGGCGCCGCACTCGTGTTCCCGGCAACGCTCGCCATCATCACCAACCTGTTCACCGACCCCGTCGAGCGGGCCAAGGCGATCGGACTGTGGTCGGCGGTGTCCGGCATGGCCGTGGCGTTCGGGCCCGTCGCCGGCGGATTCCTCCTCGAGCACTTCTGGTGGGGATCGGTGTTCCTCGTCAACATTCCGATCGTCGCCATCGCCCTGGTCGTCGGCTACTTCCTGATCCCCGAGTCGAGTGAGGCCCACGAGGGACGCTTCGATGTCTTCGGCCTCGTGCTGTCCGTTGCCGCAGTCGGCGCGCTCGTGTTCACCGTGATCGAATCGCCCCACTGGGGCTGGGGAAGTGCCGCCAGCGTCGGCGGCTTCGCGCTCTCCGCCGTGCTGCTCGCCGGCTTCGTCCGCTACGAGAGCCGTCGCCGCCATCCCCTGCTCGATGTCACCTTCTTCCGGAATGCGCGCTTCAGTGCGGCGACCGGCTCGATCGGCGTCGCATTCCTCAGCCTCTTCGGGTTCACCTTCCTCGTCACGCAGTACTTCCAGTTCGTCCGCGGCTACGACCCGCTCGAGTCCGGCCTGCGTACGCTGCCGTTCGCTGTCGGTGCTGGCGTGACCGCTCCCCTCGCTGCGCGTGCGGCGCTGCGCTGGGGCACGACCCGTGTCGTGGCAGCGGGACTCCTCAATATGTCGATCGGCTTCCTCATCGTCAGCCGTATCGACGCCGACACCGCCTACTGGGGCCCGATCGTGATCTCGATGCTCCTCATCGCGAATGGGCTCTCGTTGGTCACATCGCCGAGCACCGAGGCGGTGATGGGCTCGGTGCCGCGCGAGCGCGCCGGCGTCGCATCGGCCGTCAACGACATCTCCCGCGAGCTCGGCGGCACACTCGGCGTGGCCATCACCGGATCGGTCTTCGTCAGCCTCTACTCGCCGAGGATCACCGACGCATTCAGCCAGATACCCGGGCTCGTGGACGCCCTGCCCGACGGCGTGTTCGAGCAGGCGCAGGACTCGGTCGGGGCAGCATTCGCCGTTGCCGAGCGCAGTCCCTCGGTCGTGCAACCGCAGGTGGTCGACGCAGTGAGCCAGTCGTTCATGCACGGCTTCGGCACGGCATGCCTCGTCGTGTCGGCCACTGCGTTCATCGGCTCGATGCTCGCCCTTCGCTTCCTGCCCGCCCGGGCGGCAACACCCGGCAGCACAGCCTGACCGCACGCGCGGCAGGTCGGCAGGTCAGCGTGCCAGCACCTCGACATCGCAGGGAGCACCTACCGCAAGCGGAGCGTCGGGGCCGAGGTCGGCAACCAGCGCGTCGCCGGCCGATGTCCTGATCGTGTAGCGGTGCGTCGGGCCGAGGAACTCGACACGCTCCACGGAATGCGGGCCGCCCTCCACCACACGCAGTTGGTGCGGACGCACGAGCACCTCGCTGCCGTCGGCTGCTCGCACGTACGACGCCACCGCGATGAAGCCGGCGACGAAGCGGCTGGCCGGATCCCGGTACACGTCGCGGGCAGTGCCGTGCTGAACGATGCGCCCCGCCTCCATCACCGCCACCCGGTCGCCGAGCGTGAGGGCCTCGTGGCGGTCATGGGTCACGAGCACGGCGGCGGTACGCCGACGCTCGAGAATCGACTTGACCTCCCAGCCCAGTTCCTCGCGGAGCGACTCGTCGAGGGCGCCGAATGGCTCATCGAGCAGCACCACCTCGGGTGACGGTGCTAGGGCGCGAGCGAGGGCGACGCGCTGCTGCTCGCCACCGGACAGCTGATGCGGGTACCGACGCGCCAGCCGGCCGAGACCCACCAGGTCGAGCATTTCTGCCACCAGTTCGGCACGCTCGGCTCGCGGCATGTGACGCAGCCCGAACGCCACGTTCCGATCGACGCGCAGGTGACCGAACAGGGCGTTGTCCTGGAAGACGAGGCCTACCCGGCGTCGCTCGGCCACGAGATCGGTGACATCGCGGCCGCCGATCTGCACGCGGCCCGCATCGAGCGACGCGAGGCCGGCCAGTGCCCGCAGCAGCGTCGATTTGCCGCAGCCACTCGGCCCGACGAGCGCCAGGAGCGCCCCGGCCGGCACCTCGACATCGACGCCGTCCAGCACGATTCGCCCGCCGAGGCTGCAGCGCAGGCCACGGGCCTCGAGCGCGGGCCCCGTCACGGTGCCCTCGACGTGCTGGCCGCTCACGACACCACCTCTGCGCCACGTTCGAGCGCGACCAGCAGCAGGCCCACTGCGGCCATCCCGATCGCCACGATCACCAGTGACGGCACTGCCGCTTGAGCCCACAGGCTCTCCGAGGTTGCCTGCCACACCCAGACAGAGAGCGTGTCGACGCCGAAGGGCCGCAGCAGCAGGGTGATCGGCAGTTCCTTCACCATGTCGACGAACAGCAGCGCCGATGCGGCGAGCAGGCCGAAGCGGATTGCCGGCAACTCGACCGCAAGGGCGACCCGTGTCGGACCTGAGCCGAGCACCCGCGCGCTGTCGACCATGCTGGCCGGCACTTTGTCGAGGCTCGCCTCGGCCCCCTGGTAGCCGACGGCGAGGAAGCGCACGGCGAGCGCGAACACGAGGCCGGCGAGCGAGCCCACGAGCACGACGCCTGCCGGAAGCCACCGCCACCTGTCGACTGCGGCGAGCGTGACCACGACCCCGACTGCGACGACCGGGCCCGGCATCGCGTAGCCGAGCGTCGCGATTCGGCCCACGGCGCGTGCCGAACGCCCTCGGTGCGCCACGGCGAGTGCCAGCAGCGTGCCGAGGCCGATGCACACCACGGCGGCGGTCGATGCCAGCAGCAGTGTGCTGCCGGCATGGTGGCCGACGCCGCCGG
>JBJOMQ010000084.1:0-15861 GCA_046052275.1 Actinomycetota bacterium | reverse complement strand
TTGTTGCCGAGTTCGAGGCCGACACGCTTCCGCGGGGCGCGAGCCCTGATGTCCCAGCCCACCTCGGGCGATCCGGTGAAGGTGATGAGCGCGACATCGGGATGGTCGACGAGTGCGTTGCCGACGACGCTGCCGCTTCCTGTGACCACCTGCAGGTACTCGGCCGGAAGTCCGCACTCGTCAACCAGCATCGATGCAAGCGCCAGGGAGCTGAAGGGAGTCTGGGATGCCGGCTTGAGCACTACTGGGCATCCAGCAGCGATGGCAGGCCCGAGCTTGTGGGCGACGAGGTTGAGCGGGAAGTTGAATGGCGCGATCGCGCCCACTACGCCGATTGGCACGCGCAGCGTGAAGCCGATCTTTCCCTCACCAGCGGGAATCGCATCGAGCGGGATCATCTCGCCCCCGAGCTTGCGGGCCTCGGCGGCGGAGAACTGAAAGGTACCGACAGCCCGCTCGGCCTCGACGCGCGCCGTCTTGATCGGCTTGGCGGCTTCGCGGGCGATGATCTGCGCAAACTCCTCTCGCCGGTCGGCGAGACGTGCAGCCGCCCGATCGAGGATCTCCGCCCGTCTCCACAGTGGCAGCGGCACGGCAAGTGCCCGTCGAGCCGTGCCGACGGCGCGCTCGACGTCGTCGGCGGTCATCGACGGCACCTCGCCGATCACTGAGCCGTCGTACGGCGACCGCACGACGATGGACGCTGACGGTGCACTGGAGGCCATGCCGCCGACGATACTGGAGGCGATGCCAGCCACTCCCCACCCATATCTCGAATGGCATGGTCCAATCGCCTGGGCCCACCGCGGCGGCGCGAGCGACGCACCTGAGAACACGATGACCGCCTTTGAGTATGCGGTGAGTCTTGGGTACCGCTACGTCGAGACCGACGTCCATGTCACGTCGGATGGTGTCCTCGTGGCGTTCCACGATGACGACCTTTCTCGCACCTGCGGCATTCCGCGACGCATCAGCTCGATGCCGTGGAGCGAGGTGCAGCACGCAAGGGTCAACGGCGTTGCCCCCATACCGCTGCTGGAGGACCTCCTCGGCACCTGGCCCGACCTGCGGGTGAACATCGACTGCAAGTCGGACGCTGCGGTGGGCGCACTTGCATCGACGCTGCGCCGATGCGACGCGGTGCACCGCGTCGCAGTCGGCGCGTTCGACGACCGTCGGCTGCGCCGGCTCCGTGCCGCATTCGACGGCGGACTGTGCACCTCGCTCGGCCCGGTGGGCGTCGTGTCGCTGCGCCTCGGACTGCCAGGCCATGGGCTCAACAGGGGCGCCCACGCCGCCCAGGTGCCGGTCCGGCAGGGTCCGGTGACCGTTGTCGACCAACGATTCGTCGAACGTGCCCATGCACGCGGCCTCCACGTGCACGTCTGGACGATCGACGAGGCCGACGAGATGCGCAGGCTGCTCGACCTCGGCGTCGACGGGCTGATGACCGACCGGCCTGCAGTGCTCCGCACCGTGCTCGAGGAGCGTGGCGAATGGCACTGAGTCCGCCGTTCAATACCATCCGGTCGCCGCGGCACATGGTGGCCAGCGCCGATCGCCTCGCCACGCAGGCCGGGCTCCGAGCCCTCACGCTCGGCGGAAATGCGGTGGACGCGGCGATTGCCGCCAACGCTGCACTCGCCGTCACTGGACCGCATCTGTGCGGGATGGGTGGCGACCTCTTCGCCCTGGTGCACATCGACGGGCGTGTGCACTGCCTCAATGCCAGCGGCCGAGCCGGGTCTGGCGCATCGGCTGCATCGCTGCGAGCCGAGGGGCGCGGGCACATGCCGTTTCGGCACGACATCAGGTCGGTCACCGTTCCGGGATGCGTTGACGGCTGGGTTGCGCTGCACCGTCGATTCGGACGGCTTCCCCTCGACGAGTTGCTCCAGCCGGCGGTCGACCTCGCCGAGCACGGCTTCCCTGCGAGCCCGCTGCTCGTCGGCGCTGTGGCGTCACTGGACGCACCGTCTCGGGCGGCACTCGCAGAACTCGCCTCGCAAGCGCGGCGGCCAGGCGCCCGAGTCCGGCGGCCCGGTGTTGCCGCGGCACTCCGAGCGGTGGCTTCGGGCGGGCGTGACGCCTTCTACCTCGGCGACTTCGGCGACGGGCTGCGCAGGATGGGGAACGAATGGTTCAGTGAGGCCGATCTCGCTGCGCCGGGCGCTGACTGGGTCGAGCCGCTCGCCATCGACGTGCTCGGGGTGCGCCTGCATACCGTGCCACCGAACTCGCAGGGCTACCTCGCCCTCGGCGGCGCGTTGCTCGCCGAGCTGCTTGCTGCGGAGGGCACGCTGCCCAATGACCCCGACGACGAGCGCTGGGCGCACCTGCTCGTCGAATCGGCCAAGGCCGCAGGCTTCGACCGGCCAGCGGTACTGCACGAGGGCGCCGACGGCCCATCGCTCCTCGAGGCCATCTCCAGCCGTCGGCATCTCATCGGCGAGTCGGCGTCGGCGCTGGGCGCTGCAGCGGCACCCGGCGACACCACCTACCTGTGCACCGTCGACGACGAGGGCAATGGCGTGTCGCTCATCCAGTCGAACGCGGCTGGCTTCGGCTCGCACCTCGTCGAGTCGACGACCGGCATCAACCTGCACAACCGCGGTCTCGGCTTCTCCATCGACGAGGGACACCCAGCCGAGATCCGACCCGGCGCCAGGCCGCCACACACGCTGTCGCCGTTGCTCGCCACGCGTGACGGCGACCTCTCGGCGGTGCTCGGCACGATGGGCGGCGACGCCCAGCCGCAGATCCTCCTCCAGATCCTCAGTCGTCTGTACATGCACGGCAGTTCACCGGCCGAGGCGGTCTACGCCGGCCGATGGGCCCTGCAGGGCCCGGTGACCGGATTCGACACCTGGACCTCGAATGAAGGCCCGACGCTCACCGTCGAGGGTCACGCACCCGGGGACTGGGCGGCTGCCCTCGCCGCCCGGGGACACCGCGTCGAGACCCGTCCCGCCTATGACGACGACTTCGGACACGCGCATGTGATCCTCCGCGACAGCGAGGGCTTCTGGGCCGGTGCTGCCGATCCTCGAGCTCGCGTGGCGCTCGCCGGCGGCGCCTGAACGATCGCGCCGTGCGCCCGGCGCCGCGCCCGTCGAGCCGAGCGACGCCAACCCTCTACCCTCGTACCATGCACGGCGCCCCACCGCTCTTCCTCAGCAATGCACTGCTGGCCGACGGCACCACCGGCGGAGTTCGCATCGTCGATGGAGTGGTCGTGGCCCACGGCGACACTCCGGCGGCTGGCGACGTCGTGCACGATCTCGGCGGCGACCTCCTGCTGCCCGCCATGGCCGAGGCGCACGCCCACCTCGACAAGGCTTATCTGTCTGAACTGGTGCCGAATCCCTCCGGCGACCTGATGGGAGCAATCGACGGCATCATGCGGCACGCCCACCTCATCACGGTCGACGGCACCGCCGATCGTGCCGAGCGGGCGGCCCGCACCATTGCCCGCAACGGCGCCACGCACATTCGTACGCATGTCGACGTCCGGCACGACAACGGCCTGGCGGCGCTCCAGGGCGTCGTCGAAGCCCGCCGTCGTGTCAGCGACGTCGTCGACATCGAGATCGTGGCGCTCTCCGACTGGCCGATCTGCGGGGTCGAGGGCGCCGACCAGCGCGCCAGGCTCCGTGACGCGCTCGCTGCCGGCGCCGATCTGGTTGGCGGGTGCCCGCATCTCGACCCGACACCGGAGGCGGCACTCGAGGAGTTCCTTGCGATCGCAGCCGACTGCGGGGTTCCAGTCGATCTCCACACCGACGAGCACACCGATCCAGAGCGGTCGACGCTCGCACTGCTCGCCGAACGTGTGCTCGCGACCGGATTCGGTGCGGGGGTCACCGCCAGCCACTGCGTGAGCCTGTCGCTCATGCCGATCGCCGCGCAGCAGCGGATTGCGTCGATGCTCGCCGAGGCCGGCATCAGCGTGGTGGCGCTGCCGTCCTCCAACCTGTTCCTGCAGGGACGCGAGTACACACATGCGGCGCCCAGGGCGATTGCACCGGTCGCGACGCTCCGGGCCGCCGGGGTGAATGTGGCGGCGGGCTGGGACAACCTGCAGGACCCGTTCAATCCGATGGGACGCGGCGACTGCCTCGAGACCGCAGCGCTGATGGTCATGGCAGCGCACCAGCTGCCCGACGACTCGTACTCCGCCGTGTCGAACTGCGTGCGCCTGGCGATGCGCCTCCGCCCAGCCGGTACCTCGCCGGGCGACGCCGCTGACCTCGTTGCGCTCCCAGCCCGGACGATCCGCCAGGCGATCGCCGAGGCTCCGACGCCACGGACTGTCGTCAGGGCGGGAACGGTCGTGCTGCCCACGGGCACGTGACAGCGGCTCCCGCACCCTCCGCGACGCGGCTAGGTTCTGACCGTCGCTGACGTGCCTGTATGGCCGGGTCGATCGGACAAAAAGTTCACGCAGCAGACACGGGGAAGGCGCAGCGCCACAACGGCGGTGTCGTATGGTCAGGGGGAATGATGACGTCGACGGTCAGTTCGCCGAGCGGTACCGGTTCGCCGCCGGCCAGCGGGGCCCTGCTGAGCTTCCGCGGCCTGTCGATGGTGTTCCCCGACGGCACCCATGCCGTCGACAACGTGAGCTTCGACGTGCGCTCCGGCGAGTTCGTCACCGTCGTCGGCCCCTCAGGGTGCGGCAAGAGCACGCTGCTGCGCATCGCATCCGGGCTGCAGCCCCACACTGGCGGCACGTGCGAGGTCGACCGGTCGAGCATCGGCTACGTCTTCCAGGATCCCACGCTGCTCCCGTGGCGCACCGTGCGCCGCAATGTCGAGCTCAATGCCGAACTGCAGGGCATGGGCAAGGACGAGCGAGCCACAGCGGCACAGCAGGCCATCGAGCTCGTCAACCTGGTCGGCCACGAGAACAAGTACCCCAAGCAGCTCTCGGGCGGCATGAAGATGCGCTGCTCGCTGGCACGGTCGCTCGTGCTGCGTCCCAAGGTATTCCTGTTCGACGAGCCATTCGGCGCACTCAATGAGATCACGCGTGAACGGCTCAACGACGAACTGCTCAGCCTGTTCCAGACCGAGCGGTTCGCAGGCCTGTTCATCACCCACAGCATCCAGGAGGCGGTGTACCTGTCGACGAGGGTCATCGTGATGTCGGCGCGGCCTGGCCGGATCATCGGCGACTATGCCGTCCCGTTCCCGTTCCCCCGCCGGCACGACCTGCGATACGAGGCTGCCTTCGCCGAGCTGTGCGGCAAGATCAGCGCCGACCTGAAGGATGCGCACTCATGACCGCGCTGCACGAGGCCACCCGCATGCCAGACGGACTCGACGACCTCGACGCCGCCCCGGCGCCGACCTCGCCGCAGGGCGGAGAGCACCGCGAGTCACGGATCGCAACCCTGATCCCGCCGATCATCACCTTCGTTGCATTCATCGGCGCCTGGTACCTCTACAGCGCCTTCAACTTCGACAACGACACACAGCGCCGCAACGCCCTGCCATTTCCGCACGAGGTGGTCACCGACGGCTTCCTGCCCATCTCCGACACCGTCAACGGACTCCGGCCGATTCTCGGGTATATGTGGCCGACCGTGAAGGTCACCCTGCTCGGACTGGCCATTGCCGTGATCATGGGCACCCTGTTCGCCGTCGTCATGAACCTCTCCAAGGGGCTCGAGCGAGCGTTCTTCCCCTACGCCGTCGTGCTGCAGACGGTGCCGATCCTTGCCATTACGCCACTGCTCACCCAGCTCTTCGGCGAGGAGCTCGGTGTTCGGCTCGTGGTGACCATCCTGATCGCCATCTTCCCGGTGATCACCAACACGCTGTTCGGCCTCCAGTCGACCGACCACCTCTACCACGACCTCTTCACGCTCAACAGCGTGACCCGCATGACCCGGCTCTGGAAGCTCGAGCTGCCGAGTGCCCTGCCCGCCATGATGACCGGCGTGCGCATCGCCTCAGGCGGTGCCGTCATCGGATCGATCGTCGCCGACTTCTTCTTCGTCAAGGGCGACAAGGGCATCGGCTACTACATCCGCACGCGCCAGCAGAAGGCGTCGGAGCGGCCGGAGATGTTCGCCGGGACCATCATTGCGTCGGTGTTCGGCGTCGTGATGTTCCTGATCGTCGGATGGATCACGACCAGGGCCATCCGCAACTGGCACGAGTCAGCCCGCAAGCGCTCGTAGCCATCACTGGTCACCACAACCACCAAGGGGAGGACATACATGAAGGCAAGCAGGAGCGCCGCAGTACTCGCGGTCGTAGCCCTCGGATCATTCGCTGTCGCGTGCGGCGGCGGTGACGAGAGCGGTGATGGCGGCGATGGCGGCAACGTGTGCCCGGAGAAGCTGACGATCCAGACCGACTGGTTCCCCGAGCTCGAACATGGCGGCACCTATCAGCTCATCGGCCCGAACGGCACGGCCGACAAGGCCACCGTGTCGTACCGCGGAGCGGTGCAGGAGCAGTACGCCGTGGGTGGCCTGAAGGAGATCGAGATCACCACGATCAAGTTCGACAAGGCCAACAGCTCGGTGCTCGTCGACGGTGAGGCCGACATGGCCTACATCGGCATCGCCGACGTCATCAAGGACTCCAAGCTCGGGCTCGTGGCGATCATGAAGACGCTCGACAAGGACCCGCAGATGGTGATGTGGGACCCGGCCCAGTACGACATCCAGAAGCCCGAGGACATTGCCGGCACCGGCGCCACGGTGCTGCACTTCCCCGGCGTGTCGTACATCGACTACATGATCGGCAAGGGCTACATGACCGCCGAGCAGAGCAACCCGAGCTACGACGGCTCGGACGCCAAGTGGGTCGCCGAGGCTGGCTCGATCTTCCAGCAGGGCTTCGCCACCAACGAGGTGTACAAGTACGAGAACGAGATCGCCTGGAAGGACGGGGCGCCTGCTGACGTGTCGTTCTACACCGTCGGCGAACTCGGCTTCGACAACTACCCGGCGGCCATCACGATGACGCAGGCCAAGGCCGCCGAGCTCTCGGACTGCCTGAAGCTGCTCGTGCCGAAGATGGCTCAGGCCTGGATCGACTTCTACAACGACCCCACTCCCGTCATGGACGCGATGATCGAGATCAACACGACCCACGACGGATTCTGGGGCCTCAGCAAGGAGCTCAATGCCGCCGGCATTGCGCTGCTCGAGGAGAAGGAGATCGGCGCCAACAGCCCCGACGGCACGTACTGCTCACTCGATCCGGGCAAGGTGCAGGCGATGTACGACCTGCTGGCCCCGATCCTGACCGGGCAGGGTGTCGAGATCAACGACAGCATCGAGGGACTGTTCGACAACCAGTACTGCGAGGGCGCACCGGGTCGCTGACCCATCCGTCGCCTGAGTGCACGTTCGAGGGGGCCGGCGCATGCCGGCCCCCTCGTCGCGTCACGGGTCGGCCTAGTCGGCCAGCGAGAGGACGGTCTGCAGCAGCACGTCGCCACCCGCCTGAATGTGCTCAGGCTTGGTGTACTCGGCAATGTTGTGCGACAGGCCGTTGACACTTGGCACGAAGATCATCGAGGTGGGGCACACGCGTGCGAGCATCTGCGCATCGTGACCGGCACCCGACGGCATCCGCCGTGAACTGTGCCCGAGGGCTGTCGCATGCTGCTCGACCCGATCGATCATCGAGGCATCGAACTCGACGGGCTCGAAACGCGCGAGTGAGCGCCGCTCGAGGGTGACGCCCTCGCTGCGCGCTAGGTCGTCGCAGAGCCGCGCAAACCGACGCTCCGCCTCCTGCAGCAGACCCTCGTCGGTATTGCGCAGGTCGACGGTCATCACTACCGAGGCGGGCACCACGTTGACCAGGTTCGGCCGAAGTTCCAGCCGGCCCACCGTGGCCACCTGCGCACCGCCCATCTCTTCGGCAATCCGCCGAACACCGACGGCAATCTCGGCGGCGACGAGGCCCGGGTCGCGTCGGAGCCGCATCGGCGTCGTGCCGGCATGCGCCGACTGCCCCGTCAGAGTGAGCTCGGTCCATGAGATTCCCTGCACACCGGTGACGACGCCGATGGTGATGTCCTCGTCCTCGAGCACCGGCCCCTGTTCGATGTGCAGCTCGACGAAGGCGTGCGGTGACCGCCGCGCCGGGCACGGTGTCGATCCGCTGTATCCGATCCGATCAAGCTCGTCGCCGAGGCGCGCCCCGTCGTCGGCAGCGCGCACGTCGAGCGCCGCCTCGAGCCCCATGCCGCCGACATACACGAGGCTTCCGAGCATGTCGGGCGCGAATCGAGCACCTTCTTCGTTGGTGAACACACCGACTGCGAGAGGATGACGCGTGGTGATGCCGGCTTCCAGGAGCGTCTCGACGACCTCGAGGCCCCCCAGCACGCCGAGATTGCCGTCGAACCATCCGCCAGTGCGAACTGTGTCGATGTGCGAGCCCATCATCACCGGCGCCGCATCCGGATCGCTTCCGGCGTGATGAGCGATGACGTTGCCGATGCGGTCGACGTCGACCGCCATTCCGAGGTCGCGCATCCACGACACCACGAGATCTCGTCCCATGCGGTCGGCATCGGTCAGGGCCAGCCTGGCATTGCCTCGCTCGCCGTTCGGGCCGTGCACTGCGCCGATCTCACCGAGTGCCTCAAGTCGCCGCCACAGACGCGCCCCGTCGATCCTCAGCGAGTGACGGGCATCGGCGGGAACCTGCGTCGTCATGAGCGTCGCCCTGGATCGAACTCGGCGATCTCGGCCAGAGCCTCGCAGAAGGCCGTCACAGCACCCTCGAAGAGCGTCGCGCCGAGCTCGGCGGTTGCTGCCGTGGGATCGCCGATGTAGCCGTCGGACGAGAAGTCGTTGCTGAGCCAGCCGAAGCTCACTCGTCCGCCAAAGCGCACGTACCGGTTGTCGGCGAGCCACTCGGGCACTCGCCGCTCGGCCTTCGACATGTCGACCAGATGTGGCGCGAGATGCAGCATGATGGACGTCTCGTCGGTGCCGCCGTGCACGCCCATGCCGAGCTCGGATGCCGGTGAGGACCCGCCTTGGTCGGGCGGCACGCCGGGATGAGCGAGAAAGGTCATCAGCCCGTGTGCGAGTCGCAGCTCGCGGTTTGCGACGTTCACGAGTGCGCTGTTGCCGCCGTGGCCGTTGAGGAAGACCAGTCGGCGCGCCGGCGTCGTCGCGACACAGCGGCCAAGATCGTCGAGGACGGCGAGCAGCGTCGTTGCCGACAGCCAGATGGTGCCGGCGCTCCAGGCGTGCTCGTTGCTCTTCGTGTACTCGAGGGTAGGAAGGAGCCAGACGTCGAGCGGATCGCCGACCCGTTCGACAGCCGCCTCGGCGACGGCGGTGGCGACGACGCTGTCGGTGCTGAGCGGCAGGTGCGGCCCATGCTGCTCGATGGCGCCGAGCGGTTGCACCAGGATGCTCCGCTCAGTGAGAAGTTCGGCGACGAGAGGCGCCGAGAGATCCGGGAAGTAGCGAGACCTGCTCACGGCCGCACGTTACCCGTCGCGTGCGGCCGGTCGGCCAGAATGGCCCCATGTCCACACGCGACTACGACGCAATTGTCATTGGCGGCGGCCACAACGGACTGGTCTGCGCTGCGTATCTCGCTCGAGCGGGGCGCAGGACGCTGCTCGTCGAGGCACGTTCGACAGTCGGCGGCACTGCCTCCAGCGAGGTGTTCTCGGGAGCGACGGTGAACATCTGCAACTGCGACCACCTCACGTTCCGCACGACGCCGATCATCGACGAACTGCGGGTACCGCAGATACCTCGACGACACGCTTGCCGCCGTGCGCCTCGTAGTCGGTGCGGCGAGCGAGCCGCCGCGGCCCATCCGCCTTGTGTCACGTGCCGCCGCTGCAGGCGGGCGCGGCATCTCCACGCTGCTGCGGTGGAGTCGTCGCAGTGCCGCCGACGTCATGCGCGAGTACTTCCGCACCGACGCCCTACAGGCCCCGGCAATGGTGATCGGCCCGATGGTGTGGGGCATCTCCCCCGAGTTCCCCGGAACTGGCCTCGGTGCGTTGACGTATGCATTTCGGCATGTCGGTACGGTCGGCCGCCCAGTGGGCGGCAGCGGCGAGGTACCGCGCTCGCTCTTGGCCTCGTTCAGCGCAGCAGGTGGCGTCGTGATGACATCGACATCAGTCGATGCGATCACATGCGAGGGGCCCGGCGTCAGGGGTGTCGTGCTCGCCGACGGCACCGAGATCACCGCCGACGTGGTCGTCAGCGCATGCAATCCTCACGACACTTTTCTCCGCTGGCTCCGCAATCCCCCGCCACAGGCTGCGTCGCTGCTCGAACGCTGGCGCAACGTTCCACACGCCGACGGCTACGAGTCGAAGCTCGACGTCGTTCTCGACCGTGCTCCCGTGCTGGCTGCAGCGGCGGCGGCGGGCATCACCGATCCGACGGCATCGACGCATGTCGTGGCCCCGTCGCTCGAGCAGATGCACGACGCTTTCGGCCTGATGCAACAGGGACGCGTGATGAGCGCTCCGGCATTCCTCGCCAACACCCCGACGGTCGACGACCACGGACTCGCCCCCGACGGACGGCATGTCTTCAGCCTCGAGGCGCTGTTCACGCCGTATGCGCTCGCCGGCGGCTGGCCTGCGAGCGCAGAGCCATCGAGGTGGCTCGACCTCTTCGGCGACCTCACGCTCGATGGCCGCGACGGCTTCCGCAGGTCGATCCTCGACTGGCGGGCGGTGACACCCGACCTGTACGAGCGCGACTTCCATCTGCCCCATGGCCATGCCACGTCGTTCGCCGGCGGGCCGCTTGCCGCATTCAAGTCTCGCGATCCCGAGCTCACCCGCTACGAGACGTCGGTTCGAGGCCTGTTCCTCACCGGTGCGGCGACGTTCCCTGGTGCAGGCGTGTGGGGTGCGTCAGGACGAAACGCGGCCCTCACCGTGCTCGCCGGTCGCCGGCGCCGCGCAGCCGCGTAGCACGACCGACGCCCAGCCCTCGAGGACCTCGACATCGACAACCTCCATGGGTGCCAGTGCCTCGACAACGTGGTCGAATCGGCCGTCGAGCACGCCGCTCAGGATCAGCACCCGGCCCGTCACCCGGCGAAGGTCGGGCGCCAGGTCGACCAGTACCGGGGCCAGGATGTTGGCGACGACGACGTCGTACACCCCGCCGATCTCAGCGAGCGGCATGGTCGATGCGTCGATCTCCACGCCGTTGAGACGGGCGTTGTGCAGCGTTGCCTCGACGGCTGCGTCGGCGATGTCGACAGCCGTGGCGCAGCGCGCTCCGAGACGCAGGGCGACGACCGACAGCACGCCGCTGCCACATCCCACGTCGAGCACGCTGTCGCCATCTCGCACGTAACCCGCAAGGCCCCGAACGCCAAGCCTCGTCGTGGGGTGGTCGCCAAGTCCGAACGCAGCGCCGGGCTCGATGGCGATGACGGTGCACGCAGCGTCACCTGAGCCGGCCGAGGCCGCTGCCGGAAGCCATGCCGGAGCGATGACGAGCCCGGGGGCGGCCTCGACGGGACGGGCGAACGCACGCCATGTGTGCGCAACGGAGTCGTCGACCTCGACGAAGTGCCACTCCCACCCGTGAGGTCCGAGGGCCGCCGCCGTCCGGGAAGCACCCGAGCCATCGGGGTCGCCCTCGCCGATTGACGTCCAGAGCTCGACCGTCGACGCACCGACTGCCCGCTCCTCGACGGCTGCGACACCGAGCGACCACAGCGCATCCGCTGCGAGCTCGGCCTGCGCCGCTGGAACTGTCACCACCAGCGCCCTCATGAGCCCGACGGTGCGTCGAGACGGCGGAGTTCGCCTCGGTAGCGAGCTGCACGCTGCCGGTACGACGTGACGCCGGCCTCGATCATCGACCTACGTGCCCGCCCCTCCTTCACCTGTGCAGGAGTGCCGACTGCGAGGGCTCCCGACGGCACCTCGGTGTCGTCGAGTACCACCGCATTCGCCGCCACGATCGCGCCGGTGCGGACGATCACGCGGTGCAGCACGACGCTGGCATTGCCGATGAGGCAGCCGCTCTCGATCGTGCAACCCTCGAGGTGCACCATGTGGCCGATCACACAGTCGTCACCGACCACGGTGGCGTGCTCGGGCGTGGTGTGCAGGACGCAATTGTCCTGGACGCTCGTCCGAGCACCGATGGCGATGTAGCCCTCGTCGCCGCGCAGCACGGCACCCGGCCAGATGCTCGCCTCGGCGCCGATTCGCACGTCGCCGATGATCACGGCATCGGGGTGCACGTATGCATCGGGGTGGATCGAGGGCACGGCATCGCCGAGCGCATACACGGGCATGGCCGCACAGTACCGCTGGCGAGCGGTGGAGCGGGGTGGTCCGAGCCAGTAGCGTGGTTCCCTATGTCCCGACGGTTCGACATCGAGCTCACCAGTGCGCGCCCCGACGGGACGTGGACCTGGCGCGCCGCCGGCGCCCAGCAGCCCAAGGGGGTGCTCGACGGCGCACTCATCCCGGCGGGGATCGGCGTGGGGGCAGTGCTGCGCGCCGAGGCCGAGAACGACGTCGACGGCATCACGGTGCTGTCGGTGACGCCGATCAAGGGCCGTGAGGGAAAGTCGAACCTGCTGGCACTCATTCCCTCTGACAAGCCCTTCGAGGCGGTGACGCAGCAGCTCGCCCGCAAGGAGCGTGGCGCTCGAGGTGACCGGGGCGACCGGCGACCAGGCGACCGACGCGACCGGGGCGACCGCCGTCCCTCCGACCGGGGCGACCGGCCCGATCGCGATCGCCGTGACCGCGATGACCGGCGCGGGCCGCGCCGTCCCGAGGGCGATCGGCCCGATCGAGGCCCCCGCCCCGACCGCCGCCCTCGGTTCGAGGCTCCGCCTGAACTGCCGCAGCGGCCTCGGCCCAAGCGCCTTCGGCCCGGTCGTGTGCACCGCAACGCTGTGCTGAAGGGCCTTTCCGAGGCCGAGCGCACCATCGCCGAACGTCTGCTGCAGGGTGGCATTCCCGCCGTCCGCCAGGCGCTCACCGAGCAGAATCGGCGCTTGACCGCCGAGGGTCAGGCGCCGATCGACGACAAGGGCATCCTCAAGATCGCCGAAGACCTGCAGCCAGCCCTGCGTGTCGCAGAGTGGCGTGACCGTGCCGACGCGGCGATGGCCGACATCGACGAGCTCGACCTGCGCGATCTGCGCAGCGTCGTCGTGGCAGCGGACGACCCGATGGTGGCCCGTGACGACACCACGCGCGAGCTCGCGGAGCGCCTGAAGGCGGCACTCGTCCGCAAGCAGGAGCAGGAGCTCACCCAGTGGCTCGGCGACATCGATGCAGCGCTCGGGGTGGGTCGCGTCGTGCGCGCTCTCAAGCTCTCGTCCCAGCCGCCGAAGGCCGGCGTGCGCTTTCCCGCCGACCTCGCGGGACGGCTCGCTGCGGTGACCAACGAGAACCTCACCGCCGATGCGCTCGCCGAACGGTGGGTCGCCGTGCTCGAGGCAGCGGCGTTCAGCCCCATTCGCCAGCTGGTCGCTCCGACGGCCAAGCCGACACAGGTGAACGATGAGCTGCTCGCCACGGTGAAGCGACTCGGCCCAGCCCTGCCGAAGGTCGCTGCTCTGTTCGAACTCGCTGTCGACACCAAGGCCGCCCAGCCCAAGCCACTCCGCCCGACGCGGCCGACACGGCCCGCTACCGGAGCACCGGCGGGCCGCCGGCAGGTGCCGCCTCCCCCGCCGGCCGTCGCCATGCCCGCCCAGGCCGACCACACAGCGTCGTCGGCCCCGGACGCCGCTGCGGACGCCACCATCGACGACGTGATGGACACTGCTGGGCACGCCGTGACCGCCGATGCCGCCGAGCCCGTCACCGCCGTGCCGGACGCCGCCGTCGAACTCTCCATTACCGAGTCGGTGGTGGCAGCGGTCGAGGCAGCGGTGGCCGACGCGATCGAGCACGCCGAGGCCGGCGACGCCAGCAGCGCCGCCGACGCCTAGTCGTACCGGTTCGGCACCGGTCGGCGCCCGCCGCTACCGTCGCCGACATGACCGACATCGTCTCCTACGCCACCACCGGCCGCACAGCCGTCATCACGCTCAATCGCCCCGAGGCACGCAACGCAGTGAACGGCGACGTCGCCACTGCCATGGAGGCGGCGATCGATGCGATGGAGGGCGACCCCGAGGTGTGGGTCGGCATCATCACCGCCAACACTGCCGGCCAGGATCGTCCTGTCTTCTGTGCCGGGGCGGATCTGAAGGCCATCAACTCGGGCAATGCGGCGGCGCTGGCTACCGCCCGTGGCGGCTTCGCAGGGTTCGTCTACCGTGACCGCACCAAGCCAGTCATCGTCGCCGTCGACGGCCTCGCCACGGCGGGCGGCTGCGAGATCGTGCTGGCCGCCGACCTCGTGGTCGCCACGACACGGTCGGCGTTCGGACTCGCAGAGGTGAAGCGAAATCTCATCGCCGGTGCTGGCGGACTCTTCCGCCTGCCACGGGCGATCGGCCAGGCGGCGGCCATGGAGGCCATCCTCACCGGCGAGCCGATTCCGGCGCAGCGCGCCTACGAACTCGGACTCGTCAACCGCCTCGCCGAACCCGGCGAGGCGCTTGCCGAGGCACAGCGCCTCGCTGACTCGATCTGTGCCGCTGCACCGCTCGCCGTGTGGGCTAGCCGCAGAGTCGTGCTCGCTGCTGCCTGGGGCGACGACGACACCCTGAAGCGAATGACCAACGAGGAGTTCGCCACGGTGCTCTCATCCGAGGACACCAAGGAGGGGCTGACGGCCTTCATCGAAAAGCGCGCCCCGCAGTGGAAGGGTCGCTGAGGGTTCACCCGAGACGGGTCGAGAGCACCACCTTGCGGGCCACGATGCCGGCCCGCTCGTAGAGATTCTTGGTGAGCCGGTCGCCCGGCAGTGCTGTGCCCTCGAACCGCCCGCATCCTGCCGAGCGGGCGAACTCGATCGCTGCGGCCAGCAGATCGTCGCCGAGGCCCAGTTCTCGCGCGTCGGGATGCACGAACACCCGGCGAACGATGGCGACGGATCCCGTCGTCTCGAGCTCGAGGAACCCTGCGACGACACCGTCGATCGTCCCGACCCACACTGGGTGTCTGTCGTCGCCGACCCGGTCGCTCCACGACGGCACAGCCGGAATCTCGGCGAGCAGTTCGTCGGCGCCCCGGTAGTCGGACGCTGCAGTCCGCCACATCCCCTCGAGCATGTCGACCAGCCCGCAGTCGTCGGGTTCGAGACGTCGAACGGCGGCGGAGATCGAGGTCATGGCTGCTGGCGGCCCGCTCAGGCAGCGAGCAGCTGCTCCACTCGCGCGAGCACCGTCCGGCGATTGCGCATCGCAGCCTCGTAACCGCGAACGGCCTCGAGTTCGGCACGAGAGAGGCGGCCGAGCAGTGGCACGAGGTCGACGGCGGGCAGTGCGTCATAGCCGGGGAAGGGCTCGGGGGCCGCCGACTCGACGAGGTGGAGCCCTGCACCGGCTGCCGCCGAACCATCGGTCGTGGACCCGCCCTGCGCCGGTACGCGTTCGGCGACCGTGCTGCGCGCTGCACGCCGCCGACGGGCATCGAACTCGGCCGACAGCTTCGACTGCCCCATACGCACGGCCATCTCGCCCAGCCACCTGGCGGTGCGGACCTGTTGCTCGGCCTGCGATCGCCGCCGACGGGCCAGCCCGGGAAGCTCACGGCACACAAGGTCGATCGCGCCGAGGGGGACATATACCGCGAGTTCGAGCAGACGCCCAGCACGTGACTGCGACCCGCGCTGCGGACCTTTCTCGCTGTCGTCGGTCCTGTCCGACATCACCGCCGCCTCAGGAGAACAGCGGGCATTCGTCGTCGCCAACCGGGCACGACGGCGCCGCCTGCCTCACGAGGAGGAAGCACGA
>JBJOMQ010000083.1:0-9940 GCA_046052275.1 Actinomycetota bacterium | reverse complement strand
TGAGCATGTCGACGACCACCGAGACCAGGTCGGCCAGGATCGCCCGGCGGGCGAGCGGCGCCGCCACCTGGCTGCCGGAGTTCGTTGCGATCGACGGATCGAAGCGCAGGTGCCTGATCCAGAGCGGCGGGCCACCCGACAGGGCACGGGTCGGCGCATGGCTCGCGGCAGTCACGGCCTCGGCCATGATCGCACTCGTGCCGAGCGGCACGCCCTCGACCAGCAGGTTGGTGGCCCTGACGAGGTCTGCGTCGCTGCGGTAGTTGGTGCGCAGGCTCCGCCTCGTGCCGGTGGCGGTGGCGGCGAGGTACGCATGGACGTCGGCGCCGCGGAACCGGTAGATCGCCTGCTTCGGGTCGCCGACCGTGACAAGGTCTCCAGTGAAGGCAGCCTCGAAGATCGCCCACTGCAGCGGGTCGGTGTCCTGGAACTCGTCGACGAGCACCAGGCGGTAGCGCTCGCGCAGGGCAGTGGCAACAGCTGCTGCCTGCGGTCCCGAGGTGAGGGCTCGGTGCAGCGTCACCACCAGGTCGTCGTATCCAAGCTCGCGGCGGGCACGGCGGCGGTGCTGCACCTGCGTGACGGCCTCATCGACCAGCCGTACCCACGAGGCAATCCGCGTCGCCTCGTCTGCGGGCTTCAGCGTCGCGAAGTCGGAGTCGGATGGCAGCACGGCGATGAGCGGATTGCCGAGCCGGGCTGTCACCACATCGACGAGACGGGCGAACACTGCCGAGGGATCGACCCGCGAGGACTTCGACTCCTTCCAGCTGAGGGCATCGGACTGCTGCCAGAGCTCGCGGACGAGCAGGTCGCGGCAGACCTCGTCGACGATCTCTGCCGTCGAATCGGCAAGCTCGCTGTCGAGCAGTGACCCCGATCGGAGACCGAGCTGGCTGAGCGCCTGCTGGCAGAAGCCGTGGATAGTGGAGATTGTCGCCTCGTCGAAGTTGGCGATCGCAGCCTCGAGCCGTTCACGACGCTCGGTGCGCAGATCGAGATCGGCGGCGAACACGGTCGAGAGCCAGTCGGACTCTGCTGGCGGTACGCCGGCATCGAGCACGGCGCGGGCCTCGAGAAGCCCGCGGCGCATCCGGTCGCGGAGCTCTGCTGCTGCTGCTCGCGTGTAGGTGACGACCAGGATGTCGGCAGGGGTGAGCGGCCCCTCGACGAGGTGGCGCACGACGAACGCCGTGAGCGAATAGGTCTTCCCGGTGCCGGCACTCGCCTCGACGACGAGGCGGCCCGACGGCAGCGGATCGGTGAGCCGCAGCTCAGCGACCGGAGAGGCGGTGGCCGACCCTGCCGGAGCATCGGCGATCGGCCTCACCGACGCTGTCGACTTCTTGGTCGCCGCCATCAGCCCTCACCATCCTCGACCGATGACGAATCGGCGTCGTCGGCATCGACCTCGGCAATCGCACCGCCGTAGGTACCCCACACCCACTGAGCGGTTGCCATGGCGCGGCTCGCACCCGACTGGGTCGCCGTCTCGCGTACGGGTTGGGGATCGGTGGGCTCCACGGGATCCTCGAGCATCGAGGCCAGCGACAAGCCGGGCCAGAGCATCGACTCGTAGGCGTCTCGGTAGGCATTCTCGAGCGCGTTCGCGGCATCGGCTGTACGCCCGCCAGCGAGGAGTTCTGAGGCCGTGTCGAACAGCGGTACGGCGTCGCGCATCGACCACAGCGCGAGCTCCACGGCCATCTTCACGATGCGCATTGCACTCCGGTTCCGTTCGACACCGTCGCCGATCAGCGTGAGGGTCAGTCCCCGTGGCGGCTTTCCCGACTCGCCGCGCGTGATGAGGATCCCCGACCAGTCGTGCTCGGGGTCGGCGAGGTGTGCTGCGGCCAGCCGCACCGCCAGGGCGAGCCGGTGCGACGACTTTGGCCGCCGGTAGTCGATGTCGACCACGATGTGCGCCGGATCCTCGACGTGGACGCTCCGGATGGAGCCGTCGATCCGCGTTGTCGAGCCTGCGCTGGTCGATGGATCCACGAGTTCGACGTCGACCCGTTGCTCGATACACCCGGCGAGCGGCGTATTCAGCCGCGCTGCGAGGTCTGCCATGAGCCCGACCTCGGCGGTCACGGTGTCGAGTGCATGGTCGCCGAGTGCCGCCGGGGGCAACGTTCCGTCCTGGCGAGCGGCTCCCCGCCACTGGCCGTCATCGCCGCCGCGCCGCAGCGCGTCGAGCAGGCTGCGACCGAGCGCGCTGTTCCCGAGCGGATCCACTCCGATGGAGAGGCCGTCGTCATCTCGCGTCGGATCTGGCGGCAGCCGTACGTCGAGCCGCCGCCGGAGGTAGACCCGTGCCGGGCGGGAGACGGCCTCGGCGAGCAGGTCGATGTCGAAGGAGTCGGGACTGACCGGATCGAGCCGCCACCTGCTGGGCGTGTCGTCGGCTGCGGCGGCGCCCGATCGCTTCGCGATGGCCGCGTCGAGCATCGACCTGTCGAAGGTGAATGGCTGCCGTGTCACCGGCGAGAGGTCTCCGGCGATCAGCATCCGCTCGTTGAATCCGTGCCGAGGATGGCGCACAACGACGGCGTTGCGGTCACCCGTGATTGCGCCGACCACATCGAGCAACTCGACGAGCGGCACGACGAAGGGCACTTCCTTGTTCGTGGTGAGGTCTGCTCCGGTGCAGGTGACGATCAGCCGATCGCGCGCCGCCAGCACTGCATCGAGCAGCAGCTGGCGCGACTCGAAGCGCGGGTGCCGTTCGCCGACGCACTGGTTGACCCCGAGGATGTCGTCGCCGTCGAAGGTGCCCGCACGAAGCGCTCCGTCGTCGAGACCGAGGATGCACACCACTCGTGCGGGCACGCCCTGCACGGGCAGCATCGAGGTGACCGTGATCGACCCGGTGCGCAGGCGCAGCCGTCCCGGCCGGTCAGAGAGCGCCCGGCGGACCAAGCGGATCACATCGTCGATCTCGAGGCCGACAGCGCAGGCCTCGTCGCCGATGACAGCAGCAGCGGCGATCGAGTCGAGCGTCCGGTGGAGCACACGACGGCCCCACGGCTCATCGCTGCTTTCCACGAGCAGCAGGTCGACGATCTCGTGCAGCGCATCGATCCACTCGCCGACAGGTCGAGGACCGATGAGCCTCTCGTGGGCTGCAACCAGCCTGCTGACGAGGTCGGCAAGTCCTCCTGCGACCACCGCATCCTCGGTGCCGATGTCGTCGTGCGGCGAGATGCCGCCGAACGCCACACGCGGCGTCGGTGCAGGCATCGCCACACCGAGGAGCAGCCGGTCGACCAGCGATCGCCACGTGCCCGTCTCGACATCGGACGGCAGCCCCCACGCGCGGCGATGGTCGGCATCGAAGCCCCACCGCGCTCCGAGATCGGCGGCCCACGCCGACACCCGCTCGACCGGCTCGGCGCTCCATCCGATCCGCTCCCTGATCGCTGCGTGCTGCACGAGTCCGAGCACGTCGGAGAGGGTGGCGCGGCCCGACACGGTGTCGAGCACCGACACGAGGGCATCACCGAGCGGATCGGCTGACGACAGTGAGCGGTCTCCGATCCGCACCGGCAGCGGCAGGTCACCCCTCGAGAACACCGACTCGATCAAAGGGGCAAAGTCCTCGATGCGAGGGCTGACGACCACGACGTCGTGCGCGGCGAGGGTGGGGTCGGCGACGAATGCGTGGCCGAGCGCATCGCGGAGCGCCTCGAGCTGGCGAACGTCACCGTGGCAGGCATGCACCTGGACGGTGCCGTCGGCGGCGCCGAGTCCCGGCGCGAGCACAGGCGCCACATCGAGGCGTATGCCGTGCTGCATTGCCCGCAGGATCGACGTCGGTGCCGGCACGGGCGGCTCGTGAACGGCGATCTGATCGATGTCCCCCGATCCGGTGAGTGCTGCGACCGCCTCGAGCGACAGCCGACCCCAGGACGAGAGCAAGGGATTCGTCGTGTGCGATGCGACGTCGATCGCCGACCGCGGCTGCAGCGCTCCAGCAAGCCGGTGCGGCGAGCTGTGCCAGGCAACTGCCGACGGATGGCGGAGGAATGCATGGACCTCGCGGTTCGCCGAGATGGCAGTGGCCACCTCGAGAACGCCGGTGGAGAGCGAGCCGAACCCGAACAGACAGACCCGCTGCGGGAGATTGACCCCGATGTCACCGGCGCGGATCTGTGCGAGCAGCATCGGCATCAGCTCTGGGGCACTCGACACGCCGATCCGGGCGCGTACTGCGCGCCAGAGCTGGGCCTGCCAGGCATGGTCGTCGAGCAGCGTCGCCATCGTCCCGTCGCCTTGCCGTTGCACGTAGGTGCCGTCGGTGTCGGCGTGGTCTGCGTGAGCGTCATGTTGCGCCCAGTGCTGGATCATCCTCGGCCGCTGAATGGCGTAGCGGTCGAACAGGTCGGCGATGCTGCGCGCATACGACCACAGCTCGACGGCATCCGGCTGGCGCGGCAGTCGGGGTGCCGATGACGCGAGCACGTCGAGCACGGCCCATGTGAGCCGCTCGATGTGCCACGGATCATTGGGGAGCTGGTCGGGGCCGGCGGCATCACCAAAGGCACGTCCGATGAACCGGCCGGGGAACTCGAACTCGACATTCGCCACGACGCCGTCGGTGGCACCCGCTGCCGAGGCGCCCACCCGCCGTGCGAGGCCGGCTGTGACGGCATCGCGCATCCCAAGCGACGGGACGACGACGAGCTCGGGAACGAACGGGTCGGGCGTGGGCGCGCCGACTACCTCTGCCAGCGCGTCGAGCAGTGGCTCGAGGTCGTCAGCATGGTGCAGCCGGATCATCACTCGTTGAACGTACGCGATGCGCCGGGACGTGACATCGAGCGGCGGATGACGGTCATCTCGACGTCCGGCGGTCAGCCGGGCAGCTCGAGCACAGTGACGGTGCCAGCGTTGCCATCGACCTCGACCAGTGCGCCATCGGGGATCCGCCGTGTGGCCCCAATGGCCGACACCACGCATGGGACACCCGGCGTGCGCCCGACAGTGGCGGCGCCCACCACTGCGTCGGCGGCGAGCAACACCCGAACGAGGCGGGCTGGGTCGTCACGGCCACGCTCAGTAGTCGGAATCAGAGGCCGAGAGACTTGGCGATGATGGTCTTCATGACCTCGTTGGTGCCGCCGTAGATCGGCGTCACGCGGGCGTCGGCATAGAACCGGGCGATCGGGTACTCGAGCATGTAGCCGTAGCCGCCAAACAGCTGCAGGCAGCGGTCGACCGCCCGCTTCTGAAGGTCGGTGCACCAGTACTTGGCCTGCGCCGCCTCGGCTGCCGTGAGCGTGCCGGCATTCAGCCGGCGGACGCACTCGTTGACATACGACATCGCAATGTCGACCTCGGTCTTCACCTCGGCAAGCACGAACTTGGTGTTCTGGAACGACGAGATCTGCTGGCCGAAGGCGCGCCGCTCCTTCACATAGTCGACAGTCACGTCGAGCGCGGCCTGTGCGACGGCGGCACCGTTGATGGCAATCGACAGTCGCTCCTGGGCAAGATTCGCCGTGAGGTAGTGGAAGCCCTTGCCCTCCTCGCCGAGTCGATTCGACACCGGCACGCGCACGTCGTTGAAGAACAGCTCAGCAGTGTCCTGGCTGTGCATGCCGATCTTCTCGAGATTGCGGCCGCGCTCGAAGCCGGGCATGCCGCGCTCGACTACGAGCAGCGACATGCCCGAGTGCCGCTGCGTTGGGTCGGTCTTGCAGACGACGACCACGAGGTCGGCATTGATGCCGTTGGTGATGAAGGTCTTGGCACCGTTGAGCACGTATTCGTCGCCGTCGAGCACCGCCGTGGTCGACACACCGGCGAGATCGGAGCCCGCACCCGGCTCGGTCATGCCGATCGCGGTGATGAGCTCGCCTGACGCAATGCCAGGCAACCACCGCTGGCGCTGCTCGGGCGTGCAGTACTCGACGAAGTAGGGGGTGACGACGTCGTTGTGCAGTGTGATGCCGATGGCGGTGCCACCGATGCCGGCAAACGCGAGTTCCTCGCCGATGACCTGGTTGAAGCGGAAGTCGGTGCTGCCCCCGCCGCCGAAGGCCTCGGGTACCGCCATGCCCGTGAACCCGTACTGACCGGCTGCGGCAAAGACGTTGCGCGGCGTGATGCCGTTGCGCTCCCACTCGAGGTAGTGAGGCGTGATCTCCTTGGCGACGAACGACGCAAAGGAGGCCCTGAAGGCATCGTGCTCGTCGCTGAAGTGACGGTCAGACATGCCCCCACGTTACGGAGCGGTGCCGCTGCCATCCGCATCGTGGCCCGCAGTCGCTGTGCCCATGGCTGCCCCCTGTCTCGGCGGACTCTGGACCATCGGAGCGCACTGGACGACGACCGGCACTACGCCGCTCGATGCGCGTTGCGTTCAATGGTGGTGCCGGCGGACTGCTGCGGCGGCCACACACTCCGCGGCCACGGGCCGGCACCCCGATTGCTGCCTGAGGGCAGCCCAGCACCATTCCCTTCACCCCACGGAGGCCACCATGAGGCACTCGACCACCGCCCTACGCGAGCCGGCGACGCGGCTCCCCGACCTGTTCGACATGCGCCGCTGGTTCGACACGGTGCCGACCTGGTTCGGTCAGTACGAGACGATCCGCGTCGAGGAGGAGTTCCGCGACGATGCCTACGTCGTCCGCGCCGAAGCTCCGGGCATAGATCCCGACAAGGATGCCGAGGTCTGGATCAGCGACGGCGTGCTGCACATCGCAGTCGAACGCGAATGCGAGACGAGGAGCACCGACGGCGACTTCCGCTCCGAGTTCCGGTATGGCTCGTTCCACCGATCGATCTCGCTGCCCGACGGTGTCACGTCGGATGATGTGAAGGCCACGTACAACGCCGGCGTCCTCGAGGTGAAGCTGCCGGTGCGCACCGTCGAATCCCATCGGTCCACCGTGCCGATCACGAAGGTCTGAGAGGCGCTGATGAATCTCCACGCACATGTCGGCGATGGCATCGTGGTCGACTCGATGGAACTCGGGCATCCGCCGCGTAAGGGCGAGATCCTGACGGTGATGGGCGATGGCGACGCCAAGCACTATCTGGTTCGCTGGGACGACGGACGCGAGTCGTACTTCTATCCCGGCAACACGAGCCACATCATCCACGGCACGCACTGCGCGCAGCATTCATCGGTGGAACGAGCCCGTACTGCTGCGGTCGAGATGGCGCAGCACCCGGCCGCTGCGAGTCTCAGGAGACGAGCGTGATGCGGTCGATGCTGAGGTTGTAGCCCGACGACGCAGGGTTCCGACCGGTCACAGTGAATCGAAGGAACTTGGTGCCGGCGGTCGCGAACACGGCCCTCGCCGTGAAGACGCCGATCGATCCGAACGTGATCGTCGATCGATATTCGTCCTTCGGCGTATCGACGTTGACATAGGGCCCGGCGAGAGCGTCGGCGACTGCGAACTGCAGCTGGCCGCGGTCGTTCATCATCTTGGCGGTGATGGTGACTGCGTACGAGCCGGCTGCGGGAACGCTGAGCCGCAGCGTCACGAAGTCACCCACCGCATTGCTGCGATACAGCAGGCTGCGGCCACCCGAGGCCAGCCGGTCGGATTTGATGCCGGTCGAGTCGCCCGAGCTGGCGGCGATGACCAGCGAGTCGGCCTCGGCCACCACGGTGGTCGAGGCCGGCACCGTTGTCGATGTCGTGGACGTTGATGTCGTGGATGTCGACGTCGTGGACGTCGTGGACGTCGTGGACGTGGTGGTCGAGGTCGGCGGCGGGGCGGTGCCGCTCAGAACCACCAGCGCCGGGCCGCCGCCGCCCTCGCGCGAGGTGATGCGCAGGCCAGCCGGCTGCGTATCGCCCGTGACGAGATCGGGCAGTCGCACGTCCCAGCGGTGGTCCTGGGCCACCAGGAACGACACCGTGCCATCGCTCTGAGCGCGGACAAAGTCGGTCACGTCGACGAGTCGCTGCTGCGCGGTCGTCGAGTTCGCCATCACCTGGCCAAGCATGAAGGTGGTCGTGCCCTGGCCCTTCACGACGTTGTGGGCAATCTGGTTGCCGCTACCGACACCCTGGTCGAGCGACGTCGTGAGTGCAGCGAAGGTCACCGATGACTCTGACCATGAGTCGTCGGCCATGCCGTAGACGTGGGCTTGCACGGGCGTGGTGCCCGTCGTCGTCGCCGTCGACAGCGACAGCAGCACGCGGGCATTCGCTGGCAGCGATGCCGGCACCGCCATCTTGATCACCGATACACGGCGCCCGTTCGCCGTGCCATCGGCACGGGCGAGGAGCGAGGTTGCCGCACCGCCGACAGTGGTCCGCGAGGTGCCGTCACCGAGCACTGCGTCGGCGAGCGCCGTCGACTGCGTCGACGAGGTGAGCCCGCTGTGGGCGGTGACCAGCCAGACCGACTGGGCCGGCATGTCGGCAGCACTGATGCGTCCAGCCGAGAGCGACGTGAGCCGGCTGACACCGCCACGACTGGTGGTGCTGACTTCCTCCACTGTCACCGCGCTCCCCTCGGCGAGTCCGAGTGCCGACAGGTCGATGTCGATCGACGCCGCCGACGTGGAGGTATTGGCAATGAAGACGAACGCCGAGCCCGATGCCGGGTCGCGAGTCGCCTGCACCCAGACGGAACTGCCGAGCGTGCTGGTGACGCCGAGTCGCGGCCGAGCTGCGCCAGATGCCCTGATGAACAACCGGTACACCTCGGCCGTGCCCGCAGCTCCGCCGTACTCATTCAGGCCGGTGGTTGCGTTCTGCACGTAGTGCGTGCCGTTCTTCGCCACCGGATACGTACCTGTGCGCTCGGTCATGCCGAACTTGAAGAGATACAGCTGCGATGCGCTGCGCTCGGCAAGTGCGACGCTGACAGCGCCGAGCGCCGCGTAGTCCGACGGCGAGTCGGCGGTCTCCGTGCGGGCGTCGTAGTTGGCGCCAGTGCGCACGTTGTACTCGGTGAGCGCCAGCGGCAGGCCTGCTGCACCGACGTCGGCGACGATCTTCGAGCGCAACAGATCGATGTCGCTCGAGTAGTCGGCGGCGCTCGTCGAGTACTTCTGGTAGTTGTACACGTCGAAGTTGGCCCATCCAGCGGGCGCCGCCGCCCCCCACCGGTCGAGACCGCGCTGTGCCACGGCAAGGTCGCCCCAGTAGTCGCCGGTCGCATAGTCGTCGTACTTCGTCGCCCCGTTGGCGGTGTTCGGAGCGAACACCTCGGCATCGACGCTTCGCCCGTAGCGGGCATTCATGTCGGAGACTGCCGACTGGATCGCATCCGAGGCGATACGCAGGCGGCGCGCCCAGTTCTCGACGCTGATGGCAGGACTCCAGCCGTTCGGCTCGTTGAACACGCTGAAGCGGCGCACGCCGTAGTCACGCGACAGGAGGAACGACTGGGCGTAGTAGTGCTGCCAGAGCTCCCAGGCGTTGGCGAAGTCACCCGTGTCGGCAAGGGGAAAGCGCGATGGCGAGGCGGTGATGTTGACGAGGATGTCGACACCCATCGAGCGGAGTGACGGGAACCACGATGCGACAGCGAAGCGGTTGTTGCCGGTGGCGACTTGGGAGTAGGCGCTGGTGAACGCCGACCACGCCACGTATTGGCTGTCGAGTGACGCAGCGCTGGTGGCCGCGTTGGCTCGAAGCGCAGCACGTCGCGCATCGAAGCCGGTCTGCGTGCTGACCCCGTCACCGATGCCGGCAATGTCGTCGGCGCTTTCGATGTCGGACGCCGACAGGAACACCCTGGCCGCCTTCGCCCCCGAGTACCGCCACCAGTCGGCGGTATTCGAGCCGGCCATGGCGTGGGCCGTGTTGTAGCCGAGCACGTCGGGCGTGGATCCGACGACGGTGGATGACACCGTGATGGCCGCCGCGGCTGCCTCTGACACGGTCGACACCGAAATCGAGCAGCCAAGGACGCCGGCAGCCAGCACGGCCGCCACTGGCCGACGACGTAGGGTCCGGATC
>JBJOMQ010000082.1:0-10094 GCA_046052275.1 Actinomycetota bacterium | reverse complement strand
GCATCCTGCGCGTCGACGACGCGCCCGAGCTCTACGAGGCGGCGATGACGCTGCGCGACCGGCGCGTGCCGGCGGGAAACCGCGCCAGCGCCGTGTCGGTCTCCGGCGGCAACAACGCCGAGTACGAGATCATCGCCTTCGTAGGGTTCACCGTCACCGGCTACGACCTCTCCGGGTTCAGATCACCCGGATTCTCATGCCCACCCAACCCTGCCGATCCCGGTGCGCCATCGGGTTCGCTGCGGTGCTTCCGCGGTGTGTTCACCGAGGCGACCTTTGACGGCGACTTCGGCGGCTACTACAACACTGGTGTTACAAGCGTAAAGATGATCGGCTGAGCCGCCCGGCCGGCCTCGAACGACAGGAAGTCAATGAAGCGCAAACTGGTAGGGATCCTCGTCGCCCTCGTGCTCGCCCTTGTGGGCACGGTCAGCCTCGTGGGCTACGTCGAGAAGGCAAAGAACGACGCCATCGAGGATGACGCGCAGGTGAAGGTGCTGGTCGTCCAGCGCGACATCCCGGCCGGTGCCACGCTGGCCATCATCGGCAATGCCGTACTGGCCACCGACGTGCCCAAGCGCCTCGTGTCACCGGATGCACTCACCAGCCTCGACAGCGTCGACCCCACACTCGTGGCCGGCGTCGACCTGAAGGCTGGCGAGCAGCTGCTGGCGAGCCGCCTCGTGAACGCCGACGACCTCGTGCGCGTCGAGGTTCCCGAGGGGCTCCAGGAGATCACCCTGGCGCTCGATCCCGAGCGTGCTGTCGGTGGCGCACTTGCCCCCGGCGAGTTCGTCGGCATCCTGCTGTCGTTCGACTCGGAGGACCCTGAGGCTGCCGGCGTGACGACCACGACCGACGAGACGCAGACGACCGACGGCGAGCCGCTGCCACGCCTGCCGAAGACGACGCACCTGACGCTGAGCCAGATCCTGGTGACGGCGGTGCAGTACTCGTTCACCGACACGCAGCGCACCGCCCAACCGCCCACCACCGACGAGAACGGCGACATCATCCCCGGCACGACGGTGGCCACGGCACCGGCCAGCGTGCTGCTCGTCACGCTGGCGGTCACTACGCCGCAGGCCGAACAGATCACATTCGCCGCCGAGTTCGGGCTCATCTGGCTGACCCGCCAGAACGCCGACACCGACCTCACCGGCGGCAGCATCCTGACCCTCGACAAGGTGTACGGAGTGGTGAAGGAATGAGAGACGCCCTCCCCATCGTCGCAGTCGTCACCAACGACAACCGCGGCGACGTCGAGGCGAACGCAGGCATCGAGGTCTCGACCCGCCGGGTGCGGTGGATCGACGACTCCGGACGTCCGCTGTCGCCGGCGGCACTGCAGCAGCAGGTCGAGCAGCACGGCGCCCTCGCCGCCTGCTTCGGCCTCGACGTGCCCATCGACCTCGCCCTCAGCGTCGCCAACCTCCTCGAGGAATCGGCATTCCCCACGGGCGCCGTGCTGGTTCGCGAGCCGTCCCCCGACCTGTGGCGTGAGGCGCTGCGCTCGGGCGTCCGTGACATCATCTCGCCGTCGTCGATGGGTCTCGAGCTCGGACGGGCGCTGCTCGCCGAGGCCGATCGCGTCGCCCGCATTCGTTCCGTGCGCGTCGAAGACCTCGCCGTGTCCAACCAGCGGTCGGGTCGGATCATCGTCACCCTCTCCCCCAAGGGCGGATCGGGCAAGACGATGCTCTCCACCAACCTCTCTGTGGCCCTCGCCATGGGACTCGGCACCGACGTCGCCCTCGTCGACCTCGACTGCGTGTTCGGCGACTGCGCCAGCGTGCTCGGCATGGTGCCCGAGCACACGATCGGCCAGCTGGCGTCGATGCCATCGTTCGACAGCACGACGATCAAGGTCTTCCTCACCCGTCACGAGCCGTCGGGCCTCTTCGTCCTCGCCGGAGCGGGGTCGCCAGAGGAGGGCGAAGCCGTGACGGGAGAGATCGCCTCCCAGATCATCACCTCATTGTCACGAGACGTCGGGCACATCGTGGTCGACACGGCCGCCGGCCTCGACGAGCGGGCGCTCGCCGCCATCGACCTGGCCACCGACCTCGTGCTGGTTGCCAGCCTCGACGTCACGAGCATCCGCAATCTCGGCAAGGAGGTCGACGCCCTCGACCGCATGGGGGCCACGGCGGCCCGCCGGCACTTCGTCATCAACCGTGCCGATGCCCGCGTGGGCCTCGAGATCTCCGACGTCGAGAGCGCTATCGGCATGACGCTCGACGCTGCATTGCCGAGCAGCCGCGACATCCCGCTGTCGATGAACCAGGGCACGGTCATCGCTCTCTCGCAGCCCGATTCGCAGCTCGGGCGGCAGTTGCATGCCTTCGCCCGGCAGTTCATGGTCGACGAGTCGACCGACGCCATCGAGCGCCGAAATCGCTTCTTCAAGTGGAGGACCCAGTGAAACTCTCCGACCGCCTGCAGAAGGGCAACGCCACCGACCCCCGGCTCGCCCGCCCCACCCCGTCGACGGCGACGAACGCGCCCCAGGCCGCTCCCACCGTCTCGTCGGCCCTCGCTGGCTTCAAGGCCACGGTCCACCAGGGCCTCGTCGCCCGCCTCGGCAACCGCCTGTACGACACCAGCGTCAGCCCCGAGCAGCTGAATGCCTACGTGGCACAGGAGATCAGCGATCTCATGGCGTCTACCGGCGTGCCGCTCTCGCTCGTCGAGCGCCAGCAGCTCACGTCCGAGATCCTCGACGACGTCATGGGTCTCGGGCCGGTCGAGAAGTTCCTCGCCGACCCCACCGTCAGCGAGATCATGGTGAACTCGCTCAGCTACATCTACGTCGAGCGCGACGGCGTGCTCGAGCAGACCAGCTCGGCATTCACCAGCGACGACCACCTCCGCCGGGTCATCGAGCGCATCGTCGGCAAGGTGGGCCGCCGCATCGACGAGTCGTCACCGATGGTCGATGCTCGACTCGTCGACGGCTCTCGTGTCAACGCCATCATTCCCCCGCTCGCCGTCGACGGCCCGGTGCTCACGATCAGGAAGTTCTCAGCCGATCCGCTGACCATCGACGACCTCATCACCTTCAAGACCGTCACTCCCGAGGTCGCGGCACTGCTGAAGGCGGTCGTCGAGATCGGGCTCAACATCATCATCTCCGGCGGTACCGGCACCGGCAAGACAACGATGCTCAACGTGCTCTCCGGCTTCATCCCTACCACCGAGCGAATCGTCACCATCGAGGACGCAGTCGAGTTGCAGCTGCAGCAGGACCACGTGGTGCGCCTCGAGAGCCGCCCGCCGAACCTCGAGGGCCGCGGCGAGGTCACCACCCGCGACCTGGTCCGCAACTCGCTGCGTATGCGCCCCGACCGGATCATCGTCGGCGAGGTCCGCGGGCCCGAGGCACTCGACATGCTGCAGGCCATGAACACCGGCCACGAGGGTTCGATCTCCACGGTGCACTGCAACAGCCCGCGCGATGCCCTCGCCCGTCTCGAGACCATGGTGCTGATGGCGGGCGTCGAGCTGCCCAGCAAGGCCATCCGCGAGCAGGTCTCGTCGGCCGTCGACCTCATCGTGCACATCCAGCGCTTCCCCGACGGCAGCCGAAAGATCACCCACCTCACCGAGGTCGGCCGACTCGAGGGCGACGTCATCACCACCAGCGACATCTACAAGCTGATGAACGACAACGGTGCCGTCACCGCAAGCGGCACGCTCCGCTCGACCGGAATCCGCCCCATCTTCGCCGACCGCCTCCGCGAGGCCGGCGTCGGCGCCGGATGAGCAGCACCATGCGCACGCGGGGAACCCGCCTGTTCGGAGCCGTGATCGCCAGTGCTGCAACGACGGCGCTGCTACTCGGCTCTGCATCGGCATCGTCCACCTCGGTGCCGCCTGCGACGGCGCCGCCCACCACCGAGGGCCTTATCACCGAGTCGGTCACTGGCGGCGCCTCGGCTGCAGCCCTCCGCAGCGTCGGCACACTGACGGTGTTCGCCGCCGTCTTCGGCCTGCTGCTCTTCGTCACCTGGCCCTCGAAGCGCCGCAGCCAGGAGCTTGCAGCTCGGGCAGCGCGGCCGAAGGTCGAGGGCGGCCCCATCAAGCGCCTCACGGCACTGGTCGACAACCTCCTCGTTCGCAGCGGCAAGCAGCGGGCCCTCGCGAAGTCGCTCGATATCGCCGCCATCCCGCTCCGGCCAGGCGAGTTCGTGGTTGTCGCCGGCGTCGTGGGCCTGCTGGTCATCCTTGCTCTCGGTGCATCACTGCCGTTCGGCATGGCGCTCATCATCGGCGGTGTGCTCACCCCGATCGGCACCCGCGCCTACCTCCGCCAGCGCATCGAGTCGCGTCGCAAGAAGTTTGTGATGCTGATGCCCGACATGCTGCAGACCATGGTGTCGTCGCTGCGTGCGGGGTACGGCCTGCCGCAGGCGCTCGACGTGGCCGCCAACCAGGCTCCCGAGCCGATGCGGTCCGAACTGCAGCGCGTGCTCTTCGAGCAGCGCATTGGCCGTGATCCCGGCGAGGCACTGTCCAACGTCGCCGAGCGCATGGCCAGCAAGGACTTCACCTGGGTGGTGTCGGCGATGCAGATCAACCGCGAGGTCGGTGGCGAACTGGCCGTCGTGCTCGAGAATGTCGGCGAGACCGTACGCGAGCGCCAGCGCCTGCGCCGCCAGATCGACGTGCTCACTGCTGAGGGCAGGCTCTCGGCCTACGTGATCACGGCACTCCCCATCCTCGTGGCATTCGTGCTGCTGCTCACCAACCGCGAGTACTTCGAGCCCTTCGGGCGCGACTCGGGGCCGTTCCTCGTGCTCTTCGCCGGTGTGCTCATGGCTGCCGGCTGGGTCTGGATCCGCAAGATCGTAAAGGCGGTCGACTGATGTTTGATCTCGCTCCCCTCGCCGGCAGCGCTGCTGTCGTCGGCTCGATCCTCGTGCTGTGGTTCGCCCTCAGCGGCGGCCAGAAGGACGACAACGTGGCACTCGCGGAGCGCTTCGGCCCCGACCAGCGCCGCATCTCCCTCGGTCGCTCCGGCAGCGAGCGAGCGCTCGGCCCGTTTGCGATGGCCGTCGTCGACAAGGTTCGGTCGCTGCTGCCTGCTGCGCGGATGCGCAAGCTCGAGGCAAAGATCGCCCAGGCCGGACTTGACGAGAAGTGGACCATCGAGCGCGTCGTGTCGATGAAGATCCTCGCCGCCGTCGTCATGTTCCTGCTCTTCGCGGCCCGCCTCATCGCCGACCTCACGTTCGGCGGCGTCGTGCTCACGATCGCAGCGACGGTCATCGGATTCTTCATCCCGAACGTGCTCGTCGACCGCCGGCGCGACGACCGCAAGGAGGAAGTGCGGTCTCAGATCGCCGACTCGATCGACCAGCTCAACGTCATGGTCCGCGCCGGCCTCGGCATCGATGCGGCACTCGCCCGAATCGCCCAGAGCAACACCGGGCCGATTGCCGAGGAGTTCAGCCGCGTACTGCAGGACATGCGCTTCGGTCTCGCCCGCGCCGTGGCGTTTGCCAGCATGGCCGAGCGTGTCGACGTGCCTGAGCTCACAGGCTTCGTGTCGGCACTGTCGCATGCCGAGCGTCTCGGCGTGCCGATCTCGCAGACACTCACCATCCAGTCGCACGAGATGCGCGAGCGGCGCCGTCAGATGGCCGAGGAGAGCGCCATGAAGTTGCCGGTCAAGCTGCTCTTCCCGATGGTGTTCTTCATCCTGCCGGTGATGTTCATCGTGCTGCTCGGGCCTGCGGCCATCCGCATGCTCGAGTCGTTCTGACCGGACCTGCCCAGTCGAGGTCGACGCACCGCGGCGTCAGTTGCCCAGCTCGGCCCGCCGGTAGTGGGCACGGCACAGCAGTTCGTACCTGACGACATCGCCGAAGAGCGGCCTATCGGCGTGCTCGCCAGTGTCGCCCACCACGACGGTCTCGCCCTGGAAGACGACTGCACCGTTCACCACGCGGGCATTGTGCGTGGCCCGTGACCCGCACCAGCAGCGTGCCTCAACTTGCATCGGAACCCGCTCGTCGGCGATCTCGAGCATCCGCTTCGTACCGTCGAAGAGCTGGCCGCGGAAGTCGGTGATGAGCCCGAAGGCGAACACGTCGACGCCGAGGTCGTCGACCACGCGCGCCAGCTGGTCGCATTGTGCTGACGAGTAGAACTGCACCTCGTCGCAGACCATGTAGTGCAGAGGCCAGTTGTCGACGGCCAGCGCGTAGAGGTCGATCTCAGGCAGCACCTCGACTGCATCGGCAGCCACGCCGAGCCGGCTGCTGACCTTGGCCCCCTCGCGGTCGAGCGCCGTCAGCAGAAGGCCGAACAGGTCGCGGCTGGCGAGGTTGTGATGGATCTGCAGGGCCATGGTGCTCTTCCCCGAGCCCATGGTGCCGAAGCTGAACCGCAGCGTGGCCATCACTCAGGAAACTAGCCGCGCCGGCCCGCCGGGTCGCGATTCCCTGCTGCAGGATGGTCAGGGGCGGGTGAACTCGAAGATCGCCTCGTCGCGGAGGCGGTCGCCGAACGACGGCTCGTAGGCTGCCTCTGGGTCATGGCGAACGAGCGCATCGAGTCGGTGCGCATCGTCACCTACCAGGATCCTCCAGCGACCCGCCCGAACGCCGTCGAGGATCACCGCCGCTGCATCGGCCGCCGTCATGGGGGCGTTGTCGCGGAACGCCTCGGCCTGAGCCTGCACGCCGAGTCGGATGTCGTCGTCGCTCGCTCCGCTGAGGTCGATCCCCTGCCCTGCCAGTCGCTGGCGAATTCCTGCCACCTGCTCGGCGGTCATCTCCTTCGGCTCGGCACCGTGGGCGCGGTGCGAGTTCAGCACGATCGAGGTGCCGATGTGGCCGGGCATCACCACCGACACACCCACGTGCGGGGCATTGAGCCGCAGATCGGTGATCAGGGCTTCGCTGAAGCCCTTCACTGCGAACTTGGCGGCGCTGTAGGCGGTGTGCGACTGCGCCGGGCCGAGCGATGCCCAGAAGCCGTTCACGCTGCTCGTGTTGACGATCCTGGCCTCGTCGGCCGCCATGAGCAGCGGCAGGAATGCCCGGGAGCACAGGTACACCCCGCCCCAGCAGACATTGAAGGTGCGCTCCCACACGGTGCGGTCGTCGCTGACGAAGCTCCCCCCGCCCCCGATGCCGGCGTTGTTGAACAGCAGATGCACCTGGGGTCGTTCTCCCCCGTGGGCCTCCACCACGGCGTCGCGGAAGGCCAGCACCTGCGTCTCATCGCTGACGTCGGCCACGTGTGCCGTGATCCGGGTGCCCGATGGAGCATCCACACGGCACAGCGACTGCGTCTCGGCCATGTCGTGGGCGGACACATCGCACATCGCCACATGGCAGCCCTCGGCAGACAGCTGTCGGGCGAGCTCTCTCCCCATCCCCGTGCCGCCGCCCGTGACGACTGCAATCTTCCCGGCGAACCGTTCCATCAGTGCCCTCCCATGGCTGCCCTGTACGCACTCAGAGCCTGCCACGCTTCGCCTTGTCTGCCCGAACCAGCATGAGGCGACCCCTCAACTGCCAGTGGCCGCACGAGCGGTCCACTCGTCGTGGAGTCTCGTCCAGTAGGGGTCACTATTGCCCGGGTGCTTCAGCGCCAACCACTCCATCCGCCGCCGTGCGACCAGAACCTCGCCCCGCCTGCCGTACGACCGTTCCGCAGTTGCACCGCGGGTGAGCGTCACCGTCGCCGGCCCGCTCGCCGTGTCGGCGATGGCGGCCAGCACGCTGCGGGCCTCCTCGCCCAGCGTCACCACCAGCGGCGGTGACGCCTCGACGAGATCGTCGCGCAGGCGATCACGATGCAGCCGCACAGCCGTCTCGACGAGCGTCGCCGGCGACGGCCGAGGCGGCAGGCTGGCCGGTGTCCGATGCGAACGACTCGCAGCAAACCGGTCGTAGACATCGCGCATCACGTCGCCCTGCTGCGGGGTTCGGCCACCGTGCTTCACATAGAACGTGTCGACTGCGTCGTTGAACCAGGTGTCGGCCGGCGAGATCCCAAGCGGCGCGAGCACCCCGGCCGCCACGCCCCTGCCCGAACTGCCGTTGCCATTGGCCGAGGCATAGCCGTCGTCGCCAGCCGCATCACCCGTTCGGAACCTGACACGGTCCTTCCATTAGTCGACGAGTCGCTCGGCACCACTTCCATCCCAGAACACGATGGGTTCGTCCGCCACTGCGAGCGCCGTCACGTCGCCGCGAAGACCCTCCGGCCTGCTCGACGGGAGCCGCCACCGAATGTGCAGGGCACTCGGATACACGCCGAGCACGTAGGCGAGCGTCGTGCCCTCCGACCTCCGGGGCGCACGCGGCAGCGCCTTGTCCCCGAAGGGAAAGGCGCTGCCCATGGCACGATGCGCGTCAGCTGCAGCCGCTGGTGCTGCCGCAGCTGGGGCAGGCGTGGCAGCTGCCGGCCCGCACCATCTGCACACCGCATTGCATGCACATCGGCGCGTCGCTGTGACGCACCGCTGGCCGCTCGGTGCCACCGGGATTGGTGACGTCGTTGTGCGGAGCCTCGGGGGCAATACCCAGCGACAGCTGTGCCGAGAACTCGTCGACCGACGGCACGCTCTTCGGGTCGGGAGCCATCTCGGTGCCGGTGCGGCTCTCGATGGCCGTCTCGTCGACGCCCGGCAGCGTCGGCTGAAGGCGCTCGTCGACCGAGAAGATGCCGAGCTCGGCGCGCTCGTCGTAGGTCAGGTACTCGAGGGCCAGGCGACGGAACAGATAGTCCATGATCGACGATGCGAAGCGGATGTCGGGATCGTCGGTCATACCAGCCGGCTCGAAGCGCATGTTGGTGAAGGCCTCGACGAACGCACGCAGCGGCACGCCGTACTGCAGGCCGTAGCTGATGCTCTTGGCAAAGGCATCCATGATGCCGCTGAGCGTTGAGCCCTGCTTGGAGACCGTCAGGAAGATCTCGCCCGGCTGGCCGTCGGCATACTCGCCGATGTTGGCGAAGCCCTTGCAGTCGGCCACGCGGAACTCGAAGGTACGCGCCCGGCGGGTTCGGGGAAGCTTCTGGCGCACTGGACGGTGCACCACGCGCTCGATCACCCGCTCGACGACCTGGCTGGCTGCTGCCGAGGGCGTTGCCGTGGACCCACCGTCGGCCGATGCATCGTCCTTCTTCGCGGTGCTGAGCGGCTGGGCCACCTTGCAGTTGTCGCGGTAGATGGCGACAGCCTTCAGGCCGAGCTTCCAGCTCAGCAGGTGCAGTTCCTCGATGTCCTCGACCGACGCCTCCTCGGGCATGTTGACGGTCTTGGAGATTGCTCCCGAGATGAACGGCTGCACTGCACCCATCATCCGCACGTGGCCCTCGTAGTGGATGGTGTTGTCGCCCATGCTGCAGGCGAACACCGGCACGTGTGCCGCAGCGAGGTGCGGGGCACCGAGGATGCTCTTCTCGGTGTCGATGTAGCGGATGATGTCGTCGATCTGCTCGGCGGTGTATCCGAGGGTGCGCAGGGCCCGCGGCACGGTCTGGTTGACGATGCTCATCGTGCCGCCGCCCACCAGCTTCTTGATCTTCATCAGGCCGAGGTCGGGCTCGATGCCGGTGGTGTCGCAGTCCATCATCAGGCCGATGGTGCCCGTAGGAGCCAGCACGCTCGCCTGCCGTGCAAGGCGCGATGCGGCATGCTCGCCAAAGGCATGGGGCCCGCTCGATCCTCCCGCCATCAGGGCGATGCGGGGAGCAGGAAGGCGTTCCAGTCTTTCGCGGTGACGGGCCACGGACGCAGCAAGGTGCTCCGGCGTAACGCGGTGCATGGTAAGCGCGTTCTGCAGGACCTGCGGGAAGTCCGGCAGGCGATACTGTGGTGTCGCAACGACCAGGTCGAATGCCGGCGGGTCAGCCCATGGGCGGCCCACATGCACGAGTCGCGCGTGCCCACCGGAGGCCTGACGCACCCACCGGCAAACCGGTTCGTTGCGCATGCCCGCACCAATGACCAGATCCGGCCAGGGCGGGGCAAGTGATTCCGCGCTCTCTCGATCGAGTCCTTGAAGACCGGTGCAGCGAAAGAGCTCGAAGGGGCGCCCCCACTCACGGTAGCGTACGCGTTTCAGCTC